>NZ_JACIZD010000002.1:0-300000 GCF_014359565.1 Immundisolibacter sp. | reverse complement strand
CGCCGGCGGCGACGTGCCCGAGGCGGCCTGCCAGCGGATCGACGAAGTCAACCACCGCCGCCTCATCCCGGCCGGTGCCCTGCGTGTGCCACTATCGGGCAGCCACCGCCGTCTGGTGCCCTTGCTGCTGGAGCCGCGCTCGACCAGCAGCGTGTTTCGCTATCCGGCGTTTGCCGGCCTGCTGCAGCATGGGCAGCCGTTCTTCATCCCGCGCGGCGTGGACGAGAACTGATCGGCGAGCCGGCGCAGAATCGAATTTCCGGCATTTTCGAGAGGAGACAAGCAGCATGGAATACCGACAACTGGGCAACACCGGCCTGAAGGTCTCGGCCGTCGGCCTGGGCGGCAACGTGTTCGGCCCGCCGCGCCAGGACCTGCCTTCCAGCATCGCTACCGTGCACCGCGCGTTGGCACTGGGCGTCAACTTCATCGATACCGCCTACATCTACAACGACGGCCGCAGCGAGGAGTTTCTGGGCAAGGCCCTGGCCGGCCGGCGCGGCGAGGTGATCCTGGCCAGCAAGTGCAATCTGTTGAACATGGCCGCCGGCGAGTCGGTCGCCGCGCGCATCCGCAGCCACTGCGAGACCAGCCTGCGGCGCCTGGACACCGATTACCTGGACCTGCTGCAGCTGCACTTTCCCTTCCCGCAGGTAGCGGCCGAGGAAATCCTGCAAGCCTTCGCGCCGCTGGTGCGCGAGGGCAAGGTGCGCCACATCGGTCAGTGCAACTACGCCGCCTGGCGCCATGCCGAGGCACTCGGCGAGGCGGCGCGGCTGGGCCTGCCGGCGTTTGCCACTGCCCAGCACCAGTGCAGCCTGCTGGTGCGCGGCGCGCAGCTGGAACTGCTGCCATTCTGCGAGGAAAAAGGCATCGGCTTTCTGCCGTACTTCCCGCTCGCCGCCGGGCTGCTCAGCGGTAAATACCGCCCCGGCGAGGCCGCGCCGGCCGGCACCCGCGGCGCCGCCGGCAGCCCCACCATCAGCCGCTTGCGCACGCCGGAAAACGAACGCCTGCTGGGCGCCCTGACCGAATTCGCCGCCGCCCGTGGCCACAGCCTGCTGGAACTGGCCTTCGCCTGGTTGTTGTCCCAGCCGGCCGTCAGCAGCGTCATTGCCGGCACCATGAGCCCGGCGCAGATCGAGGCCAACGTCAACGCCGGTCAGTGGCGGCTGGATGCCGACGACCGCACGGCGCTGGCCGAGCTGCTCGGTCCGGTCGTGCCCCTGTGGATGGCCGAACCGGACCTGGCGTCGTTTCGCTGAGGCTGGTGCCGCTCACGCAGCGGCAAAGGCCCGGCGTGCGCGCTCGATGGTGGCTTCGATGGTCGCGGCATCGTGCGCGGCGGTGACGAAGCCGGCCTCGAATGCGGACGGGGCAAAGTTCAGGCCGGCGCCGAGCAAGGCCCGGAACAGGCGCCCGAAGCGGGCCACGTCGGCCTGCTGCGCCTCGGCCAGATCGCGCGGCGGGGCCCCGCGCAGAAAAAAACCGAACATGCCGCCCACGTGGACGGTCGAGAACGGCACGCCCGCGGCGTCTGCAGCCGCCTGCAGCCCGGCGGTCAGGGCCGCTGCGGTCGCTTCCAGCCGCTCGTGGAAGCCGGGCTCCTGCACCAGCGCCAGCGTGGCCAGGCCCGCCGCCGTCGCCAGCGGATTGCCGGACAGGGTGCCGGCCTGATAGACCGGGCCGGCCGGCGCCATCTGCCCCATCAGATCGGCCCGCCCGCCGTAGGCGCCGACCGGCAGGCCGCCGCCGATCACCTTGCCCAGCGTGACCAGGTCCGCGGTCACGCCAAAACGCGCCTGGGCACCACCCAGCGCCACCCGAAAGCCGGTCATCACCTCGTCGAAGATCAGCAGCGCGCCGTGCCGGTCACAGACCCGGCGCAGGCCCTCCAGGAAGCCCGGCTGCGGCAGCACGCAGCCCATGTTGCCGGCCACCGGTTCCACGATGACCGCCGCAATCTCCGCGCCCCGATCGGCGAACAAGGCTTCGACGGCCGCCAGATCGTTGTACGGCGCAGTCAGCGTCAGCGCGGCCAGTTCCGCCGGCACGCCGGGTGAGCTGGGCACGCCGAAGGTCAGCGCGCCGGAGCCGGCGTTCACCAGCAGGCTGTCGGCGTGGCCGTGATAGCAGCCGGCGAACTTGAGCAGCAGTTTGCGGCCGGTGGCGGCGCGCGCCAGGCGGATGGCGCTCATGGTGGCCTCGGTGCCGGAATTGACCAGCCGCACCTGTTCCATGCTGGGCACCAGCCGGCACAGTGTCTCGGCCAGTTCCACCTCGGCGCCGGTCGGGGCACCGAACGACAGGCCGCGCGCGGCGGCGGCCTGCACCGCCTGCACCACGGTTGGCGCGGCGTGGCCCAGGATCACCGCGCCCCAGGAGCACACGTAGTCGATGTAGTCGGTGCCGTCCACGTCGCGCAGGCGCGCGCCGTGCGCCTCGGCGATGAACGGCGGCTGCCCGCCGACGGCGCCAAAGGCCCGCACCGGCGAATTCACGCCACCGGGAATCACCGCCAGCGCGCGCTCGAAAAGCCGCTGTGAGTGCTGCATGTGTCTGTCCATCATGGGTTCTTCCATAAAGCCGCCAGGGCACGGGCGGCCGCTTCAGTGTCCACGCCCGGCCCGAACAGGGCGCCGCCCACCGCCAGGGCGTCGGCGCCAGCCGCCAGCAGTGGGGCGGCATTGTCGGCCCGAATGCCGCCGATGCACACGATGGGGCAGCGCAGGCTGGCCCGCGCCGCGCGCAGCAGGTCCAGGCTGGCGTAGATCGCGCCGGGTTTGGTGCTGGACGGAAAGAACCGCCCGAAGGCGACGTGATCGGCGCCAGCGGTGAGTGCGGCCGGCGCAAGCGCCAGGCGGTCGTAGCAGGTGGCGCCGATCAGCGCCCTGGGTCCGAGGCGCACGCGGGCCAGGGCCGGCGAGGCATCATCCCGGCCCAGGTGTACGCCGTCGGCGCCGACGCTCAGCGCCAGGTCGACATCGTCGTTGACGATGAACGCGGCGCCGTGGCGGGTGCACAGCGCACGCAGCGCCTGCGCTTCGGCCAGCCTGCGGGCCGAGTCGACGGACTTGTCGCGGTACTGCACCACGGCCACGCCGCCGCGCAGCGCCGCCTCCACCCGCGCGATCAGTTCGGCGCCGGCCAGCAGCGAGGTGTCGGCCAGGGCGTACACGCCGCGGATGGCGGGCGGTGGGGAAGGTTCGGTTTCCATGACTAAAGTGTCACCGTGGCGGAGCGTTTTGCGCAAAACGGCATAAGCGCGGCATAAACTGGCATTTGCCCCAGCTTTCCTGCCGTTCCTAGAATCGAATCCCCGTTTTCTTTCGCACCCGGCCCAGCCGGCGGAGATCCCATGGCGCACATTTTCGACGACATCACGCAGACCATCGGCAACACGCCGCTGGTGCGCGTCCGCCGCATGATTCAAAGCGAGGCCACGGTGCTGGCCAAGCTGGAGTTCTTCAACCCGCTGTCGTCGGTCAAGGATCGCATCGGCCTGGCCATGATCGAGGCGGCCGAAAAAAGCGGCCAGCTGGTGCCCGGCGGCGAGATCATCGAGCCGACCTCCGGCAACACCGGCATCGCGCTGGCCTTCGTGTGCGCGGCGCGCGGCTATCGCCTGACGCTGACCATGCCGGCCTCGATGAGCATCGAGCGGCGCAAGGTGCTGCGCGCGCTGGGCGCCGAGATCGTGCTCACGCCGGCCGAGAAGGGCATGACCGGCGCCATCGAACGGGCGCGCGAGCTGCTGGCCGAGCGGCCCGGCAGCATCATGCCCCAGCAGTTCGAGAACCCGGCCAATCCGGAGGTGCACCGGCGCACCACCGCCGAGGAAATCTGGCGCGATACCGACGGCCAGGTCGATTACCTGGTCGCAGGCGTGGGCACCGGCGGCACCATCACCGGCGTGTCGGAGGTCATCAAGGCGCGCCGGCCGTCGTTCAAGGCCATCGCGGTCGAGCCCACGGCCTCGCCGGTGCTGTCCGGCGGCAAGCCCGGCCCGCACAAGATCCAGGGCATCGGCGCCGGCTTCGTGCCGGCGATCCTGAACACCGGCATCATCGACGAGGTGATCCAGGTCAGCAACGAGGACGCCATGGCCTACGCCCGCCGCGCGGCGCAGGAAGAAGGCCTGTTCGTGGGCATCAGCTCCGGCGCCGCGCTGTGGGCGGCCGAGCAGATCGCCAAACGCCCGGAAGCGGCCGGCAAGACCATCGTGGCGATCATTCCGTCGGCCGGCGAGCGCTATCTGTCGACCGCGCTGTTCGCCGACATCGAGGTCTGAGGGCGCCCGCCGGGCCAGACCCGGCCGACCGTAGGGGCACGGCATGCCGTGCCCGCCGCCCCGCGGCCGGGTCGGTTCCACCCACGTAGGGGCACGGCATGCCGTGCCCCCGCCGCCGGCCGCAGAATCGCCCGCCGGCTGGTGAATAATGACCGCCCCCCCGGCCCGGCGCCCGTTCGCCGGCGCCTACGTTCACCCGTCCATCGAGGATTCCCCATGCGCACCTCGCGCTTTCTGCTGGCCACCCTGCGCGAAGACCCGTCCGACGCGGAGGTGATCAGCCAGCGCCTGATGCTGCGCGCCGGCATGATCAGCCGCCTGGCGGCCGGCATCTACAGCTGGCTGCCGCTGGGGCTGCGGGTACTGCGCCGCGCCGAGCGCGTGGTGCGGGAGGAGATGGACGCCGTGGGCGCGCAGGAGCTGCTGATGCCGGCGGTGCAGCCGGCCGAGCTGTGGCAGGAGTCGGCCCGCTGGGAAAAATACGGCCCCGAACTGCTGCGCATCAGGGACCGCCACCAGCGCGATTTCTGCTTCGGCCCCACGCACGAGGAAGTCATCACCGACATCGTGCGCCAGAAGGTGAGCAGTTACCGGCAACTGCCGGCCTGCTTCTACCAGATCCAGACCAAGTTCCGGGACGAGATCCGGCCGCGTTTCGGCCTGATGCGGGCACGCGAGTTCCTGATGAAGGACGCCTACTCCTTCCACCGTGACGAGGCCAGCCTGGACGACACCTACCAGGCCATGCACGGCGCCTACAGCGCCATCTTCAGCCGGCTGGGCCTGAAGTTCCGCGCCGTGGCGGCCGACACCGGCAGCATCGGCGGCGCCAGTTCGCACGAATTCCACGTGCTGGCCGACTCCGGCGAGGACGCCATCGCCTACTCGCAAGGCGGTTATGCCGCCAACGTGGAACTGGCTCCGGCGCCACCGGCGCCGCCGCGTCCGGCACCCTCAGCGCAGCGCGAATCGGTGCGCACGCCCGGCCAGCACAGCATCGCCGAGGTCAGCGCATTCCTGAATGTGCCGGCCGAGCGCATCGTCAAGACCCTGATCGTGCGCGGCGCCGACGGCGGCCTGGTGGCGCTGCTGCTGCGCGGCGATCATGAGCTGAACGCCGTCAAGGCCCTGCGCCTGCCGCAGATCGCCCAGCCGCTGCAGTTCGCCACCCCGGCCGATGTACGGACCGCGCTGGGCTGCGATTTCGGGTCGGTCGGACCGGTGGACTTTCCAGGTCCGGTGATTGCCGACCACGCCGCCGCCGCGCTGGCCGATTTCGTGTGCGGCGCCAACGCCGACGGCTATCACCTCACCGGCGTCAACTTCGGCCGCGACCTGCCGGAGCCGGAAACCGCCGACATCCGCAACGTGCTGGCCGGCGAGCCGGCGCCGGACGGCAGCGGGCCGCTGGCCATCGCCCGCGGCATCGAGGTCGGCCACGTGTTCAAGCTGGGCACCGTCTACAGCGAGAAGCTCGCCTGCACGGTGCTGGACGAAAACGGCCGCGACGCCGTCATGACCATGGGCTGCTACGGCATCGGCGTCTCGCGCGTGGTGGCTGCCGCCGTGGAACAGAACCACGACGCGCGCGGCATCGTCTGGCCGCAGGCCCTGGCGCCATTCGAGGTGGCGCTGGTGCCGATCAACCTGCACAAGTCGCCGGCCGTCGCCGAAGCGACCGAAAAGCTCTACGCGCAGCTGAGCGCCGCCGGCGTGGACGTGCTGCTCGATGACCGCCCGGAGCGGCCCGGCGTCATGTTCGCCGACATGGACCTGATCGGCATCCCGCACCGGCTGGTGATCGGCGAGCGGGGTCTGAAGGACGGCCAGGTCGAGTACAAGGCGCGCCGCGACGAGGCGGCGCAGAACATCCCGCTGGCCGAGGCCACCGGCTTCATCCGCAAGGCGCTGGCCGGCGCCTGACCGACGCTGCGTGTCCGGCGGGCCATTTTCCGGTAGGAGCCCGGCTCAGCCGGGCGATTGCGGTCAATGACGATCGCCCGGCAAAGCCGCGCTGCTACCTGAAGGCCGGCATCACCTGCGTGGCGAACAGTTCCTGCGTGCGCCGATGCTGTTCCAGCGTCAGGCCACCGTGTGGGCCGCGCGGCAGCACCTGGATGGCGAACTCGTCCAGTTCCTCCTTGCCCAGGAAATCCGCCACCCGGTTGGCGATCTGCGCCGGCGTGCCGACCCACACCATCTCCTGCGCCAGGATGTCGTCGTAGCTCAGGGTCATCATCTGGTTCATGGCATCGCTGGCGTAGAAGCCATAGCCGGAAGCCAGCAGGCGGTCGCGGTCGCCCTTCTGGTCCAGCGACAGGATCGGCTTGGCGATCTGGTGGTAGAAGTACGGCGCCGCCAGGCGCGCCTGCTCGTGCGCTTCATTCTCGGTCGGCGCGATGTGCACCGGCTGAATCCAGCTGACGATGGGTTTGGTGCCGGCCTTGATGCAGGCATCGCGGTATTCGGCTATCGGCTTGGCGAACAGCGGATACGGCGCCGGGCCGCCCACGGAAATGCCCCAGCCGCGCTCGGCGGCAAAGCGGAACGAGCGTCCGCTGGTGCCGGTCAGGTACACCGGCATCGGCTTTTGCACCGGCCGCGGATAGACCGTGACGTTATCGACCGTGTACAGCGCGCCGTGGTGCGAGAACCGCTCCTCGGTCAGCGCCTTCATGATGATGTCCTGCGCTTCCTCGTAGCGCGGCTGGCTTTCCTCGTAGGGAATGCCGGCCATCTTGTACAGCCAGGCGTGGCCACGCCCGAAGCCCAGGTCCAGCCGCCCGCCGGTCAGCACGTCGGCGGTGGCGATCTCGCCCGCCAGCACGGTCGGCGTGTGCAGCGGCAGGGTGTGGCACAGGGTGCGGAAACGGATGTTCTGGGTGCGCTGGGCAGCGGCCGAGAACAAGGCCAGCGGGTTCGACGACTGACCGAAGGTCGGGAAGAAATGGTGTTCGATGGCCATGTAAACGTCGTAGCCGAGCCGGTCGCACTGCTCGATGTGGCCGATCACGTCCCATACCGCGTCGCCGGTGTCGACACCCGGCATGCAATTCATTTCGGTATAGACGCCGAATTTCAGCTTGCTCTTTGCCACGAACGGTTACTCCTCGTACGGATGATCAATCGGCGGCGCGGCCCAGCCCACACGCCGGGCCATGCCCGCGCGTCCAGCCCGCACTTGCATGAGGTGCGCCACTATAAACGCCGCCACCGCCGGCCGAATGATGCCTGTCAAGCCACTCCGGTGCGGCGTGCCTGCAGCCAATGCACGGCCACCGGCAGCAGCGACACGGCGACGATGCCCAGCGCGATCAGCGTCAGGTTGTTCTTGACCAGCGGCAGCTGACCGAATACCACCCCGGCGGTCATGAACAGCAGCACCCATACCGCCGCGCCGAACACGTTGTAGGCCAGAAAACGCCGGTAATGCATGCTGCCGACGCCGGCCACGAACGGTGCGAAGGTGCGCACGATGGGCACGAAGCGCGCCAGCACGATGGTCTTGCCGCCGTGGCGCTCGAAAAACGCCCGCGTGCGCGCCAGGTGCTCCTGACGCAGCCAGCGCGAATCCGGGCGCGCATAGACCCGCGGGCCGACGGCGTGGCCGATGGCGTAATTGACGCTGTCGCCGACCACCGCGGCGACGAACAGCACTGCCGCCGCGGTGCCGAAATCCAGCATGCCGCCGGCCGCCAGCGTGCCGACCACGAACAGCAGCGAGTCCCCCGGCAGGAACGGCGTCACCACCAGCCCGGTTTCGCAAAACACCACCAGTGCCAGCAAGGCATACACCCACACACCGTAGTTGGCGGTGAATTCGGCCAGATGCGTGTCCAGGTGCAGGAACAGGTCGAGCAGGGTGTGCAGCAATTCCATGTCGGGCTTCCAAGAATGCGGCGGGCCAGTATCACGGGCCGTCACTGCCGGAACAAGGCAGCGGCCGGTGTCTTTGCGGCGCCGCCCTGTTAGATTGCCGCTGCCGCGCTGTCGCAGCGCGGCGTCATCTACCGGAGGACTTCGTCATGAGCAAAGGCATGGACAAGAAAAAGGAAGTGAAGAAAAAGCCGGCCAAGACCGTCAAGGAAAAGAAAGAGGCCAAGGCCGTCAAAAAGGCCAAGCAGGACCGTTGAGATAACGCAGGCCCCGGTCATCCATGACTGGCCACGCCGCGGACGACGGCGGCGCGCCTTGCTGGTCCAACCGACCCGCCAGCGATGCGCTGATATTTCGGTGTTTTCCTAATCCACCAGCCGCGCGAACACGTCCCCGATCTCGCCCAGGTGCTCCAGCGCCAGCACTTCGAGGCCGGGGATGGCCTTGCGCGGGGCGTTCAGCTTGCCGACCACGGCGCGCTTGAAGCCGAGCTTGGCGGCTTCGCCGAGGCGCTCCTGGCCGCCGCGCACGGGGCGCACCTCGCCGGCCAGGCCCACTTCGCCGAAGCTGAGCAGGTCGGCGGGCAGCGGCCGGTTGCGCAGGCTCGATAGGGCCGCCAGCAGCACCGGCAGGTCGGTGGCCGTTTCGGTCACCTTGATGCCGCCGACCAGGTTCACGTACACGTCCTGGTCGAACAGCGCCACGCCGGCGTGCCGGTGCAGCACCGCCAGCAGCATGGCCAGGCGGCTGCCGTCCATGCCCAGCGTGAGCCGGCGCGGGGTGCCCAGCGGGCTCGATTCGACCAGCGCCTGCACTTCCAGCAGCAGCGGGCGGGTGCCTTCAAGCGTCGCCATCACCACGCTGCCGGCCACCGGGCGCGGGTGCCGGGTCAGGAAGATGGCGGACGGGTTGCTGACTTCCCGCAGGCCGGTTTCGGTCATGGCGAACACGCCCAGCTCGTTGACCGAGCCGAAGCGGTTCTTGAAGGCGCGCACGATGCGGTAGGGGCTGGTGCTGTCGCCCTCGAAATAGAGCACCGTGTCGACGATGTGCTCGAGCACGCGCGGGCCGGCCAGCGCGCCGTCCTTGGTGACGTGGCCGGCGATCAGCACGCTGGTGCCGTGCGTCTTGGCCATGCGCGTCAGGCGGGCGGCGCACTCGCGTACCTGCGACACGGAGCCGGCGGCCGAGGCCACGGTTTCCGAGATCAGCGTCTGGATGGAGTCCACCACCAGCACCTGACAGTCGGCGGCGGCGTCCAGGATCGCTTCCAGCCGCGCGTCGATCAGCAGCGGCAGGTCGGCGTCGCCCAGTTGCAGGCGCTGCGCGCGGGCGGCGATCTGGGCTGCGGATTCCTCGCCGCTGGCGTACAGCACGGGGACGGCATCGGCCAAGCGCGCCAGCGTTTGCAGCAGCAGTGTGGACTTGCCGATGCCAGGATCGCCGCCGAGCAGCACCACCGATCCGGGCACCAGGCCGCCGCCGAGCACGCGGTCGAGTTCCGATGAGCCGGTGGCCAGGCGCGCCGGTGCGCCGGCGCGCGCCTCGCGCAGGCGCACCACGCTGCGCTCGCCGCTCCAGCCGGTGGCCGGCTGTCTGACGCCGCCGCGCACGGCCGGCGCGGCGGTCTGCTCGACCAGGCTGTTCCAGGCGCCGCAGGTGGAGCACTGCCCGGCCCACTGGGCGAAGCTCGCGCCACACTCGGCGCAGCGGTACTGGCTGCGGTCGCGCGCCATGGGGGTCAGCGCTCGACCGGGTCAGTCATAGCCGCCGTAGTCCTGCGCCAGATCCTCGAAGCGCGTGTAGGCGCCCAGGAACGCCAGGAACAGGTGACCGATCGGCCCGTTGCGCTGCTTGGCGATGATGATCTCGGCCTTGCCCTTGTCGGCGCTGTCTTCGTTGTACACCTCGTCGCGGTAGATGAACAGGATCACGTCGGCATCCTGCTCGATGGCGCCCGATTCGCGCAGGTCCGACATCACCGGGCGCTTGTTGGGCCGCGTTTCGAGCGAGCGGTTCAGCTGCGACAGCGCGATCACCGGCACCGACAATTCCTTGGCCAGGGCCTTGAGGGAGCGCGAAATCTCGGAGATTTCGAGCACCCGGTTGTCCTTGGCGCCCGGCACCTGCATCAGCTGCAGGTAATCGACCACGATCAGGCCCAGGCCGTGCTGGCGTTTCAGGCGCCGGGCACGGGCGCGCAGGTCCATCGGCGACAGCGAGGGTGTGTCGTCGATGAAAATGTTGGACTCGCCCAGCAGCGTCACGGCCGAGGTCACGCGCGGCCAGTCGTCGTCGTGCAGCTGGCCGGTGCGCACGCGGTGGGCGTCGACCCGGCCCAGCGAGGAGATCATGCGCAGTGCCAGTTGTTCGGCCGGCATTTCCATGCTGAACACGGCCACCGGCTGGCGGGCCCGGATGGCCACGCTCTCGACGATGTTCATGGCGAAGGACGTCTTGCCCATGGACGGCCGGCCGGCGACGATGATCATCTCGGCCGGGTGCATGCCCGAGGTCATGCGGTCCAGGTCCGTGAAGCCGGTGGACACGCCGGTCATGGCAACGCCGGAGCGGTACAGGGCGTCCAGGCGCTCCACTACCGTCGGCAGCAGATCCTTGATGGCGGAGAAGCCCGAGCGGGCGCGCGCGCCGCGTTCGGCGATCTCGAATACCTGGCTTTCGGCCGCGTCGAGCAGTTCGGCGACCGGGCGGCCCTGCGGGTGAAAGCCGCTGTCGGCGATGTTGCTGCCGACGCTGATCAGGTGCCGAGCGATGGCCCGCTCGCGCACGATGTCCGCATAGGCGGCGATGTTGACGGCGCTGGCTACGCCGCCGGCCAGCAGGCCCAGATAGGCCATGCCGCCGGCGCGCTCGAGCTCTTCGGACTGTTCCAGGCACTCGGCGACCGTGATCAGGTCGCACGGCCGGCCCTGGTCGTAGACGCGCCGGATGGCCTGGTAGATCAGGCGATGGTCCTGGCGGTAGAAGTCCTCGTCGACCAGCCGGTCCGAGACCAGGTCCCAGGCGGCGCCTTCCAGCAGCAGGCCACCGAGTACCGACTGTTCGGCCTCGATGGAATGCGGCGGAACCTTGAGTGCGGCCGGGTCGGCCATGGGGCGAGCCGGGTAGGGGATTACTCCGCCACCACCTCGACGGTGACGCGCGCCACCAGGTCCGCGTGCAGGTTCACGTCCAGCGGGAAGCTGCCCAGGGTGCGGATGGCGCCCTCGGGCAGGTTCAGCTCCTGCTTGTCCACCGCATGCCCGGCGGCGGTCAGCGCGGTGGCGATCTCGCGCGTGGTGACCGACCCGAACAGGCGGCCGCCGTCACCGGCCTTGTGGGCGATGGTCACGGTCACATCCTGCAGGGCGGCGGCGCGGGCCTGCGCCTTGGCCAGGGTTTCGGCGGCGGCTTTCTCGATGGCGGCCCGCTGTTCCTCGAAGCGCGCGATGTTGTCACGCGATGCGAACACGGCCTTGCCGGTCGGCAGCAGGTAGTTGCGACCATAGCCGCCCTTGACCTCGACCCGGTCACCGACGTTGCCCAGGTGCCGAATTTTTTCCATCAGAATCACTTGCATGACCGCAGCCTCCAGGCTGTTGCTAGGTTAATCGCTGAATAAATCCATCCTGGATTTCTCAGCGTACGCCGCGGCCGGTCCTGGACCGGCCGCGCCTTCGCCGAATCGGTCACCTGCGTGACCGATTCGCGGCGGGCCATCCGTGGCCCGCGGGCAGCGCCGCGTCGTTTGGCGTTGCCCGGGTGCCCGCGCTCAGCGCAGCGGGCGGTTTCTGAAATCGAGCCAATTATCCACCAGCCCCAGTATCACCAGCAGCGACCCGATCTGCGGCGTGGCCAGCACCAGCATCAGGTACACCGCCCACGGCAGGCGGCGCCACCAGCCGCGCCGCGCCGTTTCCGCGTGCACCAGGGCCAGCCCCTGCAGCAACAGCGGCAGCGCCAGCACCAGCGCCAGTTCCACCGCCAGGCCGCCAGCGGCCAGGCGCAGCCCCAAGGCCGCCGCCACCGCAGTCAGCTCCAGCAGGCTGTACGCGCGCCCGAAGCGCAGCGCGCGAAACTCCTGCGCGAACGCGCCCGGCCGCCGCAGCCGCGCCTGCAGGCTGCGGCCCAGGGCCAGGCCGCCGGTCCACGCGCCCAGCAGCACCAGCGCCAGCAGGCCGCCGGCCAGTTGCAGCATCAGATCCAGTGCTGCATCGAGTTCGCCCGCCGGTAGCCTCGGGTTCAGCTTGACCAGCGCATCGACCAACGCCTGGCGGCCTTCGGGCTCGCCGGTCGGCAGGCCGGTCTGGTTCACAACCAGCACCACCGTCACCGCCAGCGCCGTCAGCACGACCAGCGCCAAGGGCAGGCTGCGCGCGGATCGCAGCGCAAAGCCGGCGGCCAGGCCCGGCAACCAGGCAAACAGCAGGGCCGGCCCGAGCAGACCGGCGCCGCCCAGAAGGACCAGCGGTGCCAGCAACAGGATCATCAGCAGCAGGCTGCGCAGCGCGGCCTGCGGACCGGCTTCGAGCGCCAGCAGGCTGATGCCGGCCACGTTGCAGGCCAGCGCCAGCGGCAGCAGTAACACCGCGCCCGGCAGCAGCAGCGCGGCCAGCAGACCGACTGCCAGCGCCGCCAACAGAGCCGCCGCCGACCATCCACCAGTCGCCAGCCAGGCCGCCAGCGTCGCCAGGCGATCGCCGGCGGCGGGCGCCCCGGTCACCGGTCTAGTGCGCGTCGCTGTATGGCAGCAGCGACAGGAAACGGGCGCGCTTGATGGCGCGCGTCAGCTGGCGCTGGTAGCGCGCGCTGGTGCCGGTGATGCGGGTCGGGATGATCTTGCCGGTCTCGGAAATGTATTGCTTCAGGGTTTCCAGATCCTTGTAGTCGATCTCTTTCACCTGATCGGCAGTGAAGCGGCAGAATTTCTTGCGGCGCAGATAACGGGCCATGTTCGGTTCCTGGTGCAGGCTGGGGTCAGGCGTCGGTGTCGTCGGCGACGGCTTCTTCGCCTTCGGCATCACCCTCGGCGGCGACGGCTTCCCCGTCGCGCTCATCGCGACGCGGGCGTCGGTCGCGACGCTCCTCGCTCTCGCGAGCGATGGCGATGGCGGAAGGCTCGGTGACCGCCTCGTCGCGCTTGATGACCAGATTGCGCAGCACCGCATCGGAGAAGCGGAACGCGCTGGCCAGCTCGCGCATCGCCTCGTCGTTGGCCTCGATGTTCAGCAGCAGGTAGTGCGCCTTGTGCACCTTGGCGATCGGGTAGGCCAGCTGGCGGCGGCCCCAGTCTTCCTGGCGGTGAATCGCCCCGCCGCGGGTCTCGACCACGCTGCGGTAGCGCTCCAGCATGGCGGGCACCTGCTCGCTCTGGTCCGGGTGGACCAGGAGCACGATTTCGTAATGACGCATGAACACTCCTTGTGGCTGACAGCCCGGATCGCACGAATCCGGGCAAGGATGCCGCTCTGTGGTTTTTATCGCGGCCGGCAAAAGGGCGGCAATTCTACTCAGGCGGGTCCGCCAGGACAAGACCGCCGCTGACGCACGGCCTCGAACAGGCACACCGCCGCCGCCACCGACACGTTGAGGCTGCCGACCGCGCCGGTCATCGGGATGCTGAGCAGGCCGTCGCACAGCTCGCGCGTGAGCCGGCGCAGGCCCTGGCCTTCGCCGCCCAGCAGCAGCGCGCAGGGCGGGGCAAGGTCGGTGTCGTAGAGGCTGGTGTGGGCGCGGGCGTCGGCGCCGTACAGGCGCAGGCCCGCGCCTTTCAGAAAGCGCAGCGTGCGGGCCAGGTTGCCGACCTGCACGAACGGCACCGTGCTGGCGGCGCCGGCGGCGGTTTTGATGGCCGCCGCGGTAAGCCCGGCCGCGTTGCGGCGCGGCGCGATCACGGCCGCCGCGCCGGCGGCATCGGCGCTGCGCAGGCAGGCGCCCAGGTTGCGCGGGTCCTGCACTTCGTCCAGCACCAGCAGCAGCGGCCGCTCGGCCTGCGCGAGGATGCCTTCGAGCGCGTTCTCATCCAGCGGCTGCGGCGGGCTGGCCAAAAGCGCCAGCACGCCCTGGTGGGTGGCGTGCCCGGTCAGGCGGTCGAGCGTGGCCGTGGGGCGTGGCTCGACCGGGATGCCGTGCGCGGCGGCGAGCGCCGCCAGCTCGCCCGGCCCGCCGCGCTCGCCGCCGGCGACCAGCAGGCGCGCGATGGCCGCCGGCTCGTGCTGCAACAGGGCCCGCACCGCGTGCAGGCCGTAGGCGAGGTGACGCGGGCTCATGATTTTTTCCGGCGCCGGCGGCCGCTGCGCGCGGCGGCCGGCTGGCCAGGCGTTTGCTCCGCCTCTTTATCGGCCATGCTCAGGTGCTCGCCCTCGCGCCCCACATAGTCCAGATCGATCTTGCGCTCGTCCAGATCGACCCGCATGACCCGCACCTGCAGACGGTCGCCGAGCCGGAACACGCGCCGCCGCCGTTCGCCGGTCAGGTGGTGGTGCAGCGGATCGAAGTGGTAGTAGTCCTCCGGTAGGGCGGTGATGTGCACCAGGCCTTCCGTGTAGGCGCCGTCCAGGGTCACGAACAGGCCAAAGGCCGCCACGCCGCTGACCAGGCCGCTCATCACCTCGCCGACGCGATCCTGCAGGAACTCGCACTTGAGCCAGGCGATGACCTCGCGCGTGGCGTCGTCGGCGCGCCGCTCGGTGATCGAGCAGTGCTCGCCCAGTGCCGCCATCTGCTCGGCCGTGTAGTAGTAGGAGCTGGCCTTGCGCCCGCGCAGCGCATGCACGATGGCGCGATGCACCAGCAGGTCCGGGTAGCGGCGGATGGGCGAGGTGAAGTGCGCATAAGCCTCCAGCGACAGGCCGAAGTGGCCGCGGCATTCGGCGTCGTAGATGGCCTGCTTGAAGCTGCGCAGGACCGGAATTTGCAGCAGGTAGCGGTCCGGGCGCTGCGCGATCAGTTCGGTCAGGGCGCGGTAGTCGGCCGGCGCCGGCTCGTCGCCGCCGCCCAGTTGCAGGCCGAACTCGGCCAGAAAACTTCGCAGCGCCGTGACTTTTTCCGCGTTCGGGCGGTCGTGTACGCGGTACAGGGCCGGCAGTCCGCGTTCGCTGAGGAATTTCGCCGCGCAGCGGTTGGCGGCGATCATGCACTCCTCGATCATGCAGTGGGCGACGTTGCGCGTGACCGGCTCGATGCGGTCGATCTTGCGGTCCGGGCCGTAGACGATGCGCGCCTCGGACGATTCGAACTCCACCGCGCCGCGCCGCTGGCGCTCGCCATCCAGGGCCCGGTACAGACGGTGCAGGGTCTGGATCTGCGGCTCCAGTGCCTGGTAGCGCGCCCGCTGGGTGTCGTCACCGGCAATGACAGCGGCGATCTCGGTGTACGTGGTGCGGGCATGCGAGCGGATGACGCCGCGGGCGAAGCGGTATTCCTTTACCTCGCCACGGGCATTGATGCGCATGTCGCACACCATCGCCAGGCGCTCGACCTCGGGCTTGAGCGAGCACAGCTCGTTCGACAACACCTCCGGCAGCATCGGGATGACGCGCTGCGGGAAGTACACGGAGGTGCTGCGCAGGTGTGCTTCGACGTCGATGGCGCTACCTGGGCGCACGTAGTGGCTCACGTCGGCGATCGCCACCAGCAGCCGCCAGCCGCGGCCGTCGCGTTCGGCGTACACGGCGTCGTCGAAGTCGCGCGCGTCCTCGCCGTCGATGGTGATCAGCGGCAGGTGCGTGAAATCCTCGCGGCCGCGGCGGTCGGCAGCCGTCACGCGGGCGTTGAAACCGGCCGCCTGGGCTTCGACCGGCGCCGGCCATTGCCAGGGCAGGTCGTGCTTGCGCAGCGCGATGTCGATTTCCATGCCCGGCGCCAGGTGCTCGCCCAGCAGCTCGACCAGCAGCCCGCGGGCCGGTTGCTGGCGGTCGGCGTAGTGGCTGATCTCGACCACCGCGATCTGACCGTCACCCACTTTCTTGCCGATGGCGCTGTCCGTGACCAGGATCTCGCCGCCCAGGCGGCGGTCGTCCGGCACCAGCCAGGCCAGTTTGCCGTCGCGCCGGTAACGACCGACCACGCGCCGGTGGCGCCGCTCCAGCACCTCGACGATGCTGCCCTCGTAGCGACCGCGGGCGTCGACGCCGCTGACGCTGGCGACCACCCGGTCGCCGTCCATGACGGCGCGCATCTCGCGCGGCGACAGGTACAGGTCCGCGTGCTCGCCGTCGGCGATGAAAAAGCCATAGCCGTCCTTGTGCGCGCTGACCCGGCCGCGCAGCAGGTCCATCCGCTGTACCGGGCCGTAGCGGCCGCGGCGGTCCAGCAGCAGCTGGCCGTCGCGCACCATGGCGCCCAGGCGCTTGGCCAGCGCCTCTAGGGCCCAGTCCTCGGTGATGGTGAGTTGCTGTGCAATGGCCTCGGCCGGCAGCGGTTTGCCGGCCGCGGTCAGCACGTCCAGGATCAGTTCGCGGCTGGCGATCGGGCGCTCGTAGCGGGCCGCTTCGCGTTTGCCGTGGGGGTCTTTGGGTGAACTTCGTTTTGTCATGGGTAATGATTCGTTGACAGCCGGCCGCTGGCCGGTAGAATGCCGCGCTCGCTTCGGCCCGCAGGGGTCGGGGCAGCTCGGCCGAGATGGCGAAATTGGTAGACGCGCTAGCTTCAGGTGCTAGTGGGGGAAACCCCGTGGAGGTTCAAGTCCTCTTCTCGGCACCATCCTGGATGGTGCATGCCGGCCGGACATAACATAACCGTGCGCACCGCGGGCGCCTTGAGCCCGCACCACAAACCCGCCGTTCGGCGGGTTTTGTGTTTCTGGCGCCGGCGCGGCGCTCAATCGAACGGATGGCGCAGCACGATGGTGCGCGAACGCTCGGCGCCGGTCGACACCATGTCGACCGGCACGCCCAGCAGTTCTTCCAGCCGGCGCAGGTAGCGCACCGCGTTGGCCGGCAGTTGATCGAAGCCGCTGGCGGCGCTGACGCCCTGCCAGCCGGGCAATTCCTCGTAGACCGGCTCGCAGGCGGCCAGCGCGTCGGCGTCGTACAGGCCGAACTGCCCTGAACCGCCGCGGTAGTCGACGCAGATCTTCACCGTGTCCAGGCCGTCCATCACGTCGAGCTTGGTGATGCACAGGCCGCTGACGCCGTTCAGCTGCACGCTGCGGCGCATGGCCACGGCATCGAACCAGCCGCAGCGGCGCGGCCGGCCGGTGGTGGCGCCGCGCTCGGCGCCGACATCTGCCAGGTGCCGGCCGACCTCGTCGAACAGCTCGGTCGGGAACGGGCCGGAGCCCACGCGCGTGGTGTAGGCCTTGGTGATGCCAAGCACGTAACCGATGGCGGTCGGGCCGACGCCGGCGCCGACCGCGGCCGCGCCGGCGATGGTGTTGGATGAGGTGACGAACGGGTAGGTGCCGTGGTCGACGTCCAGCAGCGTGCCCTGCGCGCCCTCGAACATGACCGGCTTGCCGGCCGCCATCAGCTCGTGCAGCAGGCCCGGCACGTCGGCCACCAGCGCGCGCAGCGCCTCGCCCCAGGCCAGGGCCTGCTCGAGCATTGGCTTGAGTTCCAGCGCCGGCTGGCCGAAACGCTGCGTCAGCAGGAAGTTGTACAGGTCCAGCAGCTCGCGCAGCTTGGCCTCGCAGCGCGCCGGCTGCAGCAGATCGCCCATGCGCAGCGCGCGGCGGGCCGCCTTGTCCTCGTAGGCCGGGCCGATGCCGCGGCCGGTGGTGCCGATCTTGTCGGCGCCCAGCGCCAGCTCGCGCGCCTGGTCGAGCGCCACGTGACAGGGCAGGATCAGCGGGCAGGCCGGGCTGATGCGCAGGCGCGAGCGCACGTCGACGCCGGCCGCTTCCACCTCTGCAATCTCCTTGAGCAGCGCATCGGGCGCCAGCACCACGCCGTTGCCGATCAGGCACAGCACGCCGGGGCGCAGGATGCCCGACGGCAGCAGGTGCAGCACCGTCTTGACGCCGCCCACCACCACCGTGTGGCCGGCGTTGTGGCCGCCCTGGAAGCGCACCACCGCGGCGGCCTGCTCGGTCAGCAGGTCGACCACCTTGCCCTTGCCCTCGTCACCCCACTGGGTGCCGATCACGACAACGTTCTTCGCCATCTGCCTATCCTGCGTCTTGCAGCGCCCAGCCGCCGTCGCGCTGCACGATGCGTGCGCCGACCGGGCCAGTGTCGCTGCCGGGGAGTTCATAGACCACGGTTCGGCCGTCCGCCCGCAGGCGTTCGACCAGTTCCGTGAGTGTGGGGTCACTGGACCAGGGCGCCAGCACCGGCAGAGCCTGCGGTGCCGGCGCGCCCAGCAGTCGTTTCAGGTCGGCACTGAAGCCGGTGGCCGGGCGGGCGCGGCCGAAGACCCCGCCGACGCCATCATAGCGGCCACCCCAGGCCATGGCCTGGCCGTAGCCGGCGCCGTAGGCGGCGAACACGATGCCGGTGTGGTAGTGGTAGCCGCGCAGCTCGGCCAGGTCCACGAACAGCGGCAGCTGCGGCTCGAAACGCAGCAGCAGGTGGCTGATGGTTTCGAGCTCGTCCAGCGCTGCAAGCACCGGCTCCGGCACGCCGGGCAGCATGGCGCGCAGCGCCGGCAGCCGCTCGATGGGGCCAAAGCACTGCGGCAGATGAACGAACCAGTCCCGCATCGCCGGTGCCAGGCCCAGGCCCGCCACGAAGTCGGCGATGTCGGCCCGCGCCTTGCGCTGCAGCAGCTCGAACAGTGTGTGCTCGGCGTCGGTGTCCAGACCCGCGGCGTGGCTCAGGCCGCCGAAGATGCCGACGTGGCCCAAGTCCACATGGGTGCTGTCATGGCCCGCGCTGCGCAGCGTGGCCAGCATCAGGCGCAGCACCTCGACGTCGCTCTCCGGGCCGCCGTGACCGTACAGCTCGGCGCCGACCTGCATGGGGTTGCGGCAGGCGCTGGGGGCGGCTTCCTGCGCCGTCAGCACCGAGCCCAGATAACACAGCCGGGCCGGCGCCGGGTCGCTGTCGCGGGCATCGATGCGTGCCACCTGCGGCGTGATGTCGGCGCGGATGGCCAGCAGCCGCCCGGACAGCGGGTCGGTGACCTGAAAGGTCTGCTGCGCCAGATCCGCCCCGGTGCCGGTCAGCAGCGCGTCGGCGTATTCCACCAGCGGCGGCATCACCAGCCGGTAGCCCCAGGCGGCGAACAGGTCCAGCAAGCGCCGCCGTGCGCCTTCCAGCGCCTGCGCCTGCGGCGGCAGCAAATCCTCAATGCCGGGCGGCAACAACCAGCGCATCGGCGACCCTTCAGCGCACCAGCTGCAGCAGCAGCAGGCCGACCAGCATGCTGCCCAGACCGGCCAGGCGCAGCGCCCGGTCCGGCATCTGGCTGGTCAGGGCCGCCGTGCGGCGCAGCATGGCCGGACTCAGGAAGGGCACCACGCCCTCGAGCACCAGCACCAGGCAGAAGGCTGCCGCCAGATCGTGCACGCTCGGCCTCAGCGCGCGCCCGCGCGGGCGTTGTCGAAATGCCGGAAAAACGTGCTGTCCGGGTCCAGCACCAGCAGGTCACGGTTGGTGCCGATGCTGTTCCGGTAGGCTTCGAGGCTGCGGTAGAAGTCGTAGAAATCCGTGTCGGTGCCGATGACGGCTGCGTAGCGGGCGGCCGCGGTAGCGTCGCCCTCGCCGCGAATGCGCTGGCCATCCCGCTCGGCCTGTGCCAGCAGCAGCGTGCGCTCCTTGTCGGTCTGGGCGCGGATACGCTCGCCTTCTTCGGCGCCTTTGGCGCGCAGCTCGGCGGCCACGCGCTTGCGCTCGGCCTCCATGCGCGTGAACACCGAGCTGCTGACTTCGACCGGCAGGTCCACGCGCTTGATGCGCACGTCGACCACCTCGACGCCGAATTCGGCGGCCCGGTTGCTGGCCTGCTGACGCAGGATGCCCATGATCTCGCCCCGGTCGCCGCTGACCGCCTCCTGCACCGTGCGCTTGCCGAATTCGTTGCGCGACAGGTCGTTGACGATCTGCGCCAGGCGCGTGTTGACGTCGCCGGCACCGACCGACACGAAAAAGCGCTTGGTGTCGGCGATGCGCCACTTGACGAAGGAATCGACCACCACGTTTTTGAGTTCGCTGGTCTGATAGCGCACCGGGCCGCGGTCGAGTGTCTGGATGCGACCGTCGTACTTGACCACGCTGTTGATGAAGGGCGTCTTCATCTTCAGGCCCGGCGGCAGGTCGGCGGCGATGACTTCGCCGAGGCGGAACAGCAGTACCCGCTCGCGCTGGTCGACCGTGTAGAAGGTGGCGTTGATCAGCACCAGCGCCAGCAGGATCAGGGCGCCGATGATCGGCAGACGATTGCTCATGGGCGGGGCTCCCGGCCGCGGACGTAATCGGTGCGTTCGCGCGCCGGTCGTATCGGCAGGCTGATGGATGGCGGCGTCGGTGCCGCCTGCTGGGCGGTCGCGGCCGGCTCGGTGGTGCCGGACGACAGCAGTCGATCCAGCGGCAGCACGGTGAGCTTGCTGCCGTCGCCGCTCATCAGCACCTTGGGCGTGCGCGAGAGCACCTGTTCCATGGTCTCCAGATACAGGCGCTGGCGGGTCACCACCGGCGCCGCCCGGTACTGCTCGGCGATCTGGCCGAAGCGCGCCGTGTCGCCCTCGGCGCGGGCGATGATCTGGCCCTGGTAGGCCTCGGCGTCGGCGATGATGCGCGCCACCTCGCCGCGCGCCCGCGGGACGACTTCATTGCGATAGGCCTGGGCCTCGTTGATCAGGCGCTGCTCGTCCTCGCGTGCCTTGACGGCATCGAAGAAGGCCGCCTGCACCGGCTCCGGCGGCTGCGCGTCCTGCATGTTGACCGAGGTCACTTCAATGCCCGTCTGGTAGCGGTCGAGGGTGTCCTGCAGCAGCAGGGCGGCCTGCTGGGTGACCGCGTCGCGGCCTTCGGTCAGGATGAACTCCATGCGGCTCTTGCCGACCACCTCGCGGATCGCCGACTCGGCGACCTGCTGCACGGTCAGGTCCGGGTCGCGCACCTTGAACACGTAGTCGGCGGCGTCCTTGACGCGGTATTGCACGGCCAGCTTCACGTCGACGATGTTCTCGTCGGCGGTCAGCATCTGCGAATCCTGCGTCACGTCGGCTTCGGCGCGGCTGCGCGCCTGGCTGCGGTAGCCGACCTCGGCGGTGCGGATCTCGCCGATGTTCACACGCAGCACGCGCTCGACCGGATACGGCAGGTGCCAGCGCAAACCGGGTGTGGAGGTACTGGCGAATTTGCCGAAGCGCAGCACCACGCCGCGCTCGCCCTCGCGGACCATGTAGAAGCCGGAGGCCAGCCACAGGGCCACCAACAGGCCCAGCAGTCCGCCCCACAGGGCCGGCGGCGGTCCACCGGCGGCGTTGTTTCCGGAGTCGGAACTGCCGCCGAAGCGCTTGCGAAGACGGCGAAATACCTCGTCCAGGTCCGGCGGTCCAGCGTCGGCACGCCGACCCCACGGGTCGCGATTGCCGGACCCGCCCGGTTCGTTCCAGGCCATCAATTTCTCCTGAGTGCCGGGGGGCCGGCGTTGGGGGCGCTTATTGTTCCACAGGTCGCGCGCTGGCCGGCAGGGCCTCGGCGGCGACCAGCAGTGGCGTCAGCTGCCCCAGTTCGCGGCGGCGGATGTCGAACTCCACCTGCCAGCCGCCGTCGGCGTCGAACTGCTCGTGCCGCACCTGCGCCAGGCGAAACACCTGCGCGCGCAGGCGCCCGTCGCAACGGGGCAGGTGCAGGCTCTGGTGCGAGATGCCGTCCGCAAAGCGCTCGCCGATGGCGTCCCGCAGCAGATCCAGACCCGCGCCGCTGCGTGCCGACAGCCACACCCGCTCGGGGCCGCCCAGCTCGCCGCCGCTGCGCAGCGGCCCGCGGGCGGTCAGATCGATCTTGTTCATGACCTCGATCTGCGGGATGTCACCGGCGCCGATGTCCTGCAACACGCCGTTGACCTGCTGCAGCATCAGCTGGCGCTGGTCGTCGCGGGAGGCGTCCACCACGTGCAGCAGCAGGCTGGCGCTGCGGACCTCTTCCAGCGTGGACCGAAACGCCGCCACCAGGTCGTGCGGCAGGCGGCGCACGAAGCCGACCGTGTCGACCAGCACCAGCGGCTCGCAGTCCGGCAGTTCCAGGCGGCGCAGGGTGGAGTCGAGCGTGGCGAACAGCAGGTCGGCGGCGAACACGTCGGCCGCCGTCAGCGCGTTGAACAGCGTCGACTTGCCGCTGTTGGTGTAACCGACCAGCGCCACCGTGGGTGTTTCGCTGCGCGTGCGCTGACGGCGGCTGTTGATGCGCTGGCCGACCAAGCGTTCCAGGCGCGTTTCGAGCTGGCGCAGGCGCGCGCGCAGCAGGCGACGGTCGGTTTCCAGCTGGCTCTCGCCGGGACCGCGCAGGCCGATGCCGCCTTTCTGGCGCTCGAGGTGGGTCCAGCCGCGCACCAGGCGGGTGGACAAATGGCGCAGCTGCGCCAGTTCGACCTGCAGCTTGCCCTCGTGCGAGCGCGCGCGGCGGGCGAAGATGTCCAGGATCAGGCCGATGCGGTCCACCACCTGGCACTTGAGCAGGCGCTCCAGGTTGCGCTCCTGCGACGGGCTGAGTGGGTGATTGAAGATGACCAGTTCGGCGCAGGTGTCGGCCACCAGCAGCGCCAGTTCGGCCGCCTTGCCGCTGCCGATGAACAGCGCCGGGTCGACCTGCGCGCGCCGGCAGGTGAGGGTGCCCACCACCTGGCCGCCGGCGGCGCGTGTCAGTTCCAGCGCCTCGGCCAGGTCGTCCTCGAGCGGGATGTCGGCGCCGGGCAGTTCGACCGCCACCACGATGACCCGCTGCGCGGGCGCCGCCGTTGCCCCGTTCGCACCTGCCGGGGTGGGCAGGGCGGGCGCGGCGGGGTCGGTGGTCAGCTTAAGAATCGCTTGCCTCCTGGGTGACCGCTTCCTCACCCTCGACCACGGTCGGAACGCGCACCGGCCGCCCTGGCACCACGGTCGAGATGGCGTGCTTGTAGATCATCTGCGATACGGCGTTCTTGAGCACCACGACGTACTGGTCGAAGGCCTCGACATGGCCCTGCAGCTTGATGCCGTTGACCAGGAAGATGGAGACCGGAATGTGCTCCTTGCGCAGCTGGTTCAGGAACGGATCCTGCAGGCCCTGGGATTTTTTCATTTGTGTAGTCCTCGCGTGTGAACAGGCCATGGCGGCTGGCCCGCATCGTCAGTGTAGCAATATGGGTGCCCGCCGCCGCCGGTTCAAGGTGGCCGGCGACCGTCGATTCGACCGCGCCGCGATGCGCGCGTTCGCCGCTCAGGCGGCGCCCTTGCCGATCAGGGCACAGACCCGGTCGAGCACGCCGCGGCCCGCCGGGTTCAGCCAGTGCCCGTGCGGGTCGCCGCGCAGCCAGGTCAGCTGGCGCTTGGCGTACTGGCGGCTGGCGGTCTTGGCGGCTTCGACCAGGGTCGGGTAATCGATTTCACCGGCCAGATGGCTCCACATCTGGCGGTAGCCGACCGCCCGCAGGGCCGGCAGATCGCGGCTGTAGCCGGCCGCCCGCAAGCGCGCGACCTCGTCCTGCAGGCCGGCGGCGAGCATGGCCTCGAGGCGCGCATCGACGGCCGCGTACAGCGTGGCCCGGGCCGGCGGCGCCAGGATCAGGCGCAGTGCAGGCGGGCTTGCGATCGTCGCGGCCTGCGCCTGCCAGGCACTGAGCGGCCGGCCGGTGAGACGGTACACCTCCAGGCCGCGACTGATGCGCTGGCGATCGGCCGGGGCGATGCGCGCCGCCGCTGTCGGATCGACGCCGGCCAGCTCCGCGTGCAACGCCGGCCAGCCGCGCGCGGCGGCTTCGTCCTCGAGCGCCAGCCTGAGCTGCGGATCGGCGGCCGGCAGCGTCGCCAGGCCCCGTTCCAGTGCGCGAAAGTACAGGAAGGTGCCGCCGACCAGCAGCGGCACGTGGCCGCGGGCCTCGATCTGCGCGATCAGGCGCAGCGCGTCGTCGCGAAATTCGCCCGCCGAGTAGGGCTGGTCCGGATCGCGGATGTCGATCAGGTGGTGCGGCACGGCGGCGCGCGTGGCGGCGTCGGGCTTGGCGGTGCCGATGTCCATGCCCCGATACACCTGGCCGGAGTCCACGCTGACGATCTCGCACGGCAGGCGGCCGGCGATGGCCAGCGCCAGCGCCGACTTGCCGGAGGCGGTCGGACCGAGCAGAAAAACGGCGGGCATGGCGTGGGGGCGGGCGGCGGGGCGCGAAGTTTACGGCGCGCGAAGGCGCACGGCATACTGCCCGGCGTTGTCCGGCCCTTCACCCGCGAGCGTCCAGCGTGAGTATTCCCAGACTGACCGCCTGCATCGTCAGTACCGGCGAGGAGGTGCTGCGGGGTGAACTGATCGACAGCAACAGTGCCGAGCTGGCGCGCCAGCTGGGGGAGGCTGGCTTTGAGATTCAGCTCATGCTCACGGCCGGAGACCGGCGCGCGGATCTGGATTTTGTCCTGCGCACGGCACTGGACCGCGCCGGCTGGGTGTTCATGACCGGCGGCCTGGGGCCGACCGAGGACGACCTGACCGCCGAGGTGGTGGCGCAGCTGGCGCAGGTGCCGCTGCAGTTCGATCTGCCAAGCTGGCAGCACGTGGAGCGCCGCTTCGCCGAGTTCGGCATCCCGCTGACCGAGAACAACCGCAAGCAGGCGATGTTCCCGGCCGGGGCGCAGATTCTGGCCAATCCCAACGGCACCGCGCCGGGCTTCGTGGCGAGCCTCTCGCTGGCCGACGGCGAACGGCGCATCGTCGCTCTGCCCGGGCCGCCGCGCGAGATGCAGCCCATGCTGCGCACCTTCCTGGCCAGCCTGCCGCAGGCGCGCAAGGCATCGCACAGCTTCATGCGTTTTCTGGGTATCGGCGAGTCCAGTCTGGCCGCGGCCATGCGGCCGTGGGCCGACCAGAACATCGAGCTCGGCTACCGGGCCATCTTCCCGGAACTGGAACTGAAGCTGTACGACGCCAGCGAGGCGCAGATCCGCAGCCTGCGCGCCTTCGCGCTGGAGAATTTCGCCGACTACCTGCTCGATTTCAGCGCCTTGAGCACGCCCGAGCTGTTCGCGCGCTATCTGACCGAAACCGGCCAGACCTTCGCCGTGGCCGAGTCCTGCACCGGCGGCCTGGTCGGCAAGATCATCACCGATCTGCCGGGCGCATCGGCCTATTTCCTGGGCGGCGTGGTCAGTTACGCCAACAGCGCCAAGCACGACCTGCTGGGTGTGGATGCGGCCACGCTGGCCGAGCACGGCGCGGTCAGCGAGCCGGTGGCGCAGCAGATGGCGCGTGGCGTGCGCGAGCGCTTCGGCGCCGACATCGGCCTGTCGATCACCGGCATTGCCGGCCCGGACGGCGGCACGGACCAGAAGCCGGTCGGCACCGTCTGGCTGGGCCGGGCGGATGCCCACGGCTGCTGCGCCCGTCACCGGCAGTTCGTGCGCGGGCGCGAATGGGTGCGCACCTTTGCCGCTCACGACGGCCTGCGCTGGCTGATGCGCGACTGGCTGCAGGCGCGCTGGCGGGCTGCCGTCGGCGGTGGCTGAGGGCACGCGCCAGCGCCCCGGGCCGGCGCCGGCACGCGGATCCCGGCACCGTCGGGCGCGGGCCGGCGGCGACTCCGAAGCGGCTGCCGAACGCCCCTTCGTGGATTTTTCGGGCGAGGGTCCCAGCAGTGCGCTGGTCGGACTGGCGGGGGAGGATCCGCAGGATCGGCTCACCTGGCGTCCGCTGTTCTGGTTCAACCTGCTGCGGCTTGGCAGCGCCGGGATGCTGCTGGGCCTGAGTCTGCTGCAGCCGCCGTTGAAGCCGCTGGGCAGCGCCGAGCCGCACCTGTATCGCCTGGCCGCTGTGGCCTACCTGACCGGCGCCGTGCTGGGCCTGGTGGCGCTCGCGCTGCGCTGGCCGCGCTTCAATCTGCAAGTCACTCTGCTGGTCGCGGCCGATGTTGCGGCCATCACCGTGCTCACCCACGCCAGCGGCGGGCTTGCCAGCGGGCTTGGCATCCTGCTGGTGGTGGTGGTGGCCGGTGGCGGCCTGCTGGTGTCCGGCCGGCTGGCCTTTCTGTATGCCGCCCTGGCCGCCCTGGCGGTGCTCGGCGAGAGCCTGTACCGGGTCAATGTGCTCGACCTGGCGCCGACCTACACCCAGGCCGGCCTGCTGGGCGCCACCTGTTTCGCGGCCGCCGTGCTGGCTTTCGAGATGGCGCGTCGGGTGCGGCGCAGCACCCTGCTGGCCAGCGATCGGCGGGCCGAGGCGCTGGCGCTGGTGCGCCTGAACGACGAGATCATCCAGCGCATGCAGACCGGGGTCCTGGTCATCGACGCGGCGCAGCGCATCCGTCTCGCCAACGGCTCGGCGGCGCGCCTGCTCGGACGCCGCATCGGCCCCGCCAGCCGGCTGCCGGAAGTGGCGCCGCAGCTGGATCGGGCACTGACCCTGTGGCGGGGTGGCCAGGAGCCCCCGCCCGGCAGCCCCGCCGATGCCTGGGTGCCGCGCTTCGCATCGCTTGGCAGCGGTCAGTCCGCCGATGTGCTGATCTTCCTGGACGATACGGCGACCCTGAACCAGCAGGCGCAGCTGCTGAAGCTGGCCGCGCTCGGTCGCCTGGTGGCCAGCATCGCCCATCAGGTGCGAAACCCGCTGGGCGCCATCAGCCACGCGGCCCAGCTGCTGGGCGAGGACGCCCGCCTGGGCGCCGATCAGCAGCCGCTGGTGTCCATCCTGTTGCGCCAGAGCGAGCGTGTGAACCGCATCATCGAGGAGGTGCTGGCGCTCGGCCGGCCGCAGCGGGTGGAGACCGAGTTGCTGGAGCTCGGGCCCTGGCTGGGGCAGGTCATCGATGCCTACTGCGCCAGCCACGAGGTGCCGCGCAGCGCCATTGCACTGAGTGTCGAGTCGGACATGGTGACGCGCGGCGCGCCGGGGCAGCTGCAACAGGTGATCGAGAACCTGCTGGACAACGGCCTTCGCCATGCGGCACGCGCCGCCCATCCGCGGGTAAGCGTGCGCGCCCGCCAGTCGGCATCGCGCGACCGGCCGCTGATCGAGGTCGAGGACCGCGGCCCGGGCGTGCCGCTGGCCGAGCGTGACCGATTGTTCGAGCCGTTCCACACCAGCCGCGCCGATGGCACCGGGCTTGGTCTGTTCATGGCGCGCGAGCTGTGCACCGCCAACCAGGCGCGCATCGAGTACTACACGCCGGCGGCCGGCGGGGCAGGCTTTCGCATCGTGCTGGCGGACCGCCGGCGCCGGCAGCTGATATGAACACCCTTCCCGAAGACGCGCCGCGGGTGCTGATCGTCGATGACGAGCCGGACCTGTGCGAGCTGCTGGCCATCACCCTGCGCGGCATGGGCCTGCAAAGCCACAGCGCCGGCACCCTGGCCGCCGCCAGGCAGGCCCTGAGCGACGCCAGCTACCGCCTGTGCCTGTGCGACCTGCGCCTGCCCGACGGCAGTGGCCTCGAGTTGATCGAGCACATCCAGCGCACGCAGCCGCAACTGCCGGTGGCCATGATCACCGCCCACGGCGACGTCGGCGCGGCGGTGGCGGCGATGAAGGCCGGCGCCTTCGATTTCGTCAACAAGCCGGTCAACGTGCAGGGCCTGCGGGGCCTGATCGATCAGGCGCTGCGGCTGTCGCGGGTACGCGCCGAGCCCGGCAGCGTGCCAACCCTGATCGGCGATTCGCCGGCCATGCAGGCGCTGCGGGTCATGGTCGCCAAGCTCGCACGCAGCCAGGCGCCGGTGTTCATCCGTGGCGAGTCCGGTGTCGGCAAGGAGCGCGTGGCGCGCCTGATCCACGCCCAGGGCGCGCGCGCCGGCGGACCGTTCGTGCCGGTCAACTGCGGCGCCATTCCTGAGCATCTGCTCGAAAGCGAGCTGTTCGGGCACGTCAAGGGCAGCTTCACCGGCGCCAGCGCCGACCGCGAGGGCCTGTTCCAGACCGCCGCCGGCGGCACGCTGTTCCTGGACGAAATCGGTGCCGTGCCGCCGGCCATGCAGGTCAAGCTGCTGCGGGCGCTGCAGGAGCGGGCCGTGCGCCCGGTCGGTGCGCGTCAGGAAATACCGGTCGACACGCGCGTGCTGAGCGCCACGCACGAGGATCTGGCCGCCCTGGTGCGCGACGGGCGCATACGCCAGGATTTCTACTACCGCATCAACGTCATCGAAGTCACCGTGCCGCCGCTGCGCGACCGGGCGCAGGACATCCCGGCGCTGGCGGCCGATCTGCTGGCGCGCATGGCCGGCGGCGAGCGGCTGGCGCTGACGCCCGCGGCCCTGACGGCGCTGCAGGGCTATGCCTTCCCGGGCAACGTGCGCGAGCTGGAAAACATCCTCGAGCGCGCCGCCGCGCTGTGCGAGGGGCCGCAGATCGACCGCGCCGACCTGCACCTGCCGGCCGCCTGCGAGTACCCGCCGGAGGGCGGCGCCGGCGGCGATGACCTGGACGCCGAACTGGACGGCGTCGAGCGCGACCGCATCGTGGCCGCGCTGGAAGCCACCCGCTACAACCGCACCGCCGCCGCCGCGCGGTTGGGCCTGACCCTGCGTCAGTTGCGCTACCGGATGCTCAAGCTGGGCTTGAATTGAAGCCGGCCGGCCAGTGGCCCCGGCGCCCCCGCGCGCTGCGCCGGGTGCGAGGCGCTGGTTTTGGGCTCCGGCAGTGTGGGGACTATCCGCGGGCGCGTCTCGAGCGTATTAAATGAGCTCCCGTTGCACTACAAGGAGGAGCTTTCGATGAAGGGACTACTCGACGGCCGTGTCGTCATCGTCACCGGCGCCGCACGCGGCATTGGCCAGGCTTACGCGCTGGCGCTTGCCGAGCACGGCGCCAAGGTGGCGGTTGCCGACCTGCTGGACCCGGCCGATACGGTGAACAAGATCAATGCCAGCCACCCCGAGTCGGCCATCGGCATCGCGGTGGACGTGGCGAACTACGCATCCTGCGAAGCGATGGTGCAAAAGACGCTCGACGCCTTCGGCTCGGTTACCGGCCTGATCAACAACGCCGCCCTGTTTGGCGTCAGCGCCAAGCAAAAGGGCGTGCAGATGCGCCCGTTCACGCAGATCCCGGAAGAAGACTGGGACCTGACCATGGCCATCAACGTGAAAGGCCCGTGGAACTGCTGCAAGGCCGTGGTGCCGCACATGATGGAAAAGCGCTACGGCAAGATCGTGAACATCTCGTCGCAGACCATCGGCATGGGCACGCCGATGATCCTGGACTACGTCACCTCCAAGGGCGCGGTGGCCACCATGGCGCGGTGTCTGGCGCGCGAGCTCGGTCCGTACGGGATTCGCGTCAACGCCCTCACGCCGGGTTTCACCCAGTCCCAGGCGGTCAAGGACCTGATGGGGAGCATCGGCGGCGCGGGCGATGCGATGACGGCGCAGTACGCCGCGCAGGCATGCCTGGGCCGCCCGCAGGTGCCCGAGGACCTGGTCGGTACGGCGGTTTACCTGATGTCCGAACTGTCGGATTTCGTGACCGGTCAGCTGCTCAACGTGGACGGTGGGCAGAGCCACACGGGTATGTGAGACGCACCCTGGCGAACTGCGGTTTGTGGTGAACGAAAACCCCGGCGGCCTGATGGCGCCGGGGTTTTTGGCGTGCGGGGCGGGACATTCATCGGCGCCACCGGCCACGCACCGCACGTGGCCAAGGTCAGGGCCGCTTCAATGACAGCTTGGCCGGTTCCGTGTCAGCCGGCGCCATGCCGTTGCAGCGCCCAGGCGACATGCTCGGCCACCAGCGGCGAGGCGCTGTCGCGATGCCGCCGCAGGCAGGCCACGGTGTCGGCATCGCCGGCCGGCGCGTTGCCCAGCGCCACGGCGATGTTGCGCTGCCAGCGCTGGTGACCGATGCGGCGGATGGCGGAGCCGGCCAGGCGGGTGTCGAACTGGTCCGCGGTCCAGTCCATGAGATCGATCAGCCGCGGCGCGTCCAAACCATGCCGGGGCGCGAAATCCGCCTCGCCGCTCGGGCGCGCGAACTTGTTCCACGGGCACACCAGCTGGCAGTCGTCGCAGCCGTAGATGCGGTTGCCCAGCAGCGGGCGCAGCGGCTCCGGAATCGGCCCCGGATGCTCGATGGTCAGGTACGAGATGCAGCGCCGGGCATCCAGCACGTAGGGCGCCACGATGGCGCCGGTCGGGCACACGTCGATGCAGGCGCGGCAGCTCCCGCAATGGCCGCCGGCGGGCATGTCCAGTGGCAGCGGCAGGTCGGTGTACATCTCGCCCAGAAAAAACCACGACCCGCCGCGCCGGTCGATCAGGCAGGTGTGCTTGCCGATCCAGCCCAGGCCGGCCTGCTCGGCAAGCGGTTTTTCCAGCACCGGCGCGCTGTCGCAGAAGACGCGGTAGCCGAACGGGCCGATCAGGGCGGCGATGCCGTCCGCCAGTGTTTGCAGGCGCTGGCGCACCCGCTTGTGATAATCCCGACCCAGCGCATAGCGCGACACGTAGCCCAGCGTCGGCGATTCGAGCACCGGCCAGGGCGCGGCGGCGCCGTCCGGCCAGTAATCCATGCGCACCGAGATCACCCGCAGCGTGCCCGGCACCAGCTCGGCCGGGCGCGAGCGCTTCGTGCCGTGCCGGGCCATCCACGCCATGTCGCCGTGATAGCCGCGCGCCAGCCAGTCGGCCAGGCGCTGTTCGGCCACGGCCAGGTCCACGCCGCCGATGCCAAGGCCGGTGAAGCCCAGTTCGGTAGACAGCGTGCGGATGGTTGCGGCGAGGGCGGCTGAATCGGCGGCAATCATTGCCGCGGCCTGGTCGGTCCAGCGCCCGCCTGACAACCCGAACAGCCGCCGTGCGGAGATTTTCGAGTCGAGGCGAAATCCCACCCGGCAAGGCGGCGCGCTTGCGGATATCGGGAAATGAAAAGTGACCTGCTCACGCCCGGATTTGTTCAGATTTTGCTATTCAGGAACTTGTCGCCGAACGGCCCATTCGGGCCGAACCTTCGGTAAAAATTTTCGCTGAATCCTTTGGGTTTCTGTCGAATCCATTGCGTGTGCACGATCCCCTCATCCTGGATCACCGGATACCATGTATCTTTCAATTCTGGATCGTTGTGGCAGCGATCCGCGACGGCTTCCAGAAAATTCCAGATCATTCTGGCGTAAATGTCGTATTCCCGTTCCTGGTTGGTCTTTGCCAGCGGATTTCTGTATATCGCTTCCGGCTGGCGCAGGTACGGCTTGTCGATCGCCATCTTGAGCAGATCCAGGTACATGTTGTCCAGTTCGGTGTAGTGAAGGTCATTCACCGACTTGCGGAAACTGCGCGCCTCATGCAGCAGGAGCAGAAACGCGGCAACGGCGGCCAAAGCCGCGGCAACGGCACTGGCCGCTGTCGGATTGAGCCAGATCAGAACCACGGCCGTGGCTCCCACCACGGCGAGCGTGGTTCTCGGATAGGACGAGATCAGACGGCAAACGGACACCACAGTTCCCGTGAGCCAGGCCATTGCATGCGACATGGCCTCCGTCATCGCGGTATCACTCCGCTCAGTTGCAAGGGATCGTCCACGGTACTGACCATACGCGCAATTCGCGGGTCGGATGGTGACTGGTCGTAGACGGCGACATACACCGTGCGCAGCCAGCGTTCCAGCTCGGCGCGGCGAATCACTCTGCCGTCGGCGGGTGGCAGGATCATCAAATCCATCACCGGCGGGGTGCGTCCGGTTTCAAGAGGCAGCAAGTAATCCAGCCCCTCGATCCGCAGGCAGCCCAGGCGCTGATAAAAAGCCTGCCTGCGAACGCGCATTGCACGGTCCGGCGACGCCTCCCGCCACGAATCCACCTCGAGCAGCACGGCGACATCGCGGCGGCCTGCCCGGGCCGTATCGACGCTGTGACGGAAAAGCTCCGCGCCGATGCCGCCGCTGCGAAAACCCTCGCGCACCGCCATATATTCCAAAAGGCAAAAATTGTCGTTTTCGGGCACGAAGGTGATGCTGTAGCCGATCAGCCGCTCAGCGCGGTGCAGCAGCACCACTCGATAATCGTTGCGACCGAGCAACGCCTGCAAGGTCGCCCGGGACTTTCGCTCCGCAGCCGGCATGGATGACCGGTAAAGCTCGAACAAGTCGTCGAATGCGGACGCGTTGGCGGGTGCCAGGATGCTGTATACGTCGTCCCCGGACGGGAGCGATGCCGTCACCGTACGTGCTCCTCTAGCCACTCCCAGCGCTTGTCCTTGACCATCACGAAGCGGCAGCGCCCCTCGGACAGGTTCGCCCACAGGCCGCCGATCAGGCGGTCGTCCTGGGCATCGGTCCAGCGGTCCGCGCCTTTGTATTCCACAACCAGGATGGCACCGGGTTTGCCATCGGCATCGGCAAGCTGGCAGACAAAATCCGGATAAAAACGCCCGTCAGCCTTCTGCAGGAAGAACGAACTGCCTTCCCGCCGCACCAGATTGCGTACCCAGAACCGAATGCGGCCCTGCTGCGCCTGCGTGTCCAGCCAGCAGGCGCATTCGAATTCCTCCTTGCTGTCGAAATCGCCGATGCGGCCGTAGAAGTGCCGGCGGAAATCGAAGTGCCCGAAACGGCCGTCGTAGTCGCGGCTGGGCGCGTAGGCGTGCGGGTTGAACTCGAAGGCGTATCGATCGGTCACCGCGACACGCGAGGCCGCATCCTCGCCAAACAGCGTCTGCTGGAAGGCCTTGCCGACCGCCTGGCGACGCAGATCACGGATGCGCGCTTCCAGCCGATTGCGGATCAGGAACTTCTGCAGATTGGCGCGGGCGAGCGTGAATCCTTCCCGGCGCAGCAGTTCGGTCAGCCACGCGGCGACGAAGGCCTGCTTGCTGGCGTGGGTGAGTGATTGCTCCGGCAGGTTGCGGCACAGCCAGGTGGCCAGACGCAGCTCGTCCCAGTGCTCGGGTTGATAGACCAGCCCCAGATCGCGTTGCAGATCGGGCAGGAAGCGCGAAACGACCTTGCCGCTCGCGTCGTCGACATCGATCTCGCCGCCTTCGGACACTTTCAGGCTGCCGTCCAGGGCCAGCAGATCCTCGTTGGTCGGCGTGGCGTCGAAGGGCGACAGGTCCCACGGGTACTCCAGCACTTCCGGGTCGTCGAACAGTTGCAACTGTTCTGAACCGCTGGGGCCCGGCACGCGCAAGGCCAACTGCGGCACGCGAAAGCGCTCCCCCAGTTCGGCCGGCGTGTGGGGCAAGGTGCGGCTGATCTGGGCGGCTTCCACGATCGCCGCCGCTGCGGTTTCCGACCTGACCGAAGCCTTGAGGACTTCGGTTTCGTCCTCGGTCAGCGACGTGGTGATGGTCAGCGTGCTCCGCTCGCCGTCCCAGCTCACCTTGTCGCGCACCGGCTTGGGCACGCTCGCGAGGTCGGGTTTCTCGGTCAGCGTGATCGACACCGGCTGCACCATGTCACGTTCGGCGTGGCCCTCCCAATCCAGCCGCGCCTGCTCGGCCTTGGCGGCGGTGACGAACTCGGCCACCTCGCGCCGCTCGAAGCCAGCCCCCGTTACCAGACGGTCACGCAGCGCGCTGGCCGTCTCGGCGAAATTGCGCGACACCACGAAGGCATAGGACTGATTCAGCGCCCTGGCCTGGCGGTGGCTGGCGCCCGGTTGCCGCAACACCCGCCCGAGCAGCTGCTCCACCGCCGTGGCCGACGACAGCGAGGCCATGCTGACCAGGATGTAGGCAAACGGGCAGTCCCAGCCCTCGGCCAGCGCCTTCTGCGTGATGACGAACTTCACCGGGCAGGCCGGGTCGGCAATGCCCAGTTTGTAGTCGGCCTCGATCTGCTCCAGGCCCTTTTCCTCGCCGGTGGCGACGACGATCTCATTGGCGGGAATGCCGTGGTTGGTGATCAGCTCCTGGCGCACGCGCTCGAAGTCCAGCGTGTCCACGCCGGCGCGGCGGGGCTCGGATTGAATCAGCACGATCGGCCGCAGGTAATCCGCGCCGGCGCGGCGTTCCTCATCCGCCAGCCTGTGCAGCGCATCGCGGCGGCCGATGGCGTCGGCCAGACACTGCTGCCAGTTCGGCTCGGTTTCCAGCATCACCGGCAGCTTGATCATCTCCTCCGCCTTCAATTCGGCGGCCGAGACGCTGTGCAGCACGTTGCTCGGCGTGCGTTCCAGGTCCGGAGTGGCGGTCAGTTCCAGCACGCCGCTGGGGCGAAAGCGCGCCAGCATGTCGAAGGCCAGTTCCGTGCGGCTGTTGTGCGCCTCGTCCACCACCACGAAGGGCCGGCGCAGGCGCAGCACGTTGGCCAGCGAGCAGGGCGTGGTGTGCTCGGCGCCTTCGCCTTCGGTCAGCAGTAGGCCGCGCTGCGTTGGCGACAGGTTGTCGAAGTGGTGCATCAGCGCGCCGCTGTTCTGGTACACCTTGCGCGATTCCTCGTCCTCCACCTGAAAGGCCTGCCGGGTGGCGACGATCACCGTGGTGGAGGTATCCAGCGTGGCGCGGGTGATGCTCTTGGCCTCGTCCAGATCCAGCACCGTGACCGGCCCGGCCTCGCGCAGCGCCGTGTGGTAGGGGTGCAGGCGGTTGCGCAGGGCGCGCAGGGTCTGCTCGCGGATCGGCTTGCTGGGCACCAGCCACAGGATCACGCTGTGCTCGCAGCGCAGCAGGTGCGTGTTGGCAAGCTGAACGCTCCTGGCGGCCAGCCAGGTCTTGCCGCCGCCGGTCGGCACGCGCAGGCAGAAGTACGGCATGTCGGGCGGAAAGCCCGCCAGCGGGTTGTACGGGTTGCCACGACCCCACAGACGCTCGGTGGTGGCGGTGAAGGCAATCGACGGCGACGGCAGCTCGTGGCAGGCCTTGAAATAGGCCTCCACGCTGTCCAGCACCTGCTGCTGGTAGGTCTTGGGAGCGAAGGTGGTCATGGTTTGTCACCCTTCGGCGTGCGGCTCCGCCACGTGAGGGCTTGGTGTTTCCGGTTGGGGCCGGATGTACTCGATCACGCCATCATGGCTGACCACAATGGCCGTGCCGGTTTGCGCGGCCAGCTCGCGCGCACGTCGGGCGGCGCGCAGCAAGGCGGGCCAGGAGCCGCGCAGATTCGGGTTGGCCGCCTGCTCGATGGGTTTGGGTTGCTTCATCTGTTTTCACTCCAGTCCAGCAGTCGTGGCACTTCCGCTGAGTTGTCGTACAGCGCCCAGGCATCGACGGCTGGCGCGTTGCGCTGCGTGAAGTTGTCGAGCCCGGCGGCGAAGCGCCGACGAATCACCGGCTCGGGAATGTGGTGGCCGCCCTGTTTCACCCGCTGTGCCACGCGCGCTACCGCCTCGTCGGCGCTATTCAGGCGCAGAAAAAACAACTCCACCCGGTACCCCGCCGTCTGCCACGCGCGAATGTGGCGCAGGTAGGTCCTGCCGGACAGCATGGTTTCAAAGGCAAAGCTCTGGCGCGCGGCAAAGTGGCGCGCCAATTCCAGCAGCATGACCCGCGCGGCCTGCACGGCTGCCGTCTGCGGCGCAAAGGGCGCCAAGCCGGCGGCGATCAGATCGGCATTGACGAACACCGGGCAGCCCGCCTCGTTGGGCAGGAACTCGCGGGCAAAGGTGGTTTTCCCCGCCCCGTTCGGGCCGGCGATGATGATGACTTTGAGTTCATCGCTCATCGCTTACACCTCCAGCGCGTACGGGGTCTGCTTGAAGGTGATGCCCTCGCGCGCGGCGCGTCCGCCCATGCGGTTGGCGGCGGCGTAGATCACTTTCGGGCCGGCGAAGCGGGGCAACAGGTCGAACACCGGGCCGGTGAGCACGTTGCCGCCGGCCACCGAGCGATCCTTGAGGATGCCGTTGTAGAGCAGGTAAATGGCGCGCCCCTCGTGCACGCCGATCAGCGGCGAATCGGCCTGGCCCGTGTAGCCGGTACCGGTCTCGGCGAACCAGACGAACTCGGCCAGCTGGGCAAAGCGCACGTCGCCGCGGATCTGGCCGTCGGCATCGAACAGCGGCTCGGCGGACAGGCGGCAGAACTGGAAGCCACCGCCGAGGCCCGCGACGGCCTGGCCCTTGGCGTTGGTGTAGCCGTTGGCGACGCGCCTGACGCGCTCGGCAGTGACGGTGCGAGCGATGTTGTCGTCCATCTCGACCAGGATGAAGCGACGGCTGCCGCCGTCCGCGGCGTTTTGCTTGAGCACCGCATGGCCGGTGGTGCCGGAGCCGGCGAAGCTGTCGAGGACGATGGAGTCCTTGTCCGTGGCGATCTGCAGGATGCGCTGGATCAGACGGGTTGGCTTCGGCGTAATGAAAACGTCGTCGGAGGTATCGAAATCGACCAGTTCGAGTAGCTCCTTCTTTGCTTCTTGCGTATGGCCAACATCCTTGTAAAACCACATCGTCTGCGGAACAACACCGTCTTTCACGTCGGTGAGAAATCGTTTGAACTGGGGGATTGAATCTTTCTTCTTTCCCCACCAAATGCGATTGTCCCGATCGAGTTCTTCGAAGCGTTCCTTTGAGATCGTCCAATAACGACCCTTTGGAGGTGCTTCAATCACGCGCCCTGATGGCGTCGTGAGCGAGTAAGTGCCATCAGAATAGAAATTTCGCGCGGATAGATCGCTTGTCTTCCAAGGCCCGCGTGGGTCATTGTCGGGGTTTTTGTACGCAGCATCTTGCGATTCATTGCGGCCGAGCAAATTTGGCTTCCACGTCTCGGAGTTTGCAGCATAGATGACGATGTAGTCGTGATCTTCAGAGAGATGACGTGCCGAGTTCTTGGGCGAATAGACTTTCTGCCACAGCACGGTCGCCACGAAGTTCCTCGCCCCGAAAATCTCATCCATCAGCAAGCGCAGCGCCGCCACTTCGTTGTCGTCGATGGAAACGAAGATGGCGCCGTCGTCCCGCAGAAACTGCCGCAGCAGCACCAGGCGCGGGTACATCATGCACAGCCAGCGGTCATGGCGGTCCAGCGTTTCGCCTTCCCGGCCGACCACCTCGCCCAGCCACTTGCGTATCTGCGGGCTGTTGACATTGTCGTTGTAGGCCCAGCCCTCGTTGCCGGTGTTGTAGGGCGGGTCGATGTAGATGCACTTCACCTGCCCGGCGTAGCGGGGCAGCAAGGCTTTCAGCGCGTGCAGGTTGTCGCCCTGCACGATCAGGTTGTTCGGCGTCCCGCCTTCGGTGCCGGCATCCGCCGCACCGCAGGACAGCCCCGGCACCGGCTCCAGCAGGCGCAGCGGCACGTCCTTGTGGTGTTTGACGACGGCTTCCTTGCCGATCCAGTTCAGCGTGGGCATGCGGGTTTCCGGCGGTGGGCGCGGGCCGGGACGCTGCCGGCCGGGGCTGCTGGGTGGCCACCGCCCGCGCGTGGGCGGTGTCGGCCGGTCCGCGGCTCGCCGGTCGGGCCCGGGGCCAGACGAATCGGCTGGCGATTATGAAGCAGCGCTCCGCCCGCGGTGGCGTGGCCGGCGTCCGTCGCCACCGGAAGTGGCCAAAAGCCAAGCCCCGCGTGGTTTTGCAGGTTGACGACGGCGAAAAAAGCGTATGCTTGCGTCGACTTCTTCAGGCCGGGCATCAAACGACGTTCTTAACGTGTTGTCTTCGCTGGAAAAACTCTATTCGGTTGCGCAGTCGCGGCAGATCGATCGAGCCGCGGCGCAGCTAGCCGCGTGCAGTGGCAGCGTGCTGATGGAGCGCGCCGGTGCGGCTGCGTTCGCGTTTCTGCGTGGCCGCTGGCCGCAGGCGCAGCGCCTGGCCGTGCTGTGCGGAGCCGGCAACAACGGCGGTGACGGCTACGTGCTGGCGCGTCTGGCGCATCTGGCCGGGTGGCCGGTGCGCCTGGCCGCGGTGGCCGGCCCGCCGCGTCCCGGCAGCGAGGCGGACACGGCCCGGCAGTGGTTCATCGCCTGCGGCGGCGCCGAAGAAAGTATTTCAGTTGCCACGCTGGCGCAGGCCGATGTGGTGGTCGATGCACTGCTGGGCACGGGTCTGGACCGACCGCCCGCCGGACCGGTGGCCGACGCCATTGCCGCCATCGATGCCAGCGGCCGGCCGGTGCTGGCCCTGGATGTGCCAAGCGGGCTGAACGCCGATACCGGCCAGGCGCCGGGCGCGCTGGTGCGGGCCGATGCCACGGTCAGCTTCGTGGCCCGCAAGCAGGGTCTGTACACCGGCCAGGCGCGCGACTGTTGCGGGCAGCTGGTTTTCGATGATCTGGGCGTGCCGCAGCAGGCGCTGGCGCAGGCCGGCGCGGCGCCGGCGGTGTTGCTGGACCTGCCGCGCCTGCGCGCGGCCTGGTTGCCGCCGCGCCGCCGCGGCGCGCACAAGGGCGATTTCGGTCACGTGCTGGTGATCGGCGGCGATCACGGCTACGGCGGTGCGGTGCGCCTGGCCGGCGAGGCGGCGGCCCGCGCCGGGGCCGGCCTGACCAGCGTCGCTACGCGCCCGGCGCATGTGCCGGCGCTGCTTGCCGGGCGGCCGGAGTTGATGGCGCGCGGTGTGGATGGCGCCGCCGATCTGGCGCCGCTGCTGGCCCGCGCCAGCGTGCTGGCGCTCGGTCCGGGCCTGGGGCAGGGCGATTTCGGCCGCGCGCTGTTTGGGGCGGCGCTCGGCCGCGGCCTGCCGCTGGTGGTGGATGCCGACGCACTGAACCTGCTGGCCGCGGCGCCCGAGCGGCGCGCGGACTGGATTCTGACGCCGCATCCCGGCGAGGCGGCGCGCCTGCTGGGCATCACCACCGCGCAGGTGGAGGCCGATCGCTACGGCGCCGTGCGCGCGCTGCAGGCCCGCTTCGGCGGCGTGGTGCTGCTCAAGGGCGCCGGCACGCTGGTGTGCGACGGCCAGGCACCGGTCGGCGTGGTGCCGTATGGCAATCCGGGCATGGCCAGCGGCGGCATGGGTGATGTGCTGACCGGCCTGATCGCCGGGCTGTGGGCGCAGGGCCTGCCGGCACTGGCGGCGGCGGCGCTGGGCGCCTGCCTGCACGCGGCGGCCGCCGATGCGCTGGCGGCGCGCCGCGGCGAGCGCGGCCTGCTGGCCTGTGACGTGTCGGCCGCTTTGCCGCCCTTGCTCAATGGAATGGACGATGGAGCGCACCTGGGTGCTTGAGGACGAGGCGGCGCAGCTGGATTTGGGCGCGCGCCTGGCGCGGGCGCTGCCCGGATCCCTGTGCGTCTACCTGCGCGGCCCGTTGGGTGCCGGCAAGACCACGCTGGTGCGCGGCGTGCTGCGGGCGCTCGGCCACGCCGGCCCGGTGCGCAGCCCGACCTACACGATTTTGGAAACCTACGCCGTGGCGCGCGGCGAGGTCTGCCATCTCGACTTGTACCGCCTCGGCAGTGCCGAGGAACTGGAAGACATCGGCGCCCGCGAGCTGTTCGACGGGCGGCATGTCTGCTTCGTGGAATGGCCCGAGCGCGGCGCCGGCTGGCTGCCGCAGGCCGACCTGGAACTGGACATCGACATGGCCGGCAGTGGCCGCCGGGTGCAGGCCCGCGCGCACAGCCCCGCCGGCGAGCGAACCCTGGAATCCCTGGCATGAAAAAACTCCTGATCTGTCTGCTGGCGCTGTCGCCGCTGGCCGGTTTCGCGGGCGAGCTGCGCGGCGTGCAGTACGCGCCGGTGGCCGGCGGCACGCGGCTGACGCTGAATCTGAGCGCGCCCACCGCGGTGCGCGTGTTCAGCCTGAAGGCGCCGGAGCGGCTGGTGGTCGACCTGCCGGCCACCACGCTGCGCGGCGCACTGGCCGCGCCGCCCGGCGGTACGCTGCGCGCCGTGCGCAGCGGCCCGCAGGCCGGCGGCGGCTTGCGGGTGGTGTTCGACCTGGCGGCGCCGGTGCAGTGGCGCCACGCCACGCTGCCGGCCGGCGGCGGCCAGGGGCCGCGGGTGCAGATCGACGTGCTGGGCGGCAAGGCGGCGCCGGCGCCGGTGGTGGCACGCGCGCCGGCACAGACGTCCCGGCCGGCCTCGGCACCGGTTGTTGCCAAGCCAGCCAATGCGGTCGCGCTTGCCAAGCCCATCCCGCAGGTCAGCAAACAGCCCGCTGCGCCGATTGCTCCACGGCCCGAGCCAGCGGTTGCCACGGCGGCGGCTGTACCCAGCGCCGCCGCTGCGCCGGTGCTGCGCGCCAAGTCGGCCGGCGCCGTGACGGTGGTGATCGATGCCGGCCACGGCGGCCACGACGTGGGGGCGGTCGGCCCCGGGCGCCTGTACGAGAAGACCGTCACGCTGGCCATTGCCCGCGAACTGGCGGCGCAGATCAACGCCAAGCCGGGCATGCGCGCCGTGCTCACGCGCAGCGACGACCGCTTCCTGGAGCTGCGCCAGCGCACCGCAGTGGCGCACAAGCACAAGGCCGACCTGTTCGTGTCGATACACGCCGACGCCGTGGCCAAGGGCACGGCGCGCGGGTCGAGCGTCTACGCGCTGTCCGAGCATGGCGCCACCAGCGAGGCGGCGCGCCTGCTGGCGGCGCGCGAGAACGCGGCCGGTCTGGACCCCGGCCTGGCCAGCGTGGGGCAGGACCGGGTGCTGCGCTCGGTGCTGCTGGACCTGTCGCAGAACGCGACCACCGAGAGTAGCCTTCGCCTGGCCGACCGCCTGCTGGATCGCCTGGCGGATGTGAACAAGCTGCACCGCTCGGACGTGCAACAGGCCGGCTTCATGGTCCTCAAATCGCCGCAGGTGCCCTCGGTGCTGGTCGAAACCGCATTCATTTCCACGCCCGACGAGGCGCGCAAGCTGGCCGATTCGCAGTTCCGCCGCCGCTTGGCCGGGGCACTGGCGGCTGGTATCCGCGATTACCTGCAAACCGAGCCACGCCTGCGCCAGGCGCTGGCCGATGCGGAAACCGGCCGCACGCCGGCCCTGCGCCGCGCGGATGACGGCGGCTGAGGCGCCGCGCCGGCCGATCCGCGAACTGCCGGCACAGCTCGCCAACCAGATCGCCGCCGGCGAGGTGGTCGAGCGGCCGGCCTCGATCGTCAAGGAACTGCTCGAGAACGCGCTCGACGCCGGCGCCCGGCGCATCGAGGTCACGCTGGAGCAGGGCGGCATCGCCCTGATTCGCGTGCGCGACGACGGCAGCGGCATCCCGGCCGACGAGCTGCCGCTGGCGCTGCGCCGCCACGCCACCAGCAAGCTGGCCAGCAGCGGCGAGCTGATGCGCATCCGGACGCTGGGTTTTCGCGGCGAGGCGCTGCCCAGCATCGCCTCGGTGGCGCGGCTGGACATCGTCTCGGCGCCGGCCGGCGCGCCGGCCGCGCAGCTGTTGCACGGCCAGTCCGAGCCGACGCCGGCGGCGCACCCGCCCGGCACCACCGTGACCGTGCGCGACCTGTTCTACAACCTGCCGGCGCGGCGCAAGTTCCTGCGCGCCGAAAAGACCGAGTTCCAGCACGTCGACGAGCTGCTGCGGCGCCTGGCCCTGGCGCGGTTCGAGGTCGGCCTGGCCTGGTCGCACAACGGCCGGCCGGTGCAGCAGCTGGCCCCGGCGCTGGAGCTGCCGGCGCGCGAGCAGCGCCTGGCGCGCCTGTGCGGGCCGGGGTTCGTGGAGGCCGCGCTGCGGCTGGACTTTCCGGCCGGCGAGCTGCGCCTGTCCGGCTGGGCGGCGCTGCCGACCTTCTCGCGCGCCGCGGCGGACCTGCAGCACTGGTACGTCAACGGCCGCCTGGTGCGCGACAAGCTGCTCACCCATGCCGCGCGCCAGGCCTATCAGGACGTGCTCTACCACGGCCGCCAGCCCGCTTACGTGCTGTACCTGGACCTGCCGGCCGAACTGGTGGACGTGAACGTGCATCCGGCCAAGGCCGAGGTGCGCTTTCGCGACAGCCGCACGGTGCACGACCTGGTGCGCCGCTGCCTGCGCGAGGTGATCGCCAGCGGCAGTCGGGCCGGGGCGCAGGCGCCCGGGGTACAGGCGACGGATGCCACGCCGCTTGCAGGGTTGGCGCCGGCCGCGCCAGGCGCAAGCAGCGTCAGCTCGTCCCGGCTTTGGGAGGCCAACGCGCCGCGCCTGTCCACCGGCCAGCTAGCCGAGCAGCTCGAGGCGTACACGCAGCTTGCGCGCGGCGCGGCCCTGGCCGGGGAGCGGCTGCCGGCCGCCAGCGACCAGGCCGACGACCAGACCGACGAGCAGCCGCTCGGCCGGCCGCTGGCGCAGCTGATGGGCATCTACATCCTGGCCCAGAACGCGCGCGGCCTGGTGCTGGTGGACATGCACGCCGCGCACGAGCGCATCACCTACGAGCGCCTGCGCGCCGCCCACGCCAGCGGGCGCATCGTCAGTCAACCGCTGCTGGTGCCGCTGACGCTGCACGTCGGCGCGGCCGAGGCGGCGGCGGTGGAGCAACACGCCATGCTGTGGCCGCAGCTTGGCCTGGAGCTGGCGGTGCTGGGGCCGGACACACTGGCCGTGCGCGAGGTGCCGGCACTGCTGGCCGGCGGCGATGTGGCCGCGCTGGTGCGCGACGTGCTGGCCGAGCTGCGCGAGCACGGCCGCAGCACGCGCGTGCAGGAGCACATCGACGCCCTGCTGTCGGGCATGGCCTGCCACGGCTCGGTCCGCGCCGGGCGCCAATTGTCGCTGACCGAAATGGACGCGCTGCTGCGCGACATGGAGCGCACCGAGCGCAGCGGCCAGTGCAGCCACGGCCGCCCGACCTGGGTGGAATTGCCGCTGGCGGAACTGGACCGGCTGTTCCTGCGCGGGCGCTGAGCCGGCCCCGAGCGGCGCGGCGTGCAAGCGTTGATGCGGCCCGCCGCGGGTCGGCCGGCACCGGTGGCTGCAAGCCGCTGATTGTGTGAGCCATCGGAAACCTGTAGAGCCCGGCTGTGCCGGGCGATCATCGCGCAGCGAAGCTGGGCTCCTACCCGGTCTTTCCAGGTCGCGGTCGCTGGAAAATCCTGGATGGATGTATTCAGCTTCCTCAGCCGCTCAGGCGCGCCGTGTACTCGAGCACCCGCTCGAAGGCATAGGCTTCCTCGGCGCCGCTGTCCGGGTCCCACAGGCTGCGGCCGGGGCGGGCCATCAGGTCGCCGCCGTACACATGCAGGCCGCCGTTGAGGGTGGTCAGCGGATTTGCCACGGCGTGGATCAGTTCGGGGTCCATCACGAACACGTCGCCGGGGCGCAGGCTGCGCAGGCCGCCATCGATCAGGCCGTGCGCGCCGCGCCGATACAGGTGGTTGTCCTCCTGCCCGGCGTAGATGCCGATCACGCCCCACATGCGGTGGTTGTGGACCGGGCTGCGGCTGCCCGGCGCGCTGATGACGTGCGCCACGGTCAGGCTGTCGGAGCGAAACAGCGGCACCACGCCGGGCTGGTCTGCGCCGGGTGCAAAGGCGTCCACCAGCGCCTGCGGGTCGCGCAGGGCGTCCGCCAGCAGGGCGGCGATGGCGGCGGCCGGATCGGCACTGAGCAGGGCAGTCCGGCAGTCGGCGACGAAACGGTCCGGTTCGAACATGGCTTCCTCCTCGCTTTGCAAGCCGCACGCATTGGGGCACGGTGGGGTCGGGTCGGCACGCTAGACTAGTAGGTTAAACCTGCCGCCGATACTGCACTGCCCATGCCCAAACCGCGCCCACGTCCTGCCATCCGCCGCCGCTGGCTGGGATGGCTGCTGCCGCTCGCGCTGGCGGGTCTTGCCGGACTCGCCCTGTACGCGGTGCACCTGGACCGGGTCATTCGCGAGAAATTCGAGGGCCAGCGCTGGGCACTGCCGGCGCGCGTGTTCGCCCGGCCGCTGGAGCTTTACGCCGGCGTGCCGCTCGACCCGCCGCGGGTGGTCGAGGCGCTCGATCGCCTGGGCTATCAGCGCGGTGAACCGACCGGTGTCGGCAGCTATGCCGTGCGCGGCAATCGACTGCTCGTCTACACGCGCGGCTTTCAGTTCTGGGACGGCCCGGAGCCGCCGCGCAAGGTGGAAATCCGCTTCGATGGCCGGCAGATCGCCGGCCTGTATGGCGATGAGGGTGAGCTGCCGCTGCTGCGCCTGGAGCCGGAATTCATCGGCGGTTTCTATCCGGCCAGCAACGAGGACCGGTTGCTGGTGCGCCTGCCGGAGGTGCCGCCGGTGCTGGTGCAGGCCCTGCTGACGCTGGAGGATCGGGACTTCTACCGCCACCGCGGCGTGTCGGCGCGTGCCATCGGGCGCGCCCTGTGGGCGGACGTGCGGGCTGGCGCGGTGGTGCAGGGCGGCAGCACGCTGACCCAGCAACTGGTCAAGAACTACTTCCTGACCGCCGACCGCACGGTGTGGCGCAAGCTCACCGAGGCCATCATGGCGGTGCTGCTGGAAACCCATTACAGCAAGGACGACATCCTCGAGTCGTACCTGAACGAGGTGTTCCTGGGCCAGGTCGGCGGGCGCGGCGTGCACGGCGTGGCGCAGGGCGCGATGCTGTACTTCGGCCGCCCGCTGGGCGAACTGGATACCGGCCAGCTGGCGCTGCTGGCCGGCATGGTGCAGGCGCCGTCCTACTACGACCCGCGGCGCCATCCCGAGCGCGCCACGGCGCGGCGCAACCTTGCCCTGCGCCTGCTGGGCGAGCAGGGCCAGCTGACGCCCGAGCAGGTTGCCGCCGAGCAGGCCAAGCCGCTGCGGGTGGTCAAGCGCAGCTCGCTGACGATGGCCCGCTATCCGGCCTTCCTGGACCTGGTGCGGCGCCAGTTGCAACGCGACTACCCGGAACAGGTGCTGCGCAACGAGGGCCTGCGCATCTTCGCCACCATGGACCCGGCGGTGCAGGTGGCGGCCGAGGCGGCAGTCACCGAACAGGGTGGTGCACTCGCCAAGCAGCGCAAGCTGCCCGATCTGCAGATGGCCGCCGTGGCGGCGGACATCGCCACTGGCGAGGTGCTGGCGCTGGTCGGCGACCGCGATCCGCGGTTCGACGGCTACAACCGGGCGCTGGACGCCCAGCGCCAGATCGGCTCGCTGGCCAAGCCGGCGGTGTACCTGACGGCGCTGGCGCAGCCGGAGCGCTTCAACCTGGCCACGCGCCTGGACGACCGGCGCATGTCGGTGCGCCTGCCGAGCGGCCAGAGCTGGCAACCACGCAACTCCGGTGACGACTATGCGGGCGACGTGTCCTTGCTGCGGGGACTCGCCGAGTCGCGCAACAGCGCCACGGTGGCGCTGGGCCTGCAGGTCGGCGTGCCGAGCGTGCTCAAGACCCTGCGCGCGCTGGGCGTGACGCGCGACCTGCCCGAGGTGCCGTCGGTGCTGCTGGGCGCGGTCGAGCTGACCCCGTTCGAAGTCACGCGCATATACCTGACGCTGGCCGCCGGCGGCTTTCGGCTGCATCTGCGCGGCATCCACGCCGTGACCGACAAGGACGGCAAGCCGCTGGCCAGCTACCCGATGTCGGTGGAACAAAAGCTCGATCCGGCGGCGGTGTTTCTGGTCAACACGGCGCTGCAGGAAGTGGCCCGCAACGGCACCGCGCGGGCGCTCGGGCGCGTGCTGCCGGGCCTGAACGTGGCCGGCAAGACCGGCACCACCAACGACAGCCGCGACTCCTGGTTTGCCGGCTTCACCGGCAACACGGTGGCGGCGGTGTGGGTGGGTCTGGACGACAACGGCGAGACCGGCCTGTACGGCGCCAGCGGCGCCATGCGCATCTGGACCGATCTGATCGGTCGCCTGCCGGCGGTGCCGCTGACCCTGGCCGAGCCGCCCGGCATTCGCTGGGTGCAGGCGCCCGATGGTCCCTGGCTGCCGGCGGCGCAGTGTCCGGGCGGCTTTGGCATGCCGGTGCTGGACGGCGGCGCGCCGCCTGGCGCCGCGCCCTGCGACGGCGCCGCCATTTCACCTCCGCAACACAAGGACGACGACTCATGGCGCTGGTTGCGCAAGCTGTTCTGAACCGCCGCTCGAAGCCGCGGTGGCGGCTGTTGCTGGCCGGCCCGCTGCTGCTGGCCGGTTGCGTCAGTGCACCGCCGCCGCGGCCCGAGCCCGAGCCTGCGCCGCCGCCACCTACCAGTCAGGCGCCACAGGCGCCCCTGCCGCCGGCGCAGCCCTTGCCCAGGCCGCAGCCGCCGGCATCGGCCATCATCCGGCCCGGCCCACCGCCGTCGGCGCCACCGGCCAGCGCCACCCCTGCGCCACCGGCGCAGCCGACGGCCACCGGGTCGCTGGTGGCGCTGGCCGACCGGCAGGCCGCCGCCGGCGACTATGCGTCCGCGGCGGCGCAGCTGGAGCGGGCGCTGCGTATCCGACCGCAGGATCCGGTGCTATGGCAGAAGCTGGCCTGGCTGCGCCTGCAAAACGGCGACTTCGATCAGGCCGCCACGCTGGCGTCCCGCTCCGACTCCCTGGCCGGCAACAACGCTGCCGTGCGCGAACAGAACCGGCGCATCATCGAGCTGGCGCGCGCCCGCCAGCGACCCTAGCCGGTTCGGATCAGTTTTCCGCCTGCAGGGTGACGGTCACGGTACGTTGTTGCCCGCCGCGTAGCAGACCGATCTGCACCACGTCGCCGACGGAGAAATCGTCGAGCCGGGCCAGCAGGCGCGCCACCGAATCCACCGGCTTGCCGGCCACGGCGATGATGATGTCGCCCGCCGCCATGCGCCCGTCGGGCGTCAAGCGCAGCGGCGTGAGGCCGGCCGCCGCCGCCGGCGAGCCCGGCGCGACATCCAGCACGAACACGCCCTCGATGCCGAGCAGCCGGCTCAGGCGCGCATTGACGCCTTCGTCGACTTCGACACCCAGCGCCGGGCGCGTGTACCTGCCGTGCCGGATCAGCTGCGGCACCACGCGCATGACGGTGTCGACCGGAACGGCGAAGCCAATGCCGGCCGAGGCGCCCGAGGGGCTGTAAATGGCGGTGTTGATGCCGATCAGCCGACCGGCCGAATCCAGCAGCGGTCCGCCCGAATTGCCGGGGTTGATGGCGGCATCGGTCTGGATCAGATGTTCGACGATGCTGCCGCCCTCCTGGGCCGGCAGGCTGCGGTCGAGCGCCGAGACGATGCCTGTGGTCAAGGTCCAGTCGAGTCCGAAGGGGTTGCCGATGGCAAACACCTTCTGCCCCACCTTCAGGTCGTGGCTGGTGCCGATCGGCACCGGCGGCGGCGACTTGAAATCGACGCCGATCCTGAGCACGGCGATGTCGTGCGCTGGGCTTGCCCCCACCAGGCGCGCCGGATAGTCGCGCCCATCGGCCAGGCGCACCGTGGCGCGCGCAGCGCCCTGGATGACGTGAAAATTGGTCACCACGTGCCCCGCCTCGTCCCACACGAAGCCCGAGCCGGTGCCGCGCGGCACGGCAAACACGTTGCGCGTCCAGAAATCCTGCACCAGCTCGGCGGTGCTGATGTAGACCACCGAGTCGCGGGTGCGCTCGAACAGCTCGATGACGGCACGCTCGTCCGCACCGAGCGCGCCGCGTGGCGTGATCGTGCGCTGCTCGCCCTGCCAGGCAGCCACGCCGGGCGAGTGCCAGGTGCCCAGCAGCAGGCAGCCGAGCAGGACTGACAGCCGCATAGCGCGCCCGCAGCGGCGTGTCAGCTCCGCTGCGCGGGCCCGCCCGATGGCGCGCTGATCATCCACGGGCCGCTGGCGGTTCAGCCCAGGCCGTACAGGGCCAGGCGCGCGCGCAGGCGCTCGATCTCCTCGATGAGGTCACCGACCAGGCCGGCCAGTTCCGGCGCCGCATCGAAATCCCGCTCGATCTGCCGCAGCCGGCGCGCCCGGCGCAGGGTGGCCGACGAGAACCGCCAGACCCCGCCGAGCGACCGCGCCTGCGGCAGCAGGCCAGCCTCCAGGTGTTGCTGCAGCCACTCGACGTCGGCCGCGCAGGCGGCCGCCAGCTGCTCCAGCGTCAGCCACGATTCGTCGAGCAGGGTGCCGATCAGTGCTTCTTTCTGGTTCATCGCCGTTCAGTTCCTGCGACGTGGATCGAAAGCCAATTCCCGTGCCATCGTTGCATAGAGTTCCCGTGCCCGTGGCGTGTCCGCCGGCGGCAACACCACCCGCACGTGCAGCAGCAGATCGCCTGGCGGATCGCCCGGCAGGCCCCTGCCGCGCACGCGCAGCTCGGTACCGCTTTGTGCGCCCGCCGGAATGCGTACCTTGACCTCGCCCACCGGCAGCGGCACCGCGATCACCGCGCCCAGTGCGGCCTCCCACGGCGCCACCGGCAAGGTCATGCTCAGATCGCGGCCCTCGACGCGATAGCGCTCGTCGGGCTTGAGGTGTACTTCGAGCAGCAGATCGCCGGCCGCACCGCTGCCGGCGCCCGGATATCCCTGTCCGGCCAGGCGAATCAGCTGACCTTCGCGCACGCCCCTGGGAATGGTCACGCGCAGCGTGCGCTGCACCATGCTCAGGCGGCCGGTTTGTTTATCGACCGTCGGCACGCGTAGCGTGATGTCGCGTGTGGCGCCGGTGAAGGCGTCCTGGAGGTCAAGGTAGATCTTGGCGTAATGGTCCTGGCCACGCCCATGCGCGGCGCGACGCGGGCGTGCGCCCATGTGCCCGAACAGCTCGGTAAAGAAATCGGAGAAATCGGCCGCCTCATGCGGCGAGAAGCCGCCGCCCGAGAACTCGAACCCGGCATCCCATCCCGGCGGCGGGCGAAATTCCTCGCCGGGCCGATGGCCGGGTCCGAGCTGGTCATAGGCGGCGCGTTTTTCGGGGTCCGACAGTACCGCGTAGGCCTCGTTGACCTCCTTCATGTGCTGCTCGGCGTCCGGTTCCTTGGACACGTCCGGGTGGTACTTGCGCGCCAGCTTGCGAAAGGCGCGCTTGATGGCGTCGGCAGTCGCGTCACGCGGCACGCCGAGAATCTGGTAGTAGTCCCGAAACTCCATGGGCACTCCTTGGCAGTGCTAGCCGTTGACCGGGGTTTGGAAAATAGGGCTGCGCGGCGCCGGACTCAAGGGCAGCGACAGCCTACCCACAACCCTGTGCGAGCTCTTGAAAGCAGTCACGGTGGCACCGATCTTTTGCTTGCGTTCAACTTGCAGGGCGGTCGTCGGACCGACCCGTACACCAGGAGGACCACCATGGCAATTTACAGACCCCCGTTCTCGCGCAATCTGTTCGCGGAATTCGACCGTTTGCGCCGCGAGCTCGACCAGGCTTTCGAGCTGTCTCCGAGCATCCGCGGCCTGGGCGCAGGCTTTCCGACACTCAACATCGGCTCCACGCCCAACTCGGTGGAAATTTTTGCCTTCGCGCCCGGCGTGGATCCGGCCGCCCTCGATGTGCAGATCGAGAAAGGCGTGCTCACCATCAGCGGCGAACGCAAGGCCCCGCAGGTGCCGGAGAAGGCCACCGTGCACCTGGGCGAGCGCTTTGCCGGACGCTTCCACCGGGTGGTGAGCCTGCCGGACAGCATCGACCCGGCCTCCGTAACGGCCACCTACCGCGACGGCGTGCTGCACATAAGCGCGCAGCGCAAGGATTCTGCACTGCCGCGCCGCATCAACATCCAGTGATCGACCGGAGGACACCATCATGAGCCAGGACATCGTGCAAAACGAAGCTGCCAAACAGCCGGAACCGGCCTTGCCGCCGCCGGCGGACGTGATCGAGGACGCCAGCGGCATCACCTTGTATGCCGACCTGCCGGGCGTGCCGCGCGACCGGCTCGACATTCGCGTCGAGGGCGACCAGCTGTGCATCGAAGGCGAAATGCAGCTGCCGATGAAGGAGGGACTCGAGGGTACGCACGCCGAGATCACGCTGCCACGCTATCGGCGCGTGTTCAACCTGTCGCGCGAACTCGACAGCGAGAAAATCACCGCCGAGCTGCGTGACGGCGTGCTGACGCTGCGTATCCCCAAGGCCGAACACGCACAGCCGCGGCGCATCAGCGTGCAGGCCGCGTGACGGGATGTCGAGCCGGCTCGGGCCGTTGAGAGCGCTTTTCGACGGTTCGGGCAAACATCACCCGGCGCCGCAGGCCGGCGGTCGGGTTCTGGCGAGCGGCCGGCACGAGGTCGGCCGCTCGCCGCTGGCGTGATCAGGAGACCCAACGATGGACATCAACAACCTGAAGGAAAACGTCGAGTCGTGGTGGTCCAACGTTTCCGAAGGCTGGCGGCAATTGCGCCGTTCGGCGTCCGGGGCGTTGACCCGCTTCAAACCCGGCGACACGACCAATCTGCCGGAATCGTCCAGCATCGATGACGAGCTGTGGGTGCCGGGCCTGTCCTGGTCCATGCTCGGTGTCGACCTGCTGGAAGACGACAGGCGCCTGGTGGCGCGCCTGGAAATTCCCGGCCTCGACAAGGACGACTTCAAGATCGAGGTGGTGGACGACGCGCTGGTCGTCAGCGGCGAGAAGCGCTTCGAGCGCGACAGCAGCGACGGTCGCTGGCGCACCATTCAGTGCGCCTACGGTGCGTTTCGCCGGGTCGTGCCGCTACCGGCGCCGGTCAGGGCCGATCAGGCCAAGGCCAGCTACCGCAATGGCGTGCTGCGGGTGGAACTGCCCAAGGTCGAGCCCGGGCCGGCGCGCAGCGTGACCATCGACGTGCAGTGAGCGGGGCGGCTTGATCGCGTTGTGGTTTCGCCCGAGGTGCGCCGCAAAGGCGCACCTCAGCGCTTGGGCGCGATGATGTCCGTGACGCTGCCGTCGAAGACCTCGGCCGCCATGCCGACGGTTTCCGACAGCGTCGGATGGGCGTGGATGGTCAGGGCAAGGTCCTGGGCATCGGCGCCCATTTCGATGGCCAGCACGCCTTCGGCGATCAGGTCACCGGCGCCGGGGCCGACGATGCCGACGCCCAGCACCCGGCGGCTGGTCGGGTCGAACAGGATCTTGGTCAATCCTTCGTCGCGGCCGAGTGTCAGGCTGCGGCCGTTGGCGGCCCACGGAAACACCGCCTTCTCATAGGCGATACCGTCCTTCTTGGCCTGCTGTTCGGTCAGGCCGGCCCAGGCGATCTCCGGATCGGTGAACACCACCGCCGGGATCGCCAGCGGCGCAAACGCCGCCTTGTGGCCGGCGATGACTTCCGCCGCCACCTTGCCCTCGTGGGCGGCCTTGTGCGCCAGCATTGGCTCGCCGGCCACGTCACCAATGGCAAAAATGTGCGCCACGCCGGTGCGGCGCTGGGCATCGACCTCGATGAAGCCGCGCTCGGTCACCGCCACGCCCAGCGCCTCCAGGCCCAGCTCCTTGCCGTTCGGGCGCCGGCCGACGGCCACCAGGGCGCGGTCGTAGGTCTTGACCTCCTTGCCGTCCGGGCCTTCGAAGCTCACATGCAGGCCGTCTTTCTTGGCCTCGATGCCAGTGACCTTGGTCTTGAGGCGAATGTCGGCGAACTCCCCGGCCAGCTTTTTGGCCAGCGGCTTGACCAGGTCCGCATCGGCGCCCGGCAGCAGCGTGTCCATGAACTCGACCACGCTGACCGCACTGCCCAGCGCCCGGTACACGGTAGCCATCTCGAGGCCGATGTAACCGCCGCCGATCACCAGCAGCTTGCCGGGGATGTCCGCCAGCGCCAGCGCGCCGGTGGAGTCCATGACGCGCGGGTCGTCCGGCAGGCCGGGGATGCGCACCGGCGTCGAGCCGGTGGCGACAATGGCGTGCTCGAATTGGACGTCGACCGGCCCGTCCGGGCCTTCGACGCGCAGGGTATGGGCGGCCGTGAATTTCGCCGCGCCACGCACCACCTGCACCTTGCGCTGGCGCGCCAGGCCGCTGAGGCCATCGGTCAGGCGCTTGACGACCTTGTCCTTCTGGCCACGAACGCCGTCCAGGTCGATCTTGGGCTTGCCGAAGGCGACGCCGGGCGTGTGGGCCGCCTCGTCGATCACCTTGGCCACGTGCAGCAGGGCCTTCGACGGGATGCAGCCGACGTTCAGGCACACGCCGCCCAGGCGCTGCTCGCGCTCGACCAGTACCACCTGCAGGCCAAGATCGGCCGCCCGGAAGGCGGCGCTGTAGCCGCCGGGACCGGCACCGAGCACCACCAGTTGGGTGCGGATGGAATTACTCATGAATGGGCGCTCCGCGCGGGTTGGATCTCAGAGCAGAAGGCCACGCAGGTCTTCCAGCAGGCCGGCCAGATGGCGGGTGAAGCGTGCCCCGGCGGCGCCGTCGATGACGCGGTGGTCGTAGGACAGCGACAGCGGCAGCATCAGGCGCGGCACGAAGGCGGTGCCGTCCCAGACTGGTTTCATGGACGAACGCGACACGCCCAGGATGGCCACTTCCGGCCAGTTGACGATCGGCGTGAAGGCGGTGCCGCCGATGCCGCCCAGGCTGGAGATGGTGAAGCTGCCGCCGCGCATCTCGTCGGATTTGAGCTTGCGCTCGCGGGCGCGGGCGCTCAGGTCCGCGAGTTCCGCCGCCAGGTCGATGATGCCCTTGCGGTCCACGTCGCGAATCACCGGCACCACCAGGCCATTGGGCGTGTCCACGGCCACGCCGATGTGGACGTAGCGCTTGACGATCAGCGACTTGCCGTCGGCCGCCAGGCTGGCGTTGAAGTCCGGGAAGACTTTCAGCGCCCCCGCACAGGCCTTCAGCAGCAGCGCCACCACGGTCAGCTTGGTGCCGCGGGCCTCGGCGTCCTTGCCGCGCGCCTTGCGGAAGGCTTCCAGGTCCGTGATGTCGGCCTCGTCGTGCTGCGTGACCTGCGGCACCTGCGGCCAGGAACGGCCCAGATTCTCGCCGGTCAGCTGGCGGATGCGGCTGAGCGCCACCGTCTCGACCTCGCCCCACTGGGCAAAATCGATTGCCGGCAGCGGCGCCAGGCCGGCGCCGCTCGCAGTTCCCGCCGCCCCGCCCTGCAGGACGGACTTGACGTAAGCCTGCACGTCTTCCTGTGTGATGCGGCCCTTGCGCCCGCTGCCGGTGACCTGGGCCAGATCGACACCCAGTTCGCGTGCGAAGCGGCGTACCGATGGCGTGGCGTGGGGCAGCTGGCCGGAGGGTGGGGGCGCAGCAGTGATCTGCGGCGCCGGACTGGCCGCCAGGGGCGCAGGTGCAGCGCCCGGCGGTGATGCCGCCTCCGGTACGGGTTCCGGTGCCGCGGCGGGTGCCTGCGCCGCCGTTTCGATCATGGCCACCAGGTCGCCGGTTTTCAGTTTGTCGCCGACCTTGACCTTCAGTTCGCGCACCGTGCCGGCGAACGGCGCCGGCAGTTCGGTGGCGGCCTTCTCGGTCTCCACCGTGAGGAGGGCGTCGCCCTCGGCCACCGTGTCGCCGGGTTTCACGGCCAGCTCGATCACGTCGGCGGCCTTGCCGTCGCCAAGGTCCGGGCAGGTGACCGGTTGCACGGTGGGCGTGCTGGCCGCTGGAGACGCCGGCGCAGCCGCGGGCGCCGCAGCGGCTGCTGGCTCGGGTGACGCTTCGGCGGCAGGGGCGGAGGCGGCTTTGGGCGCCGATGCCGGTTCGGGGGCGGCGGCTTCCTTTGGCGGCGGCGTGGCGCTGGCTGTGGTTTCCAGCACGGCGATGACATCGCCTTCCTTGACCCGGTCGCCGGCCTTCACGCGCACGGCGGTCACCTTGCCGCCGAACTCGGCCGGCAGTTCCATGGCCGCCTTGTCGGTTTCCAGCGTCAGGATGATGTCGCCTTCGCGGATCGTGTCGCCGGGCTTGACGGACACCTCGGCCACGTCGGCCTCGTGCACGTTCTCGGCCAGTCCCGGCACGATGAGGTTCTGTTGCATTTGTTGTTGTGCTCCGTGCGTCTCAGACGGTGGCCGGGTCGGGCCGCTCGGGGTCGATGCCCAGCTTGCCGGCAGCGTCGGCCACGGTTTTGACCGGGAGCGTGCCCTCGTCGGCCAGGGCCTTGAGCGCCGCGTAGGCGATGTGCTCGCGGCTGACCTCGAAGAACTGGCGCAGTCGCCGGCGCGTGTCGCTGCGCCCGAAGCCGTCGGTGCCCAGCACCTCGTAGCGGCCACGCACCCAGGGCCGGATCTGGTCGGCGTAGGCCTGCATGTAGTCGGTGGCGGCGATGACCGGCCCGTCGCTGCCGTCCAGGCACTGCTCGACGTAGCTCTTGCGCGGCTTGGCGGTGGGATGCAGGCGGTTCCAGCGCTGCACCGACAGGCCGTCGCGGCGCAGCTCGTTGAAGCTGGTGGCGCTCCATACGTCGGCCTGCACGCCAAAGTCCTTGCTCAGGATGTCGGCGGCCGCCAGGGCCTCGCGCAGGATGGCGCCGCTGCTGAGCAGCTGCACGCGCGGCGTGGCCTTGGCGCGGGTTTTCTTGGCCGCAGTCCCCGGCAGGCGATACAGGCCGCGCAGGATGCCCTCGGTCACGCCATCGGGCATCGGCGGGTGGGCGTAGTTCTCGTTCTCGACGGTGATGTAGTAGTAGACGCTCTCGTCGGCCTCGTACATGCGCCGCATGCCGTCCTGGATGATGACCGCCAGTTCGTACATGTAGGCCGGGTCGTAGGCCACGCAGTTGGGGATGGTGGCCGCCAGCAGGTGGCTGTGGCCGTCCTGGTGCTGCAGGCCCTCGCCAGCCAGCGTGGTGCGCCCGGCCGTGCCGCCGATCAGGAAGCCGCGCGTGCGCATGTCGCCGGCCGCCCAGGCGAAATCGCCGACGCGCTGGAAGCCGAACATCGAATAGAAGATGTAGAAGGGGATCATCGACACGCCGTGCATGGCGTAGGAGGTGCCGGCGGCGATCCAGGAGCAGAAGGCGCCGGCCTCGTTGATGCCTTCCTCCAGGATCTGGCCCTTCTTGTCTTCGCGATAGAACATGAAGTGGCCGGCGTCTTCGGGTTCGTACAGCTGGCCTTCCGGGGAATAGATGCCCAGCTGGCGGAACAGGCCCTCCATGCCGAAGGTGCGCGCCTCGTCCGGCACGATCGGCACCAGGTGCTGGCCGATGTTCGGGTCCTTGGTCAGCTGCGTCAGGATGCGCACGAAGGCCATGGTGGTCGAGATTTCGCGCTCGCCGGTGCCTTCCAGCAGTTTCTCGAAGGCGGGCAGGCCGGGGATGGTCAGGCGCGGCGCCTGCGCGCGGCGCGCCGGCAGGTAGCCGCCCAGCGCCTCGCGCCGGGCGCGCAGGTACTGCATTTCGGGGCTGTCTTCGGCCGGCTTGTAGTAGGGGATGGACGCCAGCTGGTCGTCCGGAATCGGCACCCGGAAGCGGTCGCGAAAGGCGCGCACCTGCTCGTCGGTCATCTTCTTCTGCTGGTGGGTGATGTTCTGACCTTCGCCGGCGGTGCCCATGCCGTAGCCCTTGACGGTCTTGAACAGGATCACCGTCGGCTGGCCGCGGTGGCGCACGGCGGCGTCGAAGGCGGCGTAGATCTTCAGCGGGTCGTTGCCGCCGCGGCGCAGGCGGTAGATGTCGTCGTCCGACAGATGCTCGACCAGGCGCAGCAGCTCCGGGTACTTGCCGAAGAAGCGCTCGCGCGTGTACTTGCCGCCGCGGGCCTTGTAGGCCTGGTACTCACCGTCGAGGGCTTCCTCCATGCGTTGGCGCAGCAGGCCACTGCGGTCGCGGCCGAGCAGGTCGTCCCACTCCGAGCCCCAGATCACCTTGATCACGTTCCAGCCGTTGCCGCGGAACTCGCCTTCCAGCTCCTGGATGATCTTGCCGTTGCCGCGTACCGGGCCGTCCAGGCGCTGCAGGTTGCAGTTGACGATGAAGATCAGGTTGTCGAGCTTCTCGCGCCCGGCCACCGCCAACGCGCCGCGGGATTCGGGCTCGTCCATCTCGCCGTCGCCCAGGAAGGCGTAGACCTTGCGGCCGTCCATCGGCGCCAGGCCGCGGGCGTCCAGATAGGCCATGAAGCGGGCCTGGTAGATGGCCATCATGGATGCCAGGCCCATCGATACCGTCGGCAGGCTCCAGAACTCCGGCATCAGCCACGGGTGCGGGTAGGACGACAGGCCGCCGCCGTCGGCCAGCTCCTGGCGGAAGTGATCCAGGTCGCGCTCGCTCAGGCGGCCTTCGAGGAAAGCCCGCGCGTACATGCCCGGCGACGTGTGGCCCTGGAAGAACACCAGGTCGCCGGCGCCGGCCTCGCCGGGCGCGTGAAAGAAATGATTGAAGCCGACCTCGTAGATGGTGGCCAGCGAGGCGTAGCTGGCGATGTGGCCGCCCAGCTCGGTCGATTCGCGGTTGGCGCGCGTCACCATGGCCATGGCGTTCCAGCGCAGCGCGGCGCGGATGCGGCCTTCCAGTTCCTGATCGCCCGGGTAGGCCGGCTGGTGCGCGGTCGGGATGGTATTCAGGTACGCCGTGGTCAGGCCCTGCGGCAGGTTCAGGCCCAGTCGCTGCGCCTCGTCCTGCAGGGTTTCCAGGATGAAGCGGGCGCGCGGCTCACCTTCCACCTGCGCCAGCGAGCGCAGGGCGTCGAGCCAGTCGCGGGTTTCCAGCGGGTCTTCATCGTGCGCAAGCTGGCCGCCTACCGCAGGCAGGCCGCCTTCCGGTTTGTTCATGCAGGATCTCCGCGTGTTTGGGTGAAACCGGAGCAGGCCGGCGGCCCTGTGTTTGCCGCGGCCCGAACGCCGGTCGGGGGGTGGCCCCGCCGGGAGCTGAGTTTAGCAGCCCATGGCGGGCCGCTGACCTGCCTGCCGCGGGCCCCGCACGCGTCACCACCGGCGCGCAGCCGGCGCCGGCTGGCCGGATAATGGCGCGCCGTTTCATCACCCGCCGCGCCATGGACACGCTGACCCTGACCCGCCCCGACGACTGCCACCTGCACCTGCGCGACGGGCCGGCGCTGGCGGCGGTGCTCGGTGATACGGCGCGGCGCTTCGCGCGCGCGGTGGTGATGCCCAACCTGCGCCCGCCGCTGAGCACGGTCGAGGCGGCGCTGGCCTATCGGCAGCGCATCCTGGCCGCCCTGCCGGCGGGGCTGGATTTCACGCCCCTGCTGACGCTGTACCTGACCGAAACCACCTCGGCGCAGGAACTGACCGCCGCCAAGGCGGCCGGCATCGTCGGCGTCAAGCTGTATCCGGCCGGCGCCACCACGCATTCGGATGCCGGCGTGCGGCGGGTGGAGGCCATCTACCCGGCGCTGGAGGTCATGCAGGCGCTGGACCTGCCGCTGCTGGTGCACGGTGAGGTGACCGATCCGGCGGTGGACGTGTTCGACCGCGAGGCGGTGTTCATCGACCGCCACCTGGCGCCGCTGGTGGCGCGCTTCCCGGCCCTGCGCGTGGTGCTCGAGCACGTCACCACGCGCGAGGGTGTCGATTTCGTGCGCGCCGCCCGGCCCGGCGTGGCGGCCAGCATCACCCCGCAGCACCTGTCGATGAACCGCGGTGCGCTGCTCGAAGGCGGCCTGCGCCCGCACCACTACTGCCTGCCGATTCTCAAGCGCGAGGAGCACCGGGCCGCCGTGCTGCAGGCGGCCGTTTCGGGCGATGCGCGGTTTTTCCTGGGCACCGACAGCGCGCCGCACCCGCGAGGCCAGAAGCAGAGCGCCTGCGGCTGCGCCGGCATCTACAGCGCCCACGCCGGCATCGAACTGTATGCGGAAGTCTTCGAGGCGGCCGGCGCGCTGCAGCGGCTCGAAGCCTTCGCCAGCCATCACGGGGCCGACTTCTACCGCCTGGCGCGCAACACCGGCACGCTCACCCTGCGCCGCGCGCCCACCGCCGTGCCCGACAGCCTGCCCTTTGGCGACGACCGGCTGGTGCCGCTGCGCGCCGGCGGGCAGGTCGCCTGGCAACTTGTCGATTCACAGTCCTGAACCCGGAGCACCGAAGCCATGCTGGAGAACTTGCGCGAGCGTTTCGAGGGTCCGCTGCGTGCGCGCCTCGAACCGGTGGTCGAGTGGCTCGCCATGCGTCAGGTGACGCCCAACCAGGTCACGCTGGCGGCGCTGGCATTGAGCGTTCTGGCGGCGCTGTGCATCGGCGCCGGCTGGCTGCGCCTGGGGGCGCTGGTGCTGATCGTGGCCGGGCTGGGCGATCTGGTGGACGGCATGCTGGCGCGGGCCACCGACCAGACCAGTCCGTTTGGTGCGTTTTTCGACTCCACGCTCGATCGGATATCCGAGGGCACCGTGCTGGCCGCGGTGGCGTACCGCTTCGCCAGCGACGGCCGGCCGCTGCTGGTGGCGCTGGTGGTACTGGCGCTGCTCGGCTCGCTGCTGGTCAGCTACGCGCGTGCCCGCGCCGAGGGGCTGGGCATCGACTGCAAGGTGGGTCTGATGAGCCGCGCCGAGCGCCTGGTGTTGCTGATCGCCGGCCTGCTGCTGGGGTTGCTGGGGCCGGCCGTCGTGTTGATCGCGGTGCTTTCGCTGTACACCGTCGGTCAGCGCATGCAGCACGTGCGTGAGGCGCTCGTCGCGGGCGATTGATTGCCGGGCGGCAGGGCCGGCGCGCGGCCGTCCGGGCGCGTCGTTGACAATCATTCGCATTTGTAATCGAATCACCGCAACGGAATTCAAACCGGTGCCAGTCCCATGTACGTATGCGTGTGTCACGGCGTGACCGACAGGGCCATTCGACAGGCGGCCCAGGCCGGGGCGCGCAGCCTCACCGAGCTGGCGCAGACGCTGCGCGTGGCCACCTGCTGCGGCAAGTGCGCCCAACTCGCCACGACCCTGCTGGAAGCGGCCGATCATGCGGGGGCCGTGCCGGCGGCGCGCCTGGCCAGCGTCGGCTGAAACTTCCCGATCGGCCTGCGCGGGCTGGACGGAGGGTACGGGCCCCTATAATCGACTTCGCCCCCGCATTTGCCGGAGATCTGCCATGAAAGGTGACGCCAAGGTCATCGAATTCCTCAACCGCGTGCTCAAGAACGAGCTGACGGCCATCAACCAGTACTTCCTGCACGCCCGCATGGCCGACAACTGGGGCCTGAAGAAGCTCTACAAGAAGGAATACGAGGAATCCATCGACGAGATGAAGCACGCCGACCGGCTGATCAAGCGCGTGCTGTTCCTGGAGGGTCTGCCGAATCTGCAGGACCTGGGCAAGCTGTACATCGGCGAGCACGTGCGCGAGGTGCTCGAATGCGACCTGCGCCTGGAGCACGAAGCCATTCCGCTGCTGCGCGAAGCCATCGCGCACTGCGAGCAGTGCGGCGACTACGTCACCCGCGAGCTGCTGGAGGACATCCTGGAAGGCGAGGAAGAACACGTCGACTGGCTGGAGACGCACCTGGCGCTGTTCGACAAGGTCGGCGAGCAGAACTTCCTGCAGACCATGATGGGCGAGTAAGCAGCGCGCTCCTGGCGAGCGCGGCCGGCCGCGCTCGGTTCACAAATGCCCTCGGTTCAGAAATGCACCCGAAAGCGCGTGTGATCGAAGCCGAACGGCACCATCGGCTGGCCGTGCGATTCCACCGCCAGCGACACTTCCATCAGCGCCAGCGCCAGATTCAGCAGTGACCGTTCGGCCGGCGGCAGCTCCGGCCACGGGTACTGCTTCAGGTGTGCATGGATGGCGTCCAGGCGCGGCAACACGGCGTCGTACAGGGCCTTGAGGTCCGCAAACGGTCCTTTCAGGCGCTCGGCATGGCGTTCCCGTTCGGTCGGCAGCGCATAGCGGTCCGCCAGTGACTGCAGGTCGGCAAAGGCGGCGGGCAGGGGATGGGCCGTCGCTCACACCTCCCCGTTTACCCAGAGCATGACGTTCGTGTACTGGTGGCGCACGGCCACCTCCATCACCGGACCCACCGTCATGTGTTTCAGGGCGCCGGACTTGAGCGCCCGGTGGGTGGTCTCCATGGTGCTCAGGTCCTCGTACAGCAGGTCGCGCAGCAGCACCTTGGTGTGTTCCTGGGCGATGCGCTGGCCGACGTCGGCGGCGGCGTACTGGTAGATGTCCATGGTCCATTCGGTCTCGTCGACGCTGATTGGCCAGAAGTTGTAGGTGAAATACCAGCCCGGCCCGACATCGACGAAGAAGTTCGGAAAGAACACGTTGATGTCGAAATACCAGCGCGGATCGTCGCTCGGGTTGGTGCCCGGCAGGCGCGGCGCGGCCTCGTTGGCGGCGAAGCTCGGGCCAAGCTGCCAGGCGGCGGCGCTGACCGGCGTCACGTCCACGCGGCTGACCATGCGGTTGCTGGCCGAGTGGTGCGGCGGGTAGAAGCGGGCCGAGGCCAGCGTGTCGAACTCGTGGCGCAGGTCGGTCGGGATCGAGCAGCCCGGCAGCGAGCGGGCATGCACCATGCCCACGTGGTAGGTCTCGTGGAAGGCGTCGACGAAGGTCTTCCAGTTCACCGCCACGCGCGCGCTGTAGCGGGCCACGCGCTCCATCTGCGCGAACGGGTAGCCATCGATCTGCCGGCCAAGTCCACCCAGGAATTCGGCCAGCGGCCACTCGGGCTGGGCATTCCAGTTCACGAACACGAAGCCGTTCCATACATCGCAGGCAACCGGCAGCAGGCCGAGTTTGGCCTTGTCGACGCCCGGGAAATACTCCTGCGCCGGCAGCGTGCGCAGGCTGCCGTCCAGCTCGAAGGTCCAGCCGTGGTAGCCGCACACGAAGGTGCGCGTGTTGCCTGCGCAGCCGTAGCGGGCGGCCACCTGGTTGCCACGATGGGTACAGGTGTTGTGAAAGGCGCGGATCGTGCCGTCCTTGCCGTGCACCAGCAGGATCGAGGCCTTCCAGACTGCGACCTCGAACACCTTGAAGTCGCCGACCTCGGGCAGGTCCTCGGCCCGGCACAGGTTCAGCCAGACGCGCTTGAAGATGCGTTCGCGCTCGCGCTCGAAGAACTCGGCCGACACGTAGGGTTCGACCGGGATCGGACCCTCGATCATGGCCGGCAGGTCGGTGGTGATGCGCGTTTCGAGGTCGCAAGCGGGCGCGTTCATGGTCACTCCTCTCTATAAAGATCGGCCGGCGAAGGGCCGTTGTAATGCTGGCAAGCTGGCCGACGCGTACCGCTCGCCGTGGCGGGATCGGGCGCACTGTTAAGGTGCGATGTCGGTACCGCAGGGCCAATTTTGCGCGCATTTCAAACACGGTTGCGAAGCGTTGCCGGCGCTGGCGTTGGCGCCAATATTGCTTCGGCAGTTTCCGCGAAGGGCCGTCCCATCGCGCCGGTGGCGACAGCGCGGGGAAACGGTCGTCCCCATCGTGCCCAGGTCTTGCTGATGCATCCTGCGTGGCGGCCTGCTGAAATCACGCGTCCTTCGGTGTCCGGTCTGCAACATGCCTTCAAGTCAGTCATCCGCCTCCACTGCCATCCAGACTCTGCGTCAGGTGATCGAGGCACTGTCGCTCGAGGCCGATTTCGAGGCTTTTTTCCGCAAGGCAGCGGGGGCGGCGGCGGATCTGGTCGGCGCCGATGCCGCGGCGCTGATCCTGCTGAACGCCGATGACCTGCTGGAGTACCAATTTTTTCTGGGCGTGCCGGACGCCTACCGCGACCAGTTCCTCGGCTACTGTTTCGATCGGCACAGTGGTGTCGCCGGCCAGGCGCTGGCCACCCGCCAACCGGTGTTCGTGCCCGACTACCCGGCGCATCCGGGCGCCATGGCCGAGTTCGTCGCCAGTGGCCTGCGCGCCAATCTGGCCCTGCCGCTGCACAGTGCCGGCGAGCCGATCGGGCTGTTGGTGGTGTCGTGGTTCAAGAACCCTGTGCATGCGCCCGACGAGCCATTGCTGGCGCTGCTGGCCACCATCGCCGCACAGCTGGGCGTGGCGCACCAGCGCTGGCGGCTGGAACAGCGCCTGCAGCACCGCGCCAATCACGACGACCTCACCGGATTGCCGAACCGCGGCCATTTTCTGGAGCGCCTGCGCCAGGCGGTGGCCGACGGCAAGCGCTACGGGCGTCGTTACGCGCTGATGGTGATCGATCTGGACGGCTTCAAGGCGGTCAACGACCGCGCCGGTCACGCCGCCGGCGACAGCCTGCTGCGCGAGGTGGCCGAGGGCCTGCGCGAGGTCGTGCGCGGCGGCGACGTGATCGGCCGTCTGGGCGGCGACGAGTTCGTGCTGTTGATGGAATACCGGCGCTGGCCGGAGGAGCCCGCCACAGTGGCGACGCGGGTGCTGGCGCGTCTGAGCCTGCGCGTGTCCGTGGCCGGCGGCACCACCGCGGTGGCGCCCAGCATCGGCATTGCCGCCTTTCCGGACGACGGCGAGGAAGCCGGCACCCTGCTGGCCAATGCGGACCTGGCCATGTACGAGGCCAAGCGCCGGCGCGGCGGGCGGCAGATCTGTTTCTTCAACCAGAGCATCGCGCAGGCCGTGCGCCAGCGCGAACTGCTGCTCGAACAGGTCGAGCAGGCACTGGCCGAAGGCCACTTCGTGCTGCATTACCAGCCGATCGTCGATCTGCCAAGTGGCAACACCATAGCCGTCGAGGCGCTGCTGCGCTGGCCGCAGCCGGACGGCAGCCTGCGCCCGCCGGGCACCTTCATCCCGGACGTGGAGCGCCACAGCCGGCGCCTGATGCTGGCGCTGGGCCGCTATGTGCTCACGAGTGCCCTGGCCCAGGCGGCCGCCTGGCACCGCGACGGGTACGAGCTGGCGGTGGCGGTCAACGTGTCGGCGCGCGAGTTTCTGGAGGAGGGCTTCCTGTCCGGACTGATCGAGCTGCTGGCCGAGCACCCGGACCTGCCGCGTGAACGGCTGGTGCTGGAAATCACCGAAACCGCGGCCCTGGAAGACCTGCCGCGTGCGCGGGCGGTGATGCAGTCCTGCCGGGCGCTGGGCGTGCGCTTTGCCATCGACGACTTCGGCGCCGGTCACGCATCCCTGGCGAATCTACGCGAACTGCCGGTCGATCGCCTGAAGATCGACGGCGCGTTCGTGGCCGGCTTGCCCGGCGCGAGCGGCGACCGCGCCGTGGTGCAGGCCATTCTGGCCGTCGCCAAGGCCTTTGGCGTGGGCGTGGTGGCCGAGGGCGTCGAGACGCCGGCGCAGTCGCAAATCCTGCAGGAATTCGGCTGCCGCCTGATGCAGGGCTACCATTTCGCCCGGCCCATGCCGGCCGCACAGCTGACCGAACGCCTGCGCCGGGAGCATCGCCAGCCGGCCTGAGCCGCAGCGACCGGTGTGCCGGCGTGCGCCGCGCACACGACACCGGGGGAGTCATGGCCGATCGCGTCTCGCAGATGCAGAAACTGACCCAGTATTTCCTGGGCTACAACGCCACCCGTTTCATCGCGCTGGGCGTCGAAACCGGCCTGTTTCGGGCGCTGGCCGCCGCGCCCGACGGCCTGACGCCGCAGGATCTGGCCGCCGCGCAGGCCCTGGATGCCGAGTACACGCGCCATTTCCTGCAAACCGGCTACGCGCTCGAGCTGCTGGACCTGGCCGGCGACCGCTACCGCCTGGCCGAGCACATGGCGCCGCTGCTGGCGCGCCCGGAGCACAACAGCTATCTGGGTGCCCTGGCCGGCTTTCACCACATCAGCGGGCGCGATTTCGAGCGCATGCCGGCGCTGCTCAAAACCGGCGGCACCTACACCTTCCAGCAGCACGAGGCCGATTTCATCGCCGGCGTGGCCGATGTCACCGCCGGCATCGCCGGGTTCGTCGCCGCCAGCATCCTGCCCGGCCTGCCGGAATTCGCCGGCCGTGATGATCTGGCCGTGCTGGATCTGGGCTGCGGCATGGGCGGCACGCTGCTGGCGCTGGCGCGCGCCTATCCAAACGGCCGGCTGCTGGGGCTGGACGTGGAGCCGCGCTCGGTCGAACTGGCCAACGCGCGACTGGCCGAGGCGGGTGTCGGTGAGCGTGCCCAGGCACGCCTGGCATCGGCCGAGAGCGTGGACCTGGCCGCGAGCTTCGACCTGGTGACACTGATCCAGGTGCTGCACGAGACGCTGCCGGCGGTGCGCGCCGACATCCTGGCCGGGGCCTTTGCCGCGCTGAAGCCCGGCGGCGTACTGCTGGTGGTGGACGAGCCCTACCCGGAAACGGTGGAGGGCCTGCGCGCGGCGCAAAGCTGCGCCATGACGCAGTTCATCGAGCGCTTCTGGGGCAACGAGCTGCTGTCGCTGTCGCAGCAGAAAGCGCTGATCGAGGCCGCCGGCCTGCGCGTGGATGCCCAGTCGGTGCCGCCGCCGGGTCTGGTCAGCGTGACCATCGCCCGCCGGCCGTGAGCGCCCCGGCAGGCCGGCGCCGCCTGTGAGAGTGGAGCACCTGTGGGAGCGGCGCCCTCGCCGCGAATCTTCCAACCCGACATTCGGCCCGGGGGCGGGCCTTCCACAGCCTGTGGCTCGGGCATTCGGCCTCGGGTGGGTCCCGCGGCTTGCGGCCGGTCAGTCCTCGTCGCGCCGCTCGCGCGCCGCCGTCGCATACAGCAGGGTGGTGATCTGCTCCGAGATCAGGCCCATCAGGAACACCACCACGGCGGTGGTGAACAGGACCGAACTGGCATTGGTGAAGCGCCCATTGCTGGCGTAGGTGTACAGATAGTTCGCCAGACCGGCCAGGAAACTCAGGCCCGACACCGGCGCGAAGATCTTCAGCGGCGAGTACAGCGTCGCCACCCGGAAGATGATCAGCAGGAACCGCGCCCCGTCGTGCAGCGGGCGGATGTGGCTGCGGCCGGTGCGCCGCGCGGCCACGATCGGCTCGTAGGCAACCCCATAGCCGGCGCGGAAAAATGCCATGGTGATGCTGGTCGGGTAGGAAAAGCCGTTCGGCAGCAGGAACAGGAACTCGCGGAACTTGTCCGCCCGCACGGCGCGAAAGCCGGAGGTCAGGTCGGCGATGTGCTGGCCGGTCATGTAGTTGGCCACGCGGTTGTACAGGCGGTTGGCCAGCGAGCGGCCGACGCTGGCCTGCGAGCTGCCGTCGCGGGCGCCGACCACCATGTCGTAGCCCTCGCCCAGCCGCGCCAGCAGGCGCGGGATGTCGGCCGGGTCGTGCTGGCCGTCCGCGTCCATGAACACGATCAGCTCGCCGCGCGCCGCGCGGGCACCGGACTTGACGGCCCCACCGTTGCCGATGCTGTAGCGGTGGCGCACTTCCTGCACGCCGTGGCGGGCGCACAGGGCGCTGGTGTCGTCGGTCGAGCCGTCGTTGACGACGATGATCTGCGCCTGCGGAAACTGCCCGCGCAGCACCGGCAGCAGCTTTTCGAGCGCCGCTGCCTCGTTGCGCGCCGGCAGGACGATGGACAGCTCGGGCGGGGTGTCGGTCATGGGGATGCTCGGGCAATGTGGCGGTGAGGAAAAGAAGGGCGGCGCCGCCTACAGCGTAGCAGCGCGCGGTGCAGGTGATTCAGGACACCCTCAGCCTGCCGGATTGACCGGCGCCGGCCACACTCAGCGTGGCGGACCATCGCCGGCCACCGCGCCGGCGCGGCGGTTTGCGATCGCGTCCCGCAGCACGGCCAGGTGGCCGGCGTCGGTGGCGCTCAATTCCGGCACGCGGCGGACCTCGTCCAGCACCGCCGAGGCGCCGTCCAGGTCGCCCTGCAGCATCCGGAAATTGGCTTCCATCAGTCGAAACACCGGCTGCGACGAGCGCCGGTAGGCCGACTGCACCCAGGCCAGGCCTTGGTCGAAACGGTCGGTCTGCAGGCAGATCTGGCCGTAGTTGATCGTCACCTGCGTCAGGCTGACGGCGTTGATGCGCGGGTTCTCGGCGGCCGCCGCCAGCCAGGCCAGCAGCGCCGGCGTCAGATCCCGGCACGGCGCCTCGCCGGCCAGCGCGCAGTCGCTCAGGCTCTGCAGCGCGATCAGCGTGGTCGGCGGCAGCGGGCGTTCGCGCAGCGCCTTGGCGATCACGTCCTGCTCGGCCAGCGTTGGCACCGGCTCGCCGGCGGCGCGATCCGCCCAGGCGGCCCGGATCGCATAGCCGGTCTCCCACGGCGCCAGTTCGTAGGCGCGCCGGTAATGCGCCACCGCCTGCGCCGGCTGGCCATAGCGCTTGAGCATCAGCTCGCCCATCATCTGCTGCGCCGAAGCCGACTGCGGATGATGGCGATACAGCGCCTCGATGATGGTCTCCTCGCTGTGCCAGGACGCCGCCCGGCCGAAGGTGCCAAAGCCCAGCGCCAGCGCGGTGGCAAGACCCAGCACGGCGTAGACACGCCGGTTGCCGGTATGTCGGGCAAAGCGGGCCACGCCATACACGGCGGCGAACAGCAGCCCGAAACTGGGCAGGTAATTGCGGTGCTCGTGGGCAATCTCCAGCGGCACCACGGTCGATTCCAGCACATGCCCGGCCAGGAACCACAGCACGCCGAAGGTGAAGGCCGGGGCCCGTCGGCGCAGCAGCAGCGCCGCCATCAGCACCACCAGCCAGCCGTCGAGGGCCAGCAGCGTGGTCCACGGCTCCAGCAGCCCGGTCGAGGTCGCAATGTCGTCGTGATACAGACCCAGCCGCGCCGGCGTCGGCAGCAGCACCAGGCCCACGTAAAACCACAGCACCCGCGCCTCGGTCAGCAGCCGCTCGCCCAGCGTGAACGGCCGGCTGGCGTAGCCATCCAGAAGCAGCCCCGGCTGCCAGACGAACAGCGCCAGGCCGACCAGCAGCGGCGCCAGCAGCGTCACGGCAAAAAACCACGTCGCCGCCCGACGGCCGTGGTCGGCGTCGGCGGTGTCGTGCCAGCGCCACAGGCACAGCTCGATCACCCCCAGATACAGCGGCAGCAGGATGGCGTTTTCCTTGCTCAGCATCCCGAGCACGAACAACACCCCGCAGGCCAGCAGCCAGCCCGTAGGTCGGGTTAGCGCAGCGTAACCCGACGTCTGCCCTTCACCGGTCGACGCGCGTCGGCTTGTGCCCGTGGGGCCAACCGGGCCCACGTTGGCCGTATCGCCGGCACCGCCCGCGCCCGAACCCGCCCATAGCTCCCGCGCCTGCAGCCAGCACAGCATCGCCGCCAGCGTGAAGGTCGCCGCCAGGCTGGTCATGCGCTGCACCACGTACAGCACGCTGGTCAGTTGCAGCGGATGCAGGCCCCACAGCAGGGCGCAGAACAGCCCTACCGTCGGCGCCATCTCTCCCGCACCCAGCCGGCGCGCCAGGCGCCCGGCCAGCGCATACACCAGCAGCACGTTCAGCAGGTGGATGGCCAGATTGCTCAGCTTGAAGGCCAGTGGATAGAACCCCCCGGCCCGGTAATGGTCGATACCGAACGACAGCGCCGCCAGCGGCCGGCCCAGCGGCCCGCTGGTGTTGGAAAGCGCCGCCGCGCCCAGCGCCTGCGGCGTGAATTCGGTCACCGCCACCGCCGGGTTGTTCAGGATGTTCGGGTAATCGTCGAACACGAACGGCCCGCGCAGGCCCGGCAGATAGGCCAGCACCACCAGCGCCAGCGTGGCCAGCAGGGCGGCCGCCTGCAATTTGCGGGGCAGTTTCATAGTTGCTGTTGCGTCACCAGCCGGCGTCCGGCCTCAGCGCCATCAATTTTGGGTATATGGATTTTCATTCGCGACAGCGGCGCTTGCTGGGGCGTCGCCCCCGTGGGAGCACCGCCCCTGTGGGAGCGGCGCCCTCGCCGCGAATCTTCCCACCGACATTCGGCCCGGGGGCGGGCTCCCACGGTCGTGGCTCAGACATTCGGCCCGGGGGCGGGCCTCCCACGGCTCGGGCTCAGGCATTCGGCCCGAGGGCGGGCCTCCCACAAACCCGGGCTCAGGCATTCGGCCCGGGCGGGCATGTGGGAGCGGCGCCCTCGCCGCGAAGCCGCCGGCACCGAATCCACACACCCCCACCGGCCCAATTCGGCCCGGGGGCGGGCCTCCCACGGCCAGAGGCCACGCAGTCCGGTGGCGGGGACACGCCAGCTCATTTGCCGCCCCGCCCCTTGGCAATCGCTGCATCGAGTTCCGCAATCTGCCGGTCCAGGCGCTGATATGCGTTTTCGTTGGCGGCGCGGATGCTGTCCAGCACCAGCGCCGCGGTGTCCCACTGGCGCAGGCTCAGCAGGATGTTGGCCTGCTCGAACAGCGGGTGCAGGTAGCGCGGGTCCAGGTCGTGGGCGCGCTGGAAGGCGTTCAGCGCGTCCTGGATGCGCCCCTGCTCGCGGTAGGCGCGGCCAAGCAGGAACTGCACGTAGGAGCGATCGAAGGTCGGCTGGCCGCCGGCCAGGTAGGCCTCCAGCCAGCCGGTGACGTCGTCGGTCATGTACGTGCAAGCCTTCGGCAGGCACTCGCTGTAGCGTTTCAGGGTCGAGCTGCCGAAGGCGCTCAGCGGCTGGGTGCGAATGCGCTCCAGGATTTCCGCGCTCAGCGCCGGTGGGGGGTCCAGTTTCTGCACCCGATAGGCGCCGACCAGGTTCATCGGGTAGCCCACTTCCCACGGCGCCAGTTCGATCGCCGCCTCGAGGTGTTCACGGGCCTCTGCGTAGTGGCCGCGCCACACCAGATCGGCGGCCAGATTGTTGCGAGCCTGGGCCGAACCGGGGTGGTGGCGAACCTCGTAGCGGCTCATGCCCAGCTCATCGCCCCACTGATCGGCCCGCAGCGCCGTGGTGGCGGCCAGCAGGGCGCCGAGGGTCGCCACCAGCGCCACCGTCGCCCGCCGCCGCCAGTGTTCGACCAGCGGCAGCAGCACGCCCGCGCCGGCCAGCAGCAGGCCCAGACTCGGCAGGTAGTTGCGGTGCTCGTGGGCGATTTCCAGCGGCACCACGGTGGATTCCAGCACATGCCCGGCCAGGAACCACAGCAGGCCCAGGCCCACCAGCGGCCGGCGGTCCAGGCACCGCCAGCCGAGCAGTGCCAGCCCGGCCAGCCCCAGCAAGGCCGGCAGCGTGGTCCACGGCGCCAGCAGCCCGATGGACAGCGCAATGTCGTCGTGGTGCAGGCCAAATGCATCGATGCGCGGCAGCGCCACCAGGCCGATGTAGAACCACAGCACCCGCGCCTGCGTCAGCACGCGCTCGGTCAGCGTGAAGGGCCGGCCGGCGTAGCCCGACGCGCAATACCAGGCGGCGAGGCCGAACACCACCGTCAGCGCCGCCACCAGCAGCGCCAGCCGCAGCCCGGCGGGCACGCGCAGCCAGCGTTGCCAGTACGGCGCCTGCGGGTACAGCACCCGGTTCAGCAGCAGCGCGTACAGCGGCAGCAGGACGGCGGTTTCCTTGGTGAAGGCGCCGAGCAGGGCAAACGCCACGCCGGCCAGCAGCCAGCCCAGTGGCGCGAGCCAGCCCGGCAGACCACGTCCCGTGCCGACGCTGTAGGGGCGGGCCATGCCCGCGACCGCAGTGGCGGGTAAATGCGCATCGTCATGCCCGGGCACGGCGCCCCGGTCGCGGGCATGGCCCGCTCCGACAGGCGGTTGCGTCAGGTCCGGGGTGTAGGAGCGGCCCATGGCCGCGACCGCGACGGTTTCAGGATTGGCGGCGTCGTGGCCAGGTCCAGCGTCCCGGTCGCGGGCATGGCCCGCTCCTACGAGAATATGCGCGCGCGCGCGCAGCCAGCACAGCAGCGCCGCCAGCCCGAAGGTGGCCGAAAGACTGGTCATGCGCTGCACCACGTACAGCACGCTGGAAATCTGGATCGGGTGCAGCGCCCACAGCGCCGTGAGCACCAGCGCCGCGGGCGCGGCCAGTCGCACCGGCAACACCTGCCGCGCCGCCAGACGGCCCAACACGGCGCCCAGCAGCGCCGCCACCAGCAGCGTGTTCAGGCCGTGGATGGCGAGGTTGGTCAGCTTGTAGGCGTACGGGCTGGCGTCGCCGTGCAAATAGTGGTCGAGCGCGAAACTGAGATAAGCAATCGGCCGGCCGAGCGGCCCCGCCGCCAGCGAGCTTGCGGCGCCGCTCAGGGACTGCCAGTCCAGCGCCGTCACGCGCAGGAAGGCGTTGTCGCGGATATTGGAGAAATCGTCGAACAACCAGGGGCCGGACAGGCCGGGCCAGTAGACCAGCCCGACCAGAACCAGCAACCCGGCCAGGGCGAGCGTGCGATGCCGAGGGTTCATCCGCCGACCACTGTTGCAGATAAAAAAGGGCGGCCGAAGCCGCCCTTTTTAACCAACCTGACCGGCTTAACGACGCGGCAGGTATTTATCGGGTACGGTTGATGGGCCGGCGCTGACCACCCATTCGAGGTTGCCGCCCCGATTAATCGGCTCGTAGATAACCGTCTTACCCGCAACAGCCGTGGGAAAATCACTCACGTTCGTCATCGTCACAGTGACCGTACCGCCAGTTCCAACCGCAACCGTCGAGACGTATTTCGCCTTATAAGACGTGGCCAGGGAAAGCCCCAACGACGCATGGGTCGTCGGCAAGCCGGCCAGCGTGCCGGATTCGCTAAAGGCAACGTCAATCGCCGTGCGCACCGCCGAGGCCAGCGAGGCCGCTTCCGCCACCTTCGACCGGATGGTGTAGTCCTGGTACGCCGGCACGGCCAGCGCGGCCAGGATGCCGATGATGGCCACCACGATCATCAGTTCGATGAGCGTGAAGCCCTGTTGAAGTTTCTGCATCTGCGTATCTCCCATTGAAGGATGAATGATTGCCAGTCGGCGTCGGCGGCAATCCGCCCCCTGCCACCGTGGCCGAATAGTCAACGACCCGATGCGGGCGACCTTGAGCCGGCGCGCGGATGTAGTAGAGCAATTCACGTGCCAGCGCCGGGGCGGCGGTCGGACGGGGTGCCTTGGCGAGCGCCGCATCGGAGGCTTGCCCGGTCCGCCGGGTGATGTACAACTGATTGATATAAATATGAAGTATTGGATGACGCCGGCATTGTGGCGGCGCCCGGCAGGTGCCGGGACCGACCGGGCCGGCGCGCCGTGTGTTTGCATGGCATCGCCCACACCGCCGACCGCGACGGCACCGCCGGACGCAGATTGTCAAAATATGACAAAAATTGCCCGATTCTTGGAGCGGCACCCTTGTGGGAGCGGCGCCCTCGCCGCGAATCTTCCAACCGACATTCGGCCCGAGGCGGGCCTCCCACAAGGCTGGGCGCAGGCATTCGGCCCGGCGGCGGGCTTGCGGGAGCGGCACCCTTGTGGGAGCGGCGCCCTCGCCGCGAATCTTCCAACCCGACATTCGGCCCGAGGCGGGCCTCCCACAAGGCTGGGCGCAGGCATTCGGCCGGGGTCACCCTTGTGGGAGCGGCGCCCTCGCCGCGAATCTTTCAACCGACATTCGGCCCGAGGCGGGCCTCCCACAAGGCTGGGCGCAGGCATTCGGCCCGGCGACGGGCCTCCCACGGTCGTGGATCTGCGGGAAACGCGCCTTCGAGCGGCGGGTGAGTCATTGATGGCGTATTGATTCGCAGATTCGGCGCGTCAGGGCGCGTCTTGGTCCGGCACGTCGAGCAGGCGCTCACTGCGCCAGACCCGAACGACACGCACGTGCTTCGGGTCACGCCGATAGACGATGCGAAACGGTGGCCGGATCAGCTCGCGCAGAAAAGGCTGGTCGAACTCGGGGACGATACGCCCCATGTCCGGATGATCGGCGAGTGCCTCGATGCTCGCAACGATTTGGCCAAGCAAGCGCTCGCCCACCTCGGGCACGCCCTGTCCGGCGTACCACGCCCGTATCGACTCCAGATCGGCCAGCGCGGATTCGGCGAGCCGGATGGCGGCCTTGGCCACGCGGCTACTTCAGACCGAGCCGCGCCTTGGCCTGTGCAAGCGACAGCTCTCGGCCCGCCTCGAGGTCGGCCAGACCGGCAACGACCGCCCGCATGAATGCGCGTTCCTCCTCGGCCGCCTCGTAGTCGTTCAGCGATTGCACCACGGCCACGCCGCGCCCGCGGCTGGTCAGCAGCACAGGCCGGTGCGCGTCTGTCGCATGCTTGACGACGCGGCCGGGGTTGACCTTCAGGTCGGCCAGCGGGATCACATCCTCGGAGAACTTGGTGCCCATGCCGGGATCCTCAGGTCCTGTAGACAGGGCCGACAATAGCACCCGTTCAAGCTCGTTATCGGTTGGCTGACGCGGCAAGCCCAGTGGGCTCAGGCATTCGGCCCGAGGTGGGTTTGTGGGAGCGGCGCCCTCGCCGCGAATCTTCCCACCGGCATTCGGCCCGGGGGCGGGCCTCCCACAGGTCCGGGCTCAGGCATTCGGCCCGAGGCGGGCCTCCCACGGTCGTGAGTCTGTGGGAGTGGAGCAGCTGTGGGAGCGGCGCCCTCGCCGCGAATCTTCCCACCGGCATTCGGCCCGGGGGCGGGCCTCCCACAGGTCCGGGCTCAGGCATTCGGCCCGGGGGCGGGTCTCCCACGGTCGTGGATCTGTGGGAGTGGAGCAGCTGTGGGAGCGGCGCCCTCGCCGCGAATCTTCCCACCGGCATTCGGCCCGAGGGCGGGCCTCCCACGGTGGTGGATCTGCGGGAGCGGCGCACCGCCGCGCGTGTCAGCAGGACTCGGTCGGCTGGCCCAGGCCCAGGGCCTGCCACAGGGTGGCGGTCGGTTCGGCGCGGTTCAGGGTGTAGAAGTGGATGCCGGGCGCGCCGCCTTCCAGCAGGCGGCGGCACAGCGCCAGGGTCACGTCCAGCCCGAAGGCGCGCAGGCCGTCGAGGTCGTCGCCGTAGTCCTCCAGCCGGCGCGCCAGCCAGCGCGGGATTTCCGCCCCGCAGGCGGCCGAGAAGCGCGCCAGTTGCGTGTAGTTGGTGATCGGCATCACGCCGGGCACGATCGGCACCGTGACGCCAGCCGCGGCGGCCGCATCGCAGAAGCGGAAATAGGCGTCGGCGTTGAAGAAATACTGCGTGATGGCCCCGTCGGCGCCGGCCTGCACCTTGCGCACGAAGGCCTCCAGGTCCGCGCGGGCGCTCCTGGCCTGCGGGTGGACTTCCGGGTAGGCGGCCACTTCCAGGTGAAACCAGTCGCCGGTCTGGCGGCGGATGAAGGCCACCAAGTCGCTGGCGTAGCGGAATTCGCCCGGCGTGTCGCCCATGCCGGACGGCAGATCGCCGCGCAGCGCCACCAGTCGGCGGATGCCCAGCGCCCGGTAGGCGTCCAGCAGTTCGCTGAGACTGGCCGCGGTGGCGCCGACGCAGGAGATGTGCGGCGCCACCGGCACGCCGTCCTGCCGCTGCAGGGTGGCGACGGTGTCCAGCGTCAGATCCCGCGTGCTGCCGCCGGCGCCGAAGGTGACCGACACGTAACCGGGCCGCAGCGGCAGCAGGGCGCGGCGCGCCTCCGCCAGGCGCGCCGCCGCCTCGTCGCTGCGCGGCGGGAAGAACTCGAAGCTGAAGCTGGGCGCGCTGCTCACGGCCGGGCCTCAGTAGCGGTAATGCTCGGGCTTGAACGGCCCCTGCTGCGACAGGCCCAGGTACGCCGCCTGCTTGTCGGTCAGGCGCGTCACGCGGGCGCCGATGCGCGCCAGGTGCAACGTGGCGACTTTCTCGTCCAGGTGCTTGGGCAGCACGTAGACCTGCTTCTGGTAACGATCGCCGTGGCAGAACAGCTCGATCTGCGCCAGCACCTGGTTGGTGAAGGAGTTGGACATCACGAAGCTCGGGTGGCCGGTGGCGCAGCCGAGGTTCACCAGGCGCCCTTCGGCCAGCAGGATGATGCGCTTGCCGTCCGGGAAGATGATGTGATCGACCTGCGGCTTGATGTTCTCCCAGCGGTACTGGCGCAGCGAGGCGACGTCGATTTCGGAATCGAAGTGGCCGATGTTGCAGACGATGGCCTGCGTCTTCATGGCCGCCATGTGGTCGTGGGTGATGACGTCCACGTTGCCGGTGGCGGTGACGAAGATGTCGGCCAGCGGCGCGGCCTCGTCCATGGTCACCACGCGGTAGCCTTCCATGGCCGCCTGCAGGGCGCAGATGGGGTCGATTTCGGTAATCCACACGCTGGCGCCCAGGCCCCGCAGGGACTGCGCGCAGCCCTTGCCGACGTCGCCGTAGCCGGCCACCACGGCGATCTTGCCGGCGATCATCACGTCCGTGGCGCGCTTGATGCCGTCCACCAGCGACTCGCGGCAGCCGTACAGGTTGTCGAACTTGCTCTTGGTGACCGAGTCGTTGACGTTGATGGCCGGGAACGGCAGGCGGCCCTCGGCGGCCATCTGGTACAGGCGCTTGACGCCGGTGGTGGTCTCCTCGGTCACGCCGCGGATGCCGGCCAGCTGGCGGCTGTACCAGCCCGGTTGGCTGGCGATGCGCTCGCGGATGGCCTTGTAGAGGGCCACTTCCTCGTCATTTTCGGGTTTGGCGATGACGCTGGCGTCCTGTTCGGCGCGCGCGCCCAGGATCAGCAGCAGCGTGGCGTCGCCGCCGTCGTCCAGGATCATGTTGGCGCCGCCGTCGAAATCGAAGATGCGGTGCGTGTAGGCCCAGTACTCGTCCAGCGTCTCGCCCTTGACGGCGAACACCGGCGTGCCGGCGGCGGCGATGGCCGCGGCGGCGTGGTCCTGGGTCGAGAAGATGTTGCAGGACGCCCAGCGAATGTCGGCACCCAGCGCCTGCAGCGTTTCGATCAGCACCGCGGTCTGGATGGTCATGTGCAGGGAACCGGCGATGCGCGCGCCGGCCAGCGGCTTGGCGGCGCCGTACTCGGCGCGGGTGGCCATCAGGCCGGGCATTTCGCTCTCGGCGATGGCGATTTCCTTGCGCCCCCAGTCGGCCAGGGCAAGATCGGCGACCAGGAAGTCGTGCGGTTTCTGGATGGCGTTCACGCGGTCACTCCTTGATTCGGACGACCGGGCGGGGGGCTGGTTGCTGACAGCTCGCTCCCGCCGCGGGTCACGGGGTAGCGAGCGCGGTTGGACGGCCTGAGCCTGGCGGGAATCCCGTTGCAGCGCTCCTCAGGTGGGCGGCATTCTAACCGGGCGCGCCGGTGGCGCGGCAAGCCGGGTGCCGCTGTTACCCTTGCATGCAGGAGCGCAGCTGCGCTGCGCGATGATCGCCCGGCGTAGCCGGGCTCCTACAATTGATCGCCACCGTTGTGTGTCGCTGGGGCATCGCCCGGCGTAGCCGGGCTCCTACGGTTTTTCGGTGGCGTGCCCCCTCATTGCTGACTCGAATCCATCCGGTGCCGGACCGCGTCAAGACCCGTTTCGTCGACAGCATCAAGGCCGTTCCCGCTGCGTCGTGGAACGGCCTCGACCTGGCCGGCAACCCATTCTTGCGGCACGAATTCCTGCTGGCGCTGGAGGAATCCGCCTGCGTGGACGGCCGCTCCGGTTGGGCCAGCCAGCATCTGCTGATCGAGCAGGGCGGCCGGTTGCTGGCGGCGGCGCCGGTGTACGTGAAGCAGCACTCCTACGGCGAGTACGTGTTCGACTGGGCCTGGGCCAACGCCTACCAGCGCGCCGGCCTGAGCTACTACCCGAAGCTGGTGGTGGCGGTGCCGTTCACGCCGGTGACCGGGCCGCGGCTGCTGCTGGCGCCGGGCGCGCACGAGGCGGCGCTGCTGGCCACGGCCGGCGAGGCGCTGATTGCGCACGCCAAGGCGCTGCGGGCGTCGTCCGTGCACTGGCTGTTCACGCCCGAGCGGCAGACGACGGCGCTGGCCGGCGGACAGTGGTTGCAGCGCGTCGGGCACCAGTTTCATTGGGAAAACCGCGGCTACGGCAGCTTCGACGATTACCTGGCCGCGCTGACGGCCGAGAAGCGCAAGAAGGTCCGCCGCGAGCGCCGCCAGGTGGCCGAGGCCGGCATCCGCGTCGAGGTGGTGCCGGGCAGCCATGCCGGCGCGGTCGAGTGGGCGGCGATGTACGGGTTTTACCGCGCCACGGTGGCCCGCCACGGGGCGATTGCGTATCTGACCGAAGCGTTCTTCCAGCGTCTGGGCGAGACGCTGGCCGATTGCGTGGTGCTGCTGCTGGCGGTGCGCGATGGCCGCTACGTGGCCGGGGCGCTCAACCTGCAGGGCACGGACGCGCTGTACGGCCGCTACTGGGGCTGCCTGGCCGACTACCACAGCCTGCATTTCGAGACCTGCTATTACCGGGCCATCGAGTACTGCATCGACCAGGGTCTTGCGCGCTTCGAGGCCGGCGCGCAGGGCGAGCACAAGTTGAGTCGCGGCTTTCTGCCGGTGCCGACCCATTCCCTGCACTGGTTGGCCGAGCCGCGGTTCGCCGATGCGGTGGCCGACTATCTGGTCGAGGAGACCGGCGAGATGGAGCGCTACCGCGAGCTGCTGGCGGAGCACTCGCCGTTTCGCCGCGAGCAGCCTTGAGCGGACCGCGCCTGTACTGGGTGCGCGAGGCTCGCTGGCGGGTCGGCTGGCCGCCACCGGAACAGGCCTGTGAGGAACCCAACGGCCTGCTCGCGGCGGGCGGCGATTTGCAACCGGCGACGCTGATCGACGCCTATCGGCGCGGCATCTTTCCCTGGTTCAGCGAGGGTGACCCGATCCTGTGGTGGTCGCCGCAGCCGCGCGCCGTGCTGTGGCCGCAGGATTTCGCGCCTTCGCGCAGTCTGCGCCGGCGCCTGACGCGGGGCGACTATCGGGTCAGTTTCGATACCGCCTTCGACGCCGTGGTCGCCGCCTGCGCCGCGCCGCGGCCGGGCGCCAGCGGTACCTGGATCACACCGGCCATAGGCAGCGCGTATGGCGCGCTGCACCGGCTGGGTTACGCGCACAGCGTCGAGGCCTGGCAGGACGGCGAGCTGGTCGGCGGCCTGTATGGCGTGGTGCTGGGGCAGGTGTTTTTTGGCGAGTCCATGTTCAGCCGGTGCACCGATGCGTCCAAGGTGGCGTTTGCGCATCTGGTGCGGTATTTGCTAAACCATGACTGCCGGCTGATCGACTGTCAGGTCAGTTCGGGCCATCTGGCAAGCCTGGGCGCCGTGGACATGCCGCGGGCCGAGTTCTTAACATGGCTCGACCGGCTCGCCCGACCACCGGACCCACGCGGACCCTGGCACGTCGATGATGATCTTTAACACCCGCTTCGGACGGCTGTTTTTCTTCTCCACCGAACCGCAGACCTGCAGCTACCTGCCGGACCGCGAGGCGGTGATGCTGTTCGCCGACCCGAACAAGGTCATCGACACCGAGACCTACGCCCGCCTGATCGATTACGGCTTTCGCCGCAGCGGCGACAACGTCTACCGACCGCACTGCCGCGGTTGCACCGCCTGCGTGCCGGTGCGCATTCCGGTGGCGGATTTTCTGCCCGACCGCGCCCAGCGCCGCGCCTGGCAGCGCAATCAGGACCTGACCGTCAGCCGCGCGCGCACCGAATTCGGCCCCGAGCATCTGGACCTCTACCACCGCTATCAGGTGGCGCGCCACGACGGCCGGGCGGGCGTGCGCGACGCGCGCGAGCAGCTCGAATTCCTGCGCAGCCGCTTCATCGACACCTCCAGCCTGGAGTACCGGCTCGACGGTCGGCTGGTGATGGTCAGCGTCATCGACCAGATGCCGCAGGGCCTATCGGCGGTGTACACCTTCTATGAGGCGGACGACGCGGCGCTGGCCCGCCGCAGCCTGGGCACCTTCGGCGTGCTGCGGCTGATCGAGGAATGCCGTAAGCGCAACCTGCCCTGGCTGTATCTGGGCTACTGGATCGCCGATTCGGAAAAAATGGCCTACAAGAGTCGCTACCAGCCGCTGCACGCCTACCAGCACGGGCGCTGGGAGCGGCTGGCGCCGACCGATCAGGACGCGGAAATCAACCCGTAGCCACTGACGGTGGCGGGCGCCGCGCGGGGTGTATCTTGGCGCGGCGACCCGAAGGACACATAAAACGAGGACGAGGAGAGACCCATGAACGACCCACGCATCACGCCACCCCTGCCCCCCGATTTCGACGCGGTCATCGTCGGCGCCGGCTTTGCCGGCCTGTACATGCTGCACAAGCTGCGCGAGGCCGGCTTCACGGCGCACGTGTTCGAGGCCGGCGACGGCGTCGGCGGCACCTGGTACTGGAACCGCTATCCGGGTGCCCGCTGCGACATCGAGAGCGTGGACTATTCGTATTCCTTCTCGCCCGAGCTGGAGCAGGAGTGGCAGTGGACCGAGCGCTACCCGCGCCAGCCGGAGATCCTGGCCTACCTGAACCACGTCGCCGACCGCTTCGACCTGCGCCGCGACATCGAGCTGAATACCCGCGTCACGGCGGCGCATTTCGATGAACACGCCGGCCTGTGGCGCATCGAAACCGACCGTGGCCAGCCAGTTACGGCGCGCCATTGCGTGATGGCCACCGGTTGCCTGTCGGTACCCAAGGCGCCCGAGCTGCCGGGCATCGAACGCTTTGCCGGCGCCACCTATCTGACCGCCGCCTGGCCGAAGGACGGTGTCGACTTCACCGGCCTTCGCGTGGGCGTGATCGGCACCGGTTCCACGGCCATCCAGGTGATCCCGCAGGTGGCCCGCCAGGCCAAACACCTGACGGTGTTCCAGCGCACCGCCAACTTCAGCGTGCCGGCGCGCAACGGCCCGCTGCCGGCGGCCGAACAGCAGCGCATCAAGGCCGGTTACCCGGATCGCCGCGCGCTGAGCCGCCGATCGCTGTTCGGAATTCCCGTCGCGGTACCGGAGGCGCCGCGGCGCACGCGCGACATTCCGCCCGCCGAGCTGAATCAGACGCTCGAAACGCTGTGGGCACAGGGCGGCGCCATGAGTCTGCTGGCCGCCGCGCCGGACGTGCTGGTGGACCCGGAGGCCAACGCGCGGGTGGCCGAGTTCGTGCGCCGCAAGATCCGCGCCACGGTCAAGGATCCCGACCTTGCCGAGCGGCTGTGCCCGAGCACGCATCCGCTGGGCACCAAGCGCCTGTGTCTGGACACCGAGTACTACGAGACCTTCAACCGCGACAACGTGACGCTGGTCGACCTGCGCGCCACGCCGATCGAGACGCTCACCGAGCACGGCCTGCGCACGCGCGAGGCCGAATACCGGCTCGATGCGCTGATCTTCGCCACCGGCTTCGATGCCATGACCGGCGCCCTGCTGGCCATGGACATCCGCGGGCGCAACGGCCGCAGCCTGCGCGAGGCATGGGCGGACGGCCCGCACACCTACCTGGGCCTGGCCAGCGCCGGCTTCCCGAACCTGTTCCTGATCACCGGACCGCAAAGTCCGTCGGTATTCACCAACATGGTGATGTCCATCGAGCAGCACGTGGACTGGATTGCCGACTGTCTTGCCTACCTGCGTGCCCGCGGCATCCGCTGCATCGAGGCCAGCGCCCCGGCGCAGGCGCAGTGGGAGGCGCACGTCGCGGCGGTGGCCGACGCCACGCTCATGCCGCAGGCAGATTCCTGGTACGTCGGCGCCAACGTGCCTGGCAAGCCGCGCGTGTTCATGGCCTACCTCGGTGGCCTCGGACCGTACCGGCAGCGCTGCGATGAGGTGGCGGCGCAGGGCTATACCGGCTTCGAGCTCACGCCGGCGGCGGCCACGGTTTGATGAGCGGCTGAAAACGGGCATTCTTGCCGTCCTTCTCGACACGTCCCGCGACCAAGGAGGCGCCATGGATCTGCAACTCACCGGCAAGCGCGCGCTGGTCACCGGCAGCACCGCCGGCATCGGTTACGCCATCGCCGTCAGCCTGGCGCGCGAGGGCGCGCAGGTCATCATCACCGGCCGCACACAGGCCGGCGTGGACGCGGCGCTGGGCAGCCTGCTGGCCGATACCGGCGTGTCGGGGCTGGGCTTTGCCGGCGATCTGGGCGAGGCGGCGGTGTGCACGGCGCTGGCGGCGGCTTACCCGGACGTGGACATCCTGGTCAACAACCTCGGCATCTTCGATGCCAAACCCTTCGAGGACATTCCGGACGCCGACTGGCTGCGTTTTTTCGAGGTCAACGTGATGGCCGGCGTGCGCCTGGCGCGGGCCTGCCTGCCGGCCATGCGGCGGCGCGACTGGGGGCGCATCGTGTTCGTTTCGAGCGAGAGCGCCATCAACATTCCGGCCGAGATGGTGCACTACGGCATGACCAAGACCGCCCAGCTGGCCGTCTCGCGCGGCCTGGCCGAGTCGCTGGCCGGCACCGGCATCACCGTCAACAGCGTGCTGCCGGGGCCGACCCGCTCGCGCGGCGTGGTGGGCTTCCTCGAAAAGATGGCCGCCGAGGCCGGCCAGCCGGTGGCCGACATCGAGCGCGAGTTCTTCAACCGTGCCCGGCCGAGCTCGCTGATCCGGCGTTTTGCCGAGCCGGCCGAGGTGGCGGCGCTGGTCACCTACGTGGTCAGTCCGCTGGCCTCTGCCACCACCGGCGCCGCGCTGCGGGTCGATGGCGGCATCGTGCGCAATCCGTTCTGAGGCGCCGCGGCGCGCCGCTCAGCTGCGTCCCCAGCGCCGGTAGCGCCACTGCCAAAAGGCGGGATGGGCGCGGATTTCGGCCTCCGCCAGGCGATACAGGGTCTGCAGGGTCGGGTCGTCCTCGCGCAGTGTGCCGGCCGGCGCCGGCAGCGGCGGGTGGATCACCACTTCGTGCAGTTCCGGATGCAGGAACACCGGCACGATCGGCGCCCGCGCCCGGCGCGCCAGCACCAGCGGCCCGGCCGGCATCGGCACGCGCTTGCCCAGGAACTCGATCTGGATGCCGCCGTCGTTCTTGACGCCCTGGTCCAGGTAGATCATTACCAACCGGCCGCGGCGCAGGGCGTCGAGCACGCGCGGCGCGGCAGCCTGGTCGCGCTCGATGCGGATCGCTTCTATCCCCAAGCGCTGCAGCGCTCCGATGTAGTAGCCCGGCGGCACCTGGCGCGCCTCGCGGATGACGATGGTGACCGGGTAGCCGGCCTGCGCCAACCACAGCGGCACCTTGCTGAAATGTCCCAGGTGCAGGCCCACGCCCAGCACGCCGCGCCCGCCGGCCAGGGCCCGATCCAGATGCTCGCGGCCGTGGGCCGTGATCGGCCCCAGGAACTGCGCCAGCTCGAGCCTGCCGTCGACCATCTGCAGGAACTCGAGCGCGCCGACGCTGGCGTCGCACAGCGATTCGCGGGCGATGGCGGGCAGTTCCGCCGCCGGCCGCCCCGGCAGGGCCAGACGCAGATTGGCAAGATCGCGTCGCCGCTGGGCCGGGCGCAGGGCGTAGTTGAGCCCGCCAACGAAGCGCCCGACCCGGCGCGTGGTCAGCGGACGGCTGGCCAGTGCACGCGCCACGGCGCGCAGCAGGCGAAACACGCCGCGCCGCCAGACGCGCCGCAGCGGCAGCCACACGCGCTTGCGCAGCGTGGCCATCAGCTGACCGGCTCGCCGGCCGGGTGCAGGGTGCCTTTGGCGATATGGAAGACGTGGTCGGAAACGTCCAGCAGCGCCGGCCGGTGGGTGATGGCCAGCAGCGTATAGCGGCCCTTCAATTCGCGCAGCGTGTCGCGCACGGCCATCTCGGCGGCGGCGTCCAGCGCCGAGGTCGGCTCGTCCAGGATCAGCAGCGCCGGCTGGTGGATCAGCGCGCGGGCGATGGCGATGCGCTGGCGCTGCCCGCCGGACAGCTTGCCGCCGCGTTCGCCGACCGGCGTGTCCAGGCCCTGTTCCAGGGTCGCCACGAAGTCCCAGGCGCCGGCCTGGCGCAGCGCGCGTTCGGCGTCTTCACGGCCGAGCGCCGGATCGCCCAGCGTCACGTTCACCAACACACTGTCGTGCAGCAGCAGCGTGTCCTGCGGCACGTAGCCGATCATGCGCCGCCAGGCGCGCCGGTCCAGCGTCTCCAGCGGCACGCCGTCGATCAGCACCTGCCCGGACTGCGGCTGCAGCAGGCCGATGACGATGTCCACCAGCGTGGTCTTGCCGGCGCCGGACGGACCGATCAGGGTGGTCAGTTGCCGGGCCGGGATGTTCAGGTCGACGCCGTCCAGCACGGCCCGCTCGCCGTAGGCGAAGCGCACCCCGCGCAACTCGATGCCGCGTTCCAGGCGCGGCGTTGCGCCGCCGGCCGGCGGCTCCGCCGCCGACTGCGCCCGCTCGATCGCCGCGAGCATGCGCCAGTAGGCGGTGCCGGAGGCCACCATGGCCTGGTACTGGCGCTGCGTCTTGCTGAAATAGCCGAGCACCCGCGCCAGCAGAAAGATCACCACCATCACCGAGGCCAGCGACAGGCCCAGATGCTGGATGGCCAGATACAGCCCGCCGGCCGTCAGCGAGGCAAACAACGGGTCCTGCACCGCCGGCAGGGCCTCCTTGGCGATCACTTGCCGGCGCAGGGCCTTGTCGATCTGCCGCGTCTGGGCGGCCAGGATGCCGTCGGCGAGATCCTCGCGCCCCATGGCCTTCAGCGGCTTGACCGACTGCAGCACGTCCGTGAGGTAGATCACCAGCTGCGCGGTGAGCTTATGCTGGCGTCTGGAGGCGCGGCGCGCGCGGCGTACCAGTCCGCCCATGGCGCCCATCAGCAGGCCGCCCAGCAGCAGCGCCGCCAGCGTCGCCTGCCAGGACACCATCATCGCCAGCGCCGAGTAGATGAGCGCCTGCACCAGTACGGCCATCATCTGCGCCGCGCAGAAATAGGCGTTGGCCGCCTGGTTCGCCTCGCCGGATATGGCGTTCGACAGCGCGCCGATCGGCGTGTGCAGGTAGTACTCCCAGCGGCTCGACAGCGCCGCGCGCAACAGGCGTTGGCGCAGGTCGGTCGCCACGCGTGCCATGGTGTAGCCCACCTGGGCGTTGGCGGCCAGGGTCATCACCGCCTTTACCACCATGGCAATCACCATCAGGGCCAGCAGCGGTCCGAGCCGCGGCGGGATACCCAACATGGCCAGAAACCGCGTCACCTGCTGCGCCGGCAGCGGCTGACCGGCACCGTCATCCGCCACCGTCACCAGCATGGTCAGCAGCGAGGACAGGCCCAGTCCGTCCAGCAGCCCGGCCAGCAACAGCGACAGCAGCGTCAGCAGGCTGCGGCCAGGATAGGCGCGGGCCAAGTGCAGCAGCAGGCGCATGGCTCAGCGTGTCCTTTGCACCGCCGCCGGCCGGTAGCCGGCGGCAACGCGGTAGTAGAGGTGGCGAATCACTTGCCCGCGCCAGTGGATGATCTGTTCCTGGATCGGGCCGACATCGACCAGCGCCGCCTCGACCGAAGGGTCTTCCAGATCCTTGCGCTCGAAATCGACCAGCAGCACTGGCCGTCTGCCATTGCTTTGATCGTCGAACCAGTACTCGAACATCGCCCCGCCGCGCCCGACGATGTTGCGCGAGGTGATGTTGTCGCGCCGGCCGTCGGTGTCGTAAAAGGCCAGACCCGCCGCGATCGACCACTTGCTCATGCCGGCCACCAGCGGTCGCTGGCCGGTGTCGCGTTCCACCTGTTGTTCGAGCTGGTGCACCGCCGCAGCCGCCTCGCGCCAGGCCAGGTAATCGACGTTGCGGCTCGGGTACGGCACGCCCGGCAGGCCGAACACGATGTACACCGCCGTGGTCGCGTAGATCGCGCCCAGCAGGTACAGCGTGGGTCGCCAGGCGCGCGCGAGGAAACGCCCCAGCCGGTCAGCGGGCGCCGCCGGCAGCACCAGCGTGGTGGCCAGAAACGGCAGCAGGCCGATGTAGGCCGGCCCGGTCCAGTGAAAGTGCGGGTAGTTGAACAGGCTGAACGCGAAAAAAACGCCAAACGGCACCGCCGCCGTCCACAGCAAAAGGCGCCGGCTGCGCGCGTCTGCCACCGCCTGGGCCCGCCACGCAGGACGGGTGGCGACGCCCCAGGCGGCCAGTGCTCCGGTCGGGAACAGCAGCAGCAGGACGTGCGCCACCAACAAATGGGTGGAGAACTCGTAGTTCTGCTGCACGCGCCGGGTGCTCTGGAAGGCAAACGAAGCCCAGTCGTGAGCCGCGTTCCACGCCAACACCGGCCAGAACAGCGCCAGCGCCAACAGCGCGGCCAGATAGGGCTGCGGGCGGGCCAGCCAGCGCCGGGCCAGCGGGTCGCTCAGCACGAAGCCGGCGGCGCCGGCCGCCAGCAGCACGATCGGATACTTGCCAAGCAGGCCAAGGCCCATCGCCAGGCCGACGCCCAGCCAGGCGCCGCGCTGGTCTCGCACCAGTGCCCGGTGCAGATAAAACACCCCGGCCGACCAGGCCGCCACCAGCGGCGCGTCCGGCGTCATCAGAAAACCGGACAGGAAAAAGCCGGGCAGGGCGCAGCCGAGCAGCACCGCCGCCAGCGCCTGTTCGTGCCCGCCGACCTCCCGCGTCAGGCGGTAGATGTAGACCAGCGCAATCAGTCCGCAGCCGATCGCGCCCAGCCGCACGCCGGCCGGCGTGTTGCCCAGCAGGTGCGTGCCGAGCCAGTTCAGCCACGCCACCAGCGGCGGGTGATCCAGAAAGGCCAGCTCCATCCGCTGCGAGTAGAGCCAGTAATAGGCTTCGTCGACGATCGGATCGAGCAGCGGAAAGAACACCAGCCGCAGGCCGATGAAAAACCCGGCCAGGACCAGCAGACCGCGCGTCGACACGGTGGCTGGCGCGGTCCAGTTCAGGGCAGGGGCGGGTGGGTTCACGGACGGGCTGTGGTGGCAGCAGGGCGCGGCATGATAACGCTGCCGTTTGCGGGATCGGCGCGCCTACCCGCCGGCTCGTCCGCCGGCCCGACGAGCTGAACGAACGATTGCTAAAGGCGCAATCCTGCGTATACTCGAATTCACGGCAAGGCATACCCCGCAGCGCAAGGAGGCGCAACCATGACGAAGGTGGTTTTCGTAGAGGCAAACGGCGCGCGGCACGAGGTGCAGGCCCGCGACGGCCGCTCACTGATGCAGGCGGCGGTGCAAAACGCCGTGCCCGGAATCGATGCCGACTGCGGTGGCAAGTGTCTGTGCGCCACCTGTCACGTCATCCTGCCACCGGACTGGTACGCGCGACTCGGCGGACCGAACCCGCAAGAGCAGGAAATGCTGAACCCGACGCCCGAGCGCACGCCGACCTCGCGCCTGTCCTGCCAGATTCAGGTCTCCGACGCGCTCGAAGGCCTCGTCGTGCAGCTGCCCGCCTTCCAGATGTAGGCAAAGCCAGCCGCCTGCCGATACTCACTCACGGAGGAGAGAGCCATGTTGGATTCGGTAAATCGCCTCAGAATGATCGATGTCGATCCATACGACATCCCGCTGGAAGAAATCGACGTCAGTCAGGCCGACCTTTACGAGCACGACGCGCAATGGGGCTTTTTCGAGCGCCTGCGCCGGGAAGCGCCGATGCACTACTGCGCCGACAGCGAGTACGGCCCGTTCTGGTCGGTGACCAAGTTCAACGACATCGCCCACGTCGAGAAAAACCACCAGCTGTTCTCGTCCGAGCCGACCATCACCATCGCCGACCTGCCGGAAGCAATCCCCTTCCAGAGCTTCATCCAGATGGACCCGCCCAAGCATGACGTGCACCGCGCGGCGGTGCAGCCGGTGGTGGCGCCAGCCAACCTGGCCAAGCTCGAGCCGATCATCCGCGAACGGGTCGGCAAGATCCTGGACGAGCTGCCGGTCGGCGAAACCTTCGACTGGGTGGAGCGGGTGTCGATCGAACTGACGACCCAAATGCTGGCGACCCTGTTCGATTTTCCCTTCGAGGAACGGCGCAAGCTCACCTTCTGGTCGGACGCGACCACCGGCGCGCCCGACATCAGCGGCGGCGACTTCATCACCCCCGAGGACCGCGACGTGGCGCTGGCCGACTGCGCCGAACATTTCGTGCGGCTGTGGCACCAGCGGGTCAGCAAGCCGGGTAACGACCTGATCTCCATGCTGGCGCATTCCGAGCGCACCCGAAACATGATCGACTCGCCCATGGAATACCTGGGCAACATCATCCTGCTGATCATCGGCGGCAACGACACCACGCGCAATTCGATCACCGGCGGCGTGCTGGCGCTGAACCAGAACCCGGCCGAGTACGACAAGCTGCGCCGCGACACCACGCTGATCCCGAACATGGTGTCCGAGATCATCCGCTGGCAGACGCCGATCCTTGGCATGCGCCGCCGCGCCACGCAGGACACCGAACTGTTTGGCAAGCAGGTCCGCAAGCACGACAAGGTCATGATGTGGTACGTGTCCGGCAACCGCGACGACGAGGTGATCGCCGACCCGATGCGCTTCAAGATCGACCGCGAGAACGCCCGGCACCACTTGTCCTTCGGCTTCGGCATCCACCGCTGCATGGGCAACCGCCTGGCGGAAATGCAGCTGCGCGTGTCCTGGGAAGAAATCATGAAGCGCTTCCGCATGGTCGAGGTCGTCGGCGGCCCGGTGCGGGCCAAGTCCAACATCATCCGCGGCTACCGCAGCATGCAGGTGCAGGTTCACCCGTGGTGAGGCGGCGAGGCCGCGTGGTCAGGCGCGTCGCCGCCCGGGCGCGCACCGCGCCGAAAAAACCTGTATGCTGCAGCCCGCAATGTTTGATTGCTTGTCTGGTCAGTGAGTGTGCGTTTGCTTCTTGATTGTTCCCGGGCTACCTGCCCAGTGGCCGCTTTTCTCGCCAACGAACCCGCCGCGGTTCGCCTGTCCGGCGTTCGAAAAGGCGCGTGTCTGAACAAAACCCTGCCTTGCGTGCCTGGCGCCTGCTGCGCCCGGCATTCTGTCGCCTCCCGACGACCCCTTTCCACGGACCTGTAGTCCGTACCGTCTGTCGCCCGCCTGCCGTCCAGAGTGCCCCGTGGCCAAGCCAAACTACTCGTTCGAGAAACGTCAGCGCGAGCTGGCGAAGAGCAAGAAAAAAGAAGAAAAGAACCTGCGCAAGCTCGCCAAGAGTTCCGCGCAAGGGGATGTGTCGGCGCAGTCGCCGTCTGATGAATCGGCATCCGCCGACCCCGGCGTCCCCGCCGGGAATCCTTGAAACCCTGGAGTGCTTGTATATGCAGCAAAATAAACTGTACGTTGGAAATTTCCCCTACTCGGTCACCGAAGACCAGCTGCGGGGGTTGTTCTCGGAGTATGGGCAGATCACCGATCTGGCCATGATCATGGACCGCGAGACCGGTCGTCCGAAGGGCTTCGCCTTCATCACCTTCGCTTCCCAGCAGGCGGCCGAGAAGGCGCTGGAACAGAATGGCCGTGATCTGGGCGGTCGCCCGCTGAAGGTCAACATGGCCATGGAGCGTGACGCCAGCCGTGGCCCGCGTCCGGGCGGCGGCGGTGGCTACGGCGGCGGTGGTGCCGGCCGCGGCCCGCGTTACTGAGCGAACATTTCGCTTTTAAAAAGCCCGGATTTTCCGGGCTTTTTTTTGGGCCGGGTTTTCCGGTAAAAGGCGTGCCGTGTTTGCAATCGAGTCCGAGCTACCGGCGGTGTGCGATCCTTGCGGTGTCGGGCACGGCCCTGACGCATAACACGACTTGCAGGGCAGGAGGAGGCTGGACATGGCAGACATGCAGGGCAAGGTGTGCGTAGTCACCGGCGCCAATTCAGGCATCGGCAAGGCGACCGCGCAGGGATTGGCCGCCGCTGGCGCCACGGTGGTGATGGTGTGCCGGGACCGCGCTCGCGGCGCCGCGGCCGAGCAGGAAATCCGCGTTGCCACCGGCAATGCGGCGGTGGAGCTGTGGCAGGCCGATCTGGCTTCGTTGGCCGATGTACGGCGCCTGGCGACCGAGCTTCTGGCCGCCCATCCGGTGATCCACGTGTTGATCAACAATGCCGGCGTGATGGTGGAAAGGCGCCAGATGTCGGCCGATGGTTTCGAGTTGCAGTTTGCGGTCAATCACCTGGCGCCGTTCCTGCTCACCCGGCTGCTGGAGCCGGCGCTGGCTGCCGGCGCGCCATCGCGCGTGGTCAACGTCAGCTCGCGCGTGCACAGCATGGGGCACATCGATTTCGACGACCTGCAAAGTACGCGCAAGTACAAGATGTTCGCCGCCTATGGGCGCTCGAAACTGGCCTGCGTCATGGCCACCTACGACCTTGCCGAACGCTGGCAGGCGCTGGGTATCACGGTGAACTGCCTGCATCCGGGCGTGATCGATACCAACCTTGGCGGTATGCCCGGCTTCATCAAGAAACTGTTGCCCAAGGCGGACAAGGGTGCCCGCACGTCGCTTTACCTGGCCACGGCGCCCGAGGTGGCCGATGTCACCGGGCAGTATTTCAGCGGCTGCAAGCCCGCCAAATCGTCGGCCGAGTCGCACGACCGCGCGGTGCGCGCGCGCCTGTGGCAGCAAACGGAACGCATGGTGGGTCTGGTGGCCTGAGCGGATCTGCCCGCGGCCTGCCTATAGCGTGTAGAAATCGATCAAAGCCGGCACCCGGTCGTTCTGCAGGCGGATTGTCTTGCGGGCGAACAGCCAGCGCGGACCGGTTTTCAGCAGCCCCAGTTCGTAGCGGCCGAAGTTGCTGTGTTGTTTTTCGGTCCGCGGGTTGTAGACCAGGACCATCCAGTTGGCCCGTGCGGTAATCGCGTCGGCCGACTCGAAGCTCGCTTCGATGTTGCTCACGAAATGCGTGGTGCGCGGCAGCGGCATGGCGGTCACCGACTTGCCGGACTGTACGCGCATCACGCGTTCTTCAAGGCCGCGGCGGCTGTCGTGATGGATCTGTGAAATCTCGGTGTCCGGATCGGAGGTTTGCGCGTATTCATCGCGCCAGGACGGCACCCAGTAGACGGCGTCCGGTGTGTACAGCTCCAGCCAGGCGGCCCAGTCGCGGTCGTCCAGATACCGGCATTCGGCGTGCAGCAGGTCGGTGGTTATGGAAGTGGCAATGGGGTCGGGCATCGGGGTCTCCTGCGTTGCAAGCGGGCGCCGATCAACCGCCTTGCATCAACCGGCGCCACTCCCGGTAGCCGGCATGGATGGCGGTCTCGTCGCCAAAGGCCAGGCCGGCCGAGCTCGCGTTGCAGCGGGCTTGCGTGAGTCCGAGCGGCGCGAAGGCATGCGGCAAGGACGGCGGCGCTGCCATGCCGCGCGAATAGCCCTGCGTGTCGCCGGCCGCTTGCGCAGCGAAGCCGTCCTGGCTCAGGGCGTACATGACGTTGTCGTCGGAGGTGGCCAGACCGCCGGCATTGAAGAATTCCTCGTACTGGCGGATGCGAAAGCGGCGCGCCTGCGGATTCTCGCCGCGCGGGGCGAGGCAGTGCGAGCTCATGCGTGTCTTGTCGACCGCCAGCGGTTGCCAGGTGCGCAGCTGCAGCGACTGGATGTCGATGATCTGCAGGTTCGGAAAGATGGTCAGGTTGCGCTGGCGCAGCATCCAGTCCAGTCGGGCTTCGCCGACCCGCTGCCTGACCACCTCCAGCAATTCCGTGTCGCGCACCAGCGGACGGCTTTCCGGTCCCTGGCCGGGCGCGCCGACCGACCACGACATGGCGTGGCCGCGGGCCGTGCTGATGGTGCCGGCAATGATCGGTCCGGCTGGCAGCGGGGCCGGGTGGGCGCGCGGCCGTTGGCGCACGATGTCCACGAAGGCGGCGTGCGTGCTCGCGAAGTGGTAGGCGTCGAGGCCGTTCTCGAACTGCAGCTTCCAGTTGCCGTCGTAGGTGTAGCTGGCCTCGCCGGGGATGTATTCGAGGCCGTCCGGCGCCTGGTCGGCGACCAGATCGAGCAGCTTGCGCGCCTCGCCCAGGTGATCTTCGAGGCTTGGCACGCTCGCCGAGAGGCTCGCGAACACGAAGCCGCGATAGCTGCCCACCCGTGCTACCGGGGCAAGGTCGTGGCTTTCGTCATCGAAAGCCGGCGGGTAGTGACCGTCTTTTTGATCGGTGATGCCGATGCAGTGCCCGGCACTGTCATAGACCCAGCCGTGGTACGGGCAGGTGTGGAACTTGCGGTTGCCGGCGCGAAACGGGCACAGCAACGTGCCCTTGTGGCGGCAGCTGTTCAGGAACGCGCGCAGCGTGCCGGCGCCGTCGCGCGTCAGGATGATCGGCTGGCGGCCGATCTGGCGGGTGACGAAGTCGTGCGGCTGTTCGATCTCGCTTTCGAGCGCGATGAAGACCCAGGTCGCCTCGAAGATGCGCGCCATTTCGAGCTCGAACACCTGCGGGTCGGTAAACGCGGTCCGATGTACACGAAACACGCCCGCTTCGGGACGATCGTCGACCAGGCTGCTCGCCTCCACGAAAGCTCCTCCTGATAGCGCCACCGCCCCGTTTAACTGGCCGGCCAGATGCCGTCGAGCGCGCCCGCGATCAGCGTGCCTACACCGCTGTCGGTGAACACCTCCAGCAGCACGGCGTGCTCGACCCGGCCATCGACGATATGGGCCGCGCCCACGCCCGCGTCCACCGCATCCAGCGCGCAGTTGACCTTGGGCAGCATGCCGCCGTGGATGGTGCCGTCGGCAATCAGTGCCTGCACGGTGGCGGCATCCATGCGCGGGATCAGCTTGCCGCTGGCGTCGAGCACGCCGGCGGTGTTGGTCAGCAGCATCAGTTTTTCGGCCTTCAGCGCCGCCGCCAGCTTGCCGGCCACGGTGTCGGCGTTGATGTTGTAGGTGGCGCCGTCGGCGCCGACGCCGATCGGCGCCACCACTGGAATGAAGTCGCGGCCGCTGAGCAGGTCCAGCAGCGCCGTGTCGATGGCCTCGACCTGGCCGACGTGGCCCAGGTCGATGATCTCCTCCGGCAGGGTGTCGTTTTCGCCGGCGTGGCGCAGGATCAGCTTGCGGGCGCGGATGGCCGCCGCGTCCTTGCCGGTGATGCCCACCGCCCGGCCGCCGTGGCTGTTGATCAGGTTCACGATGTCCTTGTTCACCAGGCCGCCGAGCACCATCTCCACCACGTCCATGGTGGCGGCGTCGGTCACGCGCTGGCCGTCCACGAAGCGGCTCTGGATGCCGAGGCGTCCGAGCAGCTCGCCGATCTGCGGCCCGCCGCCGTGCACCACCACCGGGTTCATGCCGACCAGTTTCATGAGCACGATGTCGCGCGCGAAGCTGTGCTTGAGCTGGGCATCGACCATGGCGTTGCCGCCGTACTTGACGACGATGGTCTGGCCGCGAAAACGGCGGATGTAGGGCAGTGCCTCGACCAGCACCACGGCGACGCGGTGGGCGGCATCGATCGACAGCGGCATGCGGGCTCTCCTGGCAGGACTGTTGCGAATTCTAGGCCCGCCGGCCATCGCTTATCATGCCGGCCATCGCTGCCCGGACCCTGCCATGCCCGCCGACCTGCTCCTGAAAACGCCCCTGCATGCCCTGCACCTGGCTGCCGGTGCCCGCATGGCGCCGTTCGCCGGCTGGGACATGCCGCTGCATTACGGCTCGCAGCTGGACGAACACCACGCGGTGCGCGCCGGCGCCGGCGTGTTCGACGTGTCGCACATGGCGCAGGCGGACCTGAGTGGCCCGCAGGCCGACCACTACCTGCGCCGGGTGCTGTGCGGCGATGTCGCGCGCATCGCCAGCGGCAAGGCGCTGTATACCTGCCTGTTGAACGAACAGGCCGGCATCATCGATGACCTGCTGGTCTACCGCCTCGGCGCCGACCGGTTTCGGCTGGTGCTCAATGCCGCCCGCCGGGAGGCCGATCTGGCCTGGCTGCGCGCAGGGCAGGCCGGCTTCGACGTGGTGCTCACCCCGCGCGACGAGCTGGCCATGCTGGCGGTGCAGGGACCGCAGGCGCGCACGCTGGCCGATCCGCTGTTGCCGGCCGCCCTGCGTGCGGGTGTGGCGGGCCTGGCCCGCTTTGCTGCTGCCGAGGAGGGTGACTGGCTGGTCGGTCGCACCGGCTATACCGGCGAGGATGGCTACGAAATCATGCTGCCGGCGGCCGCCGCACCGGCGCTGTGGCAGGCGCTGCTGCAAGCCGGCGTGCGCCCGGCGGGGCTTGGCGCGCGCGACACGCTGCGGCTGGAAGCCGGCCTGTCCTTGTACGGCCACGACATGGACGACACCGTCACGCCGCTCGAATGCGGCCTGGGCTGGACCGTGCACTGGGAACCGGCGCAGCGGGATTTCATCGGCCGCGCGGCGCTGGCCGCCCAGCGCGCCGCCGGCCCCGGCCGGCAGCGGGCCGGCGTGGTGCTGGTCTGCCGCGGCGTGCTGCGCGATGGCGCGCCCGTGCTTCAGGACGGGCGGCAGATCGGCCACCTGACATCGGGCGGTTTCGGGCCGACCGTCGGGCGCGGGATCGGTCTGGCGCGGGTCGAAGCCGGCGCCGGCGGCGCCTGTACCATACGCATCCGCGATCGCGAGCTGCCGGCACGATTCGTGAATCCGCCGTTCGTGCGCGACGGCGCGCTGCGCGTCGATCTGCCGCCGCTGGTCGAGGTCTGATCGCTGCCGTTTTCTTGCCTAAGGGAGACTTGCCTTGAGCCAGGTGCCGGACACGCTGCGCTACACCCCCACCCACGAATGGCTGCGCCAGGAAGCCGACGGCAGCATCACCGTGGGTATCACCGACCATGCCCAGGCGCAGTTGGGTGACCTGGTCTACGTGGAACTGCCGGCGGTCGGCAAGGCGCTCACGGCGGGCGATGCCTGCGCGGTGGTGGAGTCGGTCAAGGCCGCCGCGGACGTGTACGCGCCGCTGACCGGCACCGTGCTGGCCTTCAACGATGCGCTCGCCAGCGCGCCGGAGCTCGTGAACCAGGATCCCTACGGCGCAGGCTGGCTGCTGCGCGTGGCCGGCGCGCTGCCGCCGGACACGCTGGACGCCGCCGCCTATCGCGCCCTGACCGAGTCCGCCTGATGCCGTTCATTCCGCACACGGCGGACGAAGTCAGCGCCATGCTGCGCACCGTCGGCGTGGCCGACATTGCCGCGCTGTTCGACGAGATTCCGCCCGGCCTGCGCATCGACGGCCTGCCTGGCGTGCCGGACGGCCTGCCGGAGTGGGAAGTCGGCGCGCTGCTCGCCGAGCGGACCGCCGGCGATCGCAATCCGACCTGTTTCCTGGGCGCCGGCGCCTATCAGCACCACATCCCCGCTGCAGTGTGGCAACTGGTCAGTCGCGGCGAGTTCTATTCGGCCTACACGCCGTATCAGGCCGAGGCCAGCCAGGGCACGCTGCAGGTGCTGTACGAGTTCCAGAGCATGATCGCCGGGCTGTGCGCGCTGGACGTCGCCAATGCCTCGCTGTACGACGGCGCGTCCGCGCTGGCCGAGGCGGTGCTGATGGCGGTGCGTGCCAATGGCCAGGCCGGCCGGCGCGTGCTACTGCCGCGCGCGCTGCATCCGGCCTATCGGGCGGCCGTGCGCGGCATCGTCGCCCGCCAGGGTATCGAGCTGGTCGAGCCGGGTTTCGATGCACAGACCGGTCGCACCGTCCTGGATGGCATCGACTGGATCGGCGTGGCGGCCCTGGCCGTGCCGCAGCCGAATTTCTTTGGCGTGCTGGAGGACGTCGACGCGCTGACGGATGCCGCCCATGCTGCCGGCGCGCTGGTCATCGGCGTGGTCAACCCGCTGGCCCTGGCGATCCTGAAACCGCCCGGCCAGTGGGGCGCGCGCGGCGCGGACATCGCCTGCGGCGAAGGCCAGCCGCTGGGCATTCCGCTGGCCGGTGGCGGGCCGTATCTGGGGTTCATGGCCTGTCGCGAGGGACTGGTGCGTCAGCTGCCGGGCCGCATTGCCGGCCGCACGGTGGACCTGGACGGCAAGGACGGTTTCACTCTGACGCTGCAGGCGCGCGAGCAGCACATCCGCCGCGCCAAGGCGACGTCCAACATCTGCACCAATCAGGGTCTGCTGGCGACCGCGGCGACGCTGTACATGAGCCTGATGGGGCCGGCCGGGCTCACCACCGTGGCGCGCCAAAGCCACGCCAACCTGAATCTGCTGCGCGAGCGCCTGTGCGCGCTGCCGGGCGTGAGACCCGCGTTCAGCGGGCCGACCTTCAACGAGACGGTCTTGCGCCTGCCGGGCGATCTGTCGCGCCTGCTGGACGGCCTGCTGGAGCGTGACATCCTGGGCGGCCTGCCGCTGGCGGAACACTATCCGGAACTGGCCGACGGCTTGCTGGTCTGCACCACGGAACTGACGTCGCCGGCCGCCTGCGCGCGCTACGCGGCGGCGCTGGCCGAATTGCTCTGAGCCGTGATGCAGGACCCCGCGCAGACCCACTGGCGGGGCGTAGGCGTCGCCTTTCTGGCCGGTGTCGCGGCGGCCACGGCGCTGGCCAAGGCCAGCCCGGCCGCGCTCGACCTGCGCAGTGCACTGCATCTGACGCTGGCGCAGATCGGCTGGGTGATGTCGGCCGGCACCATCGCCACCTTTGCTCTGGGAGTCGTCTCCGGCCAGCTCGGTCACTGGCGTGGCTCGCGCGGGCTGCTGCGTGACGGGCTGCTGGTGCTGGTGGTGGCCGGCGCGCTCAGTGCGCTGGCGCCGGCCACCGCCTGGCTGCTGGCCGGGCGCGGTCTGGAGGGTGTGGGCGTGGTGCTGATCACGGTCGCCGCGCCGACGCTGATCGCCAGCCTCACCCGGCGTCAGGACATCGGCCTTGCGATGGGCGTGTGGGCGCTGTGGATGCCGGTCGGCAGCATGCTGATGCTGGCGCTGGCGCCGCTGCTGCTGGGCGCCTTCGGCTGGCGCGGGCTGTGGTCGGTGAGCGCCGTGGCGGCGCTGGCCGTGCTGGCGATGCTGCCGGGGTTGCCGCGGGATGTTGGCTTGCCCTCCGGCGGTCGGCTCGATCTGTCTGTGCTGCGCAGCAGCGGGCCGTGGTGGCTGGCGCTGGCGTTTTTCTGTTTCAGCAGCCAGTTCTTCAGCGTGTTCACGTTTCTGCCCACGCACCTGATGCACACGCTCGGCCTGGACACCGCGACGGCGACGCTGGCCAGCGCGCTGGTGCCGGCGGCGATCATTCCCGGCAACCTGCTCGGCGGCGTTCTGGTGCATCGCGGCTGGCGGCCGTCGACGCTGCTGGTGCTGCCGGCACTGCCGCTGCTGGTCGTCCTGCCGGCGATGATGTTGTTTGCGCACTCTCTGGGCTGGACGTATCTGCTGCTGGCGTCCTATGGCTTCCTGCTGGGCATCATCCCGACCGGCATCTTCACGCAGGCACCGCTGCTGGCGCCACGGCCGCCGGCCACCGGGCCCATACTCGGCCTTGCGCTGTCCGGGCAGGGCCTGGGGATTCTCGTCGGGCCGCCGTTGGTCGGAACCCTGCTCGAGAAAACCGGCAGCTGGCTCTGGCCGGTACTGTCGCTGGGCACAGCCCTGCTGGGCCTGGTGACCTGCGCTCTGATGTTGCGCCACGCCGGTGGGCGGCACAGTCCCGCGCATTGACCGGTCGCCCAACGGCGCCTAACCTTGCCGCCGTCCGCCCCTTTGTCGCGGATGCCGCCCACGGAGCTCGTATGTCCGCGTTCAAGTTTGTCGTCTCGGCGACCCTGGCCCTGGCCCTGGCGCTGACGCAGCCTTTCACCGCATTGGGTGCCAGCCTCGAAACCGACATGTACGGTCCGGGCGCCAACGACGATCCGACCGCTGCCCGCATGATGGGTGATGCCCTGATCGCGAGGCCGTTGTATGCAGCCGCCACCGCTGCCGGCATGGCCATATTCGTCGCCACGCTGCCGTTCTCGGCGCTGGGTGGCAACGTGGATGAGTCGGCCAGTCAGTTGGTGGTGGGTCCGGCGCGTGGCCTGTTCACCCGTTGTCTGGGCTGCGTGAAGACGCGACAGGAAATGCCTGTCGAACGCCCCCTGGAATAGGCGATCGGCGCCCGGCAGCGCTGCACCGGGCGCTGCCCACGGGACATTCAACGGCCGCATGCCGGCCGTTCTATCCGGCAGGCCCTGGCGTTCCCATCGCCGGCTCAGACCGTAGCCGCGCCGTAGTACAGCGTCACCGTATGTTTCGCCTGGGCAAAGAACAGCCAGCGTTCGACCAGCGCGCCGATCGTGACCCCGACCAGCGCGAGCGCAAGTAGCCAGATCGACATTGCGGCCGGCAGAAAGCTCGCCGCCAGTATCAGCACCAGCGGCAGCCCAAAACCACCGATCAGCACCAGGCGCCGCAAGCGATTGGCATGCTTGCGTGCCACGCGAAAGCCCATCTCCTTTTGTAGGTAGTTTTCTTGCGTGTTCGGGCGCTCGAGCAGGCGTGCCTGGCCGAGCCCGCCCAGGCCGGTTGCAGCGGCCGCCGTGGCGATTGGCGCGGCACTGTCGATATGCCGCCAGTAGGCCAGTTTGACCAGCGCCGCCAGACCCAGCCCAAGTATGGCGATGATGTCGGTCAGTCCGCGACCGATGCCAAATACACTTGCCAGCAGCGCCAGCCAGGCCGCGCCGGTGGCCAGCGCCATCGCCAGATAGCCGGGCATTACCCAGCGGTTTCGCCACTGCGGAATCGGCTTGAGGCTGGCGTAGATCATGGCCGTGCAGCACACCGTCAGCACGGCGAGCAACGCAGTCAGCCAGCCGGCCAGCGCGAAGACGCCGTCGGTGCGGCCGGCCAGCACCCAGCCGCCGCCAAACAGCACAGCCGGCGGATAAGCCATGATTGCCAGCACGCCTTCACGCGACAGCCAGGACGTGCGCCACTGACTCAGTGCCCGCCAGGCCCGCTCCGGATGGCCGAGGTGAAAGGTGGAAGCGAGCAGGCCGACCGTGATCAGCGCCAGCGCCGTGCCAAGGCCGGCCAGCCCCAGGCCTGGATCGGGTGGCAGCATGCCCAGGCTGCCCAGCACGGCGAGCAGGGCCAGCAGGCCGTAGCCCATGCCGGAGGTGACGGTGAACAGGATGACCGAGGCGGCGGGATGCATGGCGTTCGGGCTTGTTATCGGGACAGCAGGCGATCGACCCAGCCGAGCAGCCGCTGGCCGATGTCGGCGCCGCCGGGGGCGTCCGGCAGGGGCGCGGTGTCGGCGGCAGCGCGCCGCTCGCGCGGCGGCAGGTATTTGTTCACCGGCCGGTAGCCAAGGTCCGGCAGCAGGTCGACCCCGCCGCGCGCGGCCACCCGCCGCGACACGTCCGAGCCGGGGTCGCCCAGATCACCGAAAAGGCGGGCCGAGGTCGGGCAGACCATGACGCAGGCCGGCCGGCGCTCGGCCGGCGGCAGGTTCGTGTTGTAGATGCGGTCCACGCACAGGGTGCATTTTTTCATGGTGCCGCTGTGGGAGTCGTATTCCCGTGCGCCGTAGGGGCAGGCCCAGGAACACAGCTTGCAGCCGATGCACTGGTCCTCGTCGATCAGCACGATGCCGTCCTCGGCCCGCTTGTACGAGGCGCCGGTCGGGCAGACCGTGACGCAGTCCGGCTGCTCGCAGTGCAGGCAGGAGCGGGGGAAGTGCACGGTGCGCGTGCTGGCCGGCCCGCCGCCGCAGCCGGATTCGGGCTGGGTCTCGAAGGCGTGGACGCGGTTGAACCACACGCCAAATGGCTCCCTGCCGTAAGGATCCTCGTCGGTCAGCGGCGCCATGTGGCCGCCATCGTTCCATTCCTTGCAGGCCACCGCGCAGGCGTGGCAGCCGACGCAGGTGTCCAGATCGATCACCAGGCCAAGCTTGCGGCCGGTGGTGTTGGGTGCGATTGCGGTCATGGGTTCGGGGATCCGGTGGAAAGGGAATGCGTCCCGGGTTGGCGCCGGTCCGATCGGACGCGTCCGTGACCATTGATGCGCGTCAAGCCGCGCCATGCGGCGCGATAACGGGCGTTTGCTAGACTGCGTGCCTTTCTTGATCGCCGACCGCAGGAGCAGGAGAAGTGAACGAAATGACGCACGAGGAAATGGTTGCCCGCGCCGAGTACATCGGCCAGCAGGCGGACCCTGAGATCGCCGAAGCCGAGCTCAAGGGCGGCTTTTCCCTGAAGCTGCGTGACGTGGTGCACAAGGCGCAGATCCACAAGCTGCTGCGTCCCAAGCGCTACGGCGGTTTTGGCATGGGCGCGCGCACCTTCTCGGAGGTGGTGCGGGTGGTTGCCCAGCGCAACGCCTCGGCAGCCTGGCTGGTCTATTTCACCGCGCTGCACGAACAGTGGGTGGCCTTCCTGGACCCCAAGGGCCGGCAGGAAATCTATGACAGCGACGGCTTCACGGCCGACATCTTCTTTCCCATCGGCAAGGTGGATTACGTCGATGGCGGCGTGAAGCTGTCCGGCCAGTGGAACTGGGGCAGCGGCGTGAAGTGGGACGACTGGATCGGCCTGGGCGCCTTGGTCGAGGTGCCCGGCATGGCCGGCGGGCCACAGCCGTGCCTGGTGACGGCCAATACGCGCGAGATCGAGATCGTCGGCGAATGGAACCCGTTTGGCCTGCGTGGCACCGGCAGCCACACGGTGCGCGCCGACCAGGTGTTCGTACCCTGGCACCGCGTGCTGCCGCTGGCGCACATCAAGGCCACCGGCCGGCCTATCGGCGGCGACTGGGACGACACGACCCCGATTTACCGCATCCCGTTCATGCCGATGTTCTGCGTCGGCTTCGGTGCCATCGCGGTGGGTGTCACCCAGCGGGTGGTGGCCGAGGTCAAGCAGCGCGTGCGCGACCGTCAGCGGGTGCTGTACGGGGTCAAGGAATGGGAGTCGCCCATCGCCCAGCGCAACGTGGCCGAGATGCTGGTCAAGGCCGACACCATCGAGGCGCTGCAGGAACGCTACGTGCAGCAACTCGAGGCCTGGGACGCCGCCAACACGCCGGTGGTCGACGAGGCCGCGCGCAATCGGCCCAACGCCTGGCGCTCGCTGATGTGCAAGGAGGCCTCCGCGCTGGCCTTCCGCGGCATCGAGCTGCTGGGCGGCGCCGCCACCACGCGCGGGGACGTACTGGAGATCGCCGCCCGCGACCTGCTGATGCTGTCGATCCACGTCGGTCAGCTCTACGACGACAACATGCTGGCCTATGGCCGGGCCGAGTACGGCCTCGGCGGCCACCCGCTGCTGTAAGGGCATGCGCGTTCGCCGCCGGTCAGGATGCCGACCGGCGGCGAAACATCCCGCCGCGGGACAGACGCCCGGGCGCCGCGTCCAGGCCGGGCGGGCGCGGCAGGGCCGCGAACTGCGGCGCGCTGACCGGCTCCTGATCCGCCGCCGCCACCGGCTCGATGCGCACGCGAAGGTCGTACCAGGCGGCCTGCCCGGTCACCGGATCGCTGTTGCTGTGCCCGCCGCCTGGCAGCAGATCGGCGATCAGGTGGTTCAGCAGAAACGCCTTTTTCGCCTCCGCCGCGCCGGGATCGAGGTTCCACGCGCCAGCCCGCTTGCCGACCGCATTCCAGGTCCACACCGTGTCCGGATTCACGCCGGCCATCAGGCGCACCTGGCACTTGATGCGCGCGTGGTGGCTGGTGACCCACACCCAGCCGTCGTCGGGCACGCCAAGCCGCCCTGCGGTTTGCGGGTGCAGATACAGCCGGTTGCTGCCCAGGATCTGCCGCTGCCAGGCGTTTTGCGAGTCCCAGGCGTGGTACATGATCATCGGCCGCTGGGTGATGGCGTGCAGCGGGAAGTCGGCGCCGTTCAGCGCGGCCTCTTCGAGCGGCGCGTACCAGATCGGTAGCGGGTCGAAGTAGGTTTCGACGCGCGCGCGCTCCGCCACCGGCGGCGTCACCGGCCCGTGACCGCGGGCGGCGAGGCGGAATTTCTGCAGCACCTCGCTGTAAATCTGCAGGATGATCGGCTCGGCGCCGTCGATGAAGCCCATGCGCGCGGCGTAGTCCAGATAATCCCGGTTGGCGTGCTTGAAGTAGCGCGCCTGCGGCGGCAGTCCGTCCTGCCAGAAGCAGCCGTTGTCGATGTAGCGCTGCAGCTGGTTCGGGTTGGCGGCGCCGCTGCCGTGCTGGTTGCCGTGCGCGCCGCGCCAGCCGGCCAGCGTGCCGACGCCCGGTTTGCGCTCGTGATTGACGATGTAGTCCGCATAGCCGCCTGGATAACGCGGGCTGCCATCGTGCGTGACCATGCCCGGCAGCCCCAGCCGGGCGCCCAGGTCCAGCAGCACGCTCTGGAAGCAGCGCACGTCGCGGTCGGGCTGCATGATCGGCTGACGGATGGCGTCGGCGGGGCAGTCGGCGCTGGAAATCGGCCGATCCAGCAGCGAAATGGCGTCCCAGCGCTCCAGATAGGTGGTGTCGGGCAGCACCAGGTCGCTGTAGGCCACCATTTCGGACGCAAAGGCATCCGAGTAGACGATGAACGGGATGCGGTACTCGCCGCTGGCCGGATCCCGGTCGGTCAGCATGTCCATGGTGCCGGCGCTGTTCATGCTGGAGTTCCAGGCCATGTTCGACATGAACAGGAACAGCGTGTCGATCGGGTAGGGATCACCCTTCCAGGCGTTGTGGATCACGCTGTGCATGGCGCCGTGCGCGGCCAGCGGCGCTTCCCAGGAGTAGGCCTTGTCGATGCGCATCGGCTGGCCGTCGGCGTCCAGCAGCAGGTCTTCCGGGCCGGTCACGAAGCCGAGCGGCAGGCCCGGCATGGGCTCGCCGGGACGCACCTGCGCCGGTTTGCCGGTCGGCTTTTGGGGGGGCGGCGCCGGCCGCGGGAAGGGCGGCTTGTAGCGAAAGCTGCCCGGTGTGTCGATGGCGCCCAGCAGCATCTGCAGCATGTGCAGCGCCCGGCAGGCATGAAAGCCGTTGCTGTGCGCGGCGATGCCGCGCATGGCGTAGAACGCCACCGGCCGGCCGATCATCTGCTCGTGCCGACGCCCGGCCCAGTCGGTCCATGGCTGCTCGATGACCACCGGCTGCTCGAAGGCGGCCTGGGCGATCTCTGCAGCAAGTCCGCGGATGGTGGCGGCGGACAGGCCAGTCTGTTCGGCCACTGCCTCGGGCGCATAGGCCGGCTCCAGATAACGACGGGCCAGCAGCTCGAAGGCCGGCACGGCACCGCGCCCGTCCGCCAGCGTGCGGCGGCCGGCCAACACCGGCTGCGTGTTCGCCGACAGCGCATTTACCAGCTGGCCACGCGCGCGGTCGAAGAGCAGCGGATTGCCGTCGCCGTCGCGGGCGAACAGGCCATCGTCGGCGGCCCCGGGATCGTCGATCACCAGCCACGGCGCATTCGTGTAGCGGGCCAGATAGTCGAAATCGACCTGTTCGCTGCGCAGCAACTCGTGCACCAGGGCCAGGATCAGCAGCCCGTCGGTGCCGGGGCGGATCGCCAGCCACTCGTCGGCGATGGCCGAATAGCCGGTCTGCACCGGGTTGACCGACACGAACTTGGCGCCGCGCGCCTTGAGCTTGGCCAGGCCGATCTTCAGCGGGTTGCTGTCGTGGTCTTCGGCCACGCCGAACATCACCAGATAGCGGGTGTGTTCCCAGTCGATCTCGCCGAATTCCCAGAAACTGCCACCGATGCTGTATAGCCCGCCGGCGGCCATGTTTACCGAGCAAAACCCACCGTGAGCGGCGTAGTTCGGAGTGCCGAACTGCTGCGCCCACCAGCCGGTCAGCGCCTGGCTCTGGTCACGGCCGGTGAAGAAGGCCAGCTTGCGCGGGTCGGTGTTGCGGATTCCGGCCAGGCGGTCGGCCAGCAGGCTGAGCGCCTCATCCCACTCGATTTCCCGGAATTCGCCGCGACCACGCTCGCCGGTGCGCAGCAGCGGCTTGCGCAGCCGGGCCGGCGACTCCTGCTTCATGATGCCGGCGCTGCCCTTGCCGCAGATCACGCCGCCGTTGACCGGGTGATCCGGGTTGCCGTCGATGTAGCGGATGCGGCCGTCCCGCAGGTGCACGCGCACGCCGCAGCGGCAGGCGCACATGTAGCAGGTGGTGGTCTTGATTTCGTCCGCGACGACGGGGGAGGTGTCGATCACCGGGTCTGAAGCAGGCATGGGCGGGCAGTCCGGTTGGCGTGCGGGCCGGCAATGGACCGGTACAAACTAAACATATAGCCGTTTAATCTAACCCAAGCGGGGCCAGCGCCGGGCCTCGCCCGCAGCCGCCGGCCAGCCTTGCAAAGCCGGTCGTCGGCGTCTTGAGTGGTAACAAGTCACAGTTTTCCGCGGCGAAATGGCGAATCATTGAACCTCGCCTTTGAACGCTTGGTCAGTTCGCGCCCCGCCGTGTCGATGGGCAGCGAGTGGTCTGCAGTCCCTGCCAGTTCCCGCCACCGGTATCCCGCCATGGGTAGCGCCATCGCCATTCTGGCCGCCGAACACGCCGCCATCCAGCGGGCCGTGGGCGTGCTCGGCCGGCTGTGCGAACAGGCTGCCGCCGGCGCCGCCCACATTCACACCCACAGCGCCGGACAGGTGTTGGAGTTCCTGCGCGAGTTCGCGGAACGTTGCCACAACGCCAAGGAAGAGGAACTGCTGTTCCCGGCCCTGGTCCGCCGGGGAATTCCGCCCAACGACGGGCTGTTGGCGGCACAACTGGCCGGACGCCGGCAGGGCCGCCAGCTGATGGATGCCATGACCCGGGCCCAGGCCGCCTGGGCGGCCGGCAAGGCTGGCGCCGGCGGCCGCTTCAGTGCCGCCGCCACGGCCTATCATGCGCTGCTAGAGCAGCATGTCGCCGCGGAACAGGACGTGGTGTTCGCCGTTGCCGACCAGGTGCTGGATGACGTGGCGCAGGACGCGCTGACCCACGCCTTCGGCCAGTTCGAACTGCACGTGTTGGGCACCGGCCGGCGCTCGGCGCTGTACCGGCAACTGGATACGCTGCTGCTGCGCTATCCGTCGGCGGCAATCGCTACCGGGTATGCCAGCGGCGCTTGATCGGCCCGCGCCCTATCCGGGCAATGTCCCTACCGGTACGGCGGCCCAGGCCGGGCGTGTGGCGCAGCGGGCGTACCAGTCGGCCAAGGCGTCGAACCCGCTCAGCGCGAATCCGGCCACCTGCAGATACTCCGCACTGGTGAAGATCGCGATGTCGGCCAGCGTCGGATGTTGCCCGCACACGAACGGTGCCGCCTTCAGCTCCATGTCCAGCTCCGGCAAGATCAGCCCCAGCAGGCGTTCGGCCTCGGCACACACCGCCGCATCCGGCCCGTCGGGCCGAAAGCGCCGCTCCCGCATCAGCTGCGCCGCCAGCCGCCCCAGGCGCAGGGCCTGCCAGTCCAGCCACTGATCGACCTTTGCGCGCACATCGATCTGCGCCGGGTACCAGGCGCCGGCCGCGTCGTGGCGTGCCGCCAGATAGCGCAGGATGGCGTGCGCCTCGCCCAGGATGAAGCCGCCCTCGTCGATCATCGGCACCTTGCAGGCCGGATTCAGGGCCTCGGGCAGGTAGTCGCCGGCCTCGGCCTGCTTGACCTCGATGAAGCGATGCTCGACCCCAAGCTCCGCGCACAGGATGCGTACCTCGCGCGTGGGCGCCGACCAGGGGTGGCCGTACAGGTCCAGCGTCACGGGCATGGGTTCGGATCCGCGTTGTGCACGGCCTCGATGGCCTCGATCACCGCATCGGGCAGCTCAAGCTCGATGCTGGCCAGGTTGCTCCGCAGCTGCTCCGGCGTGGTTGCGCCGACGATGGCACTGGTCAGAAACGGCTGGCGCAGCACAAAGGCCAGCGCCATCTGCGCCGGGTCAAGACCGTGCGCCTCGGCGATCTGCGCGTACTGTTCCACCGCCGCCGCGCCGCCCGGCGTGCTGTAGCGCTGGAAGCGATCGAAGCGTGTCAGCCGGCCCTCGGGCGGCCGGGCGCCGTGCCGGTATTTGCCGCTCAGCGCGCCCATGGCCAGCGGCGAGTAGGCCAGCAGGCCGACCTGCTCGCGCAGCGCGATCTCGGCGAGGCCGATCTCGAACACGCGGTTGAGCAGGTTGTATGGGTTCTGGATGGACACCACGCGCGGCAGCCCGCGCTGCTCGGCAAGCGCCAGGTAGCGCATCAGGCCCCACGGCGTCTCGTTGCTGACGCCGACGTGGCGCACCTTGCCGGCGCGCACCAGATCAGCCAGCGCCTCCAGCGTCTCCTCGATCGGCACCTCGTCCGCCATCGGCTGGTGCTGATAGCCCAGCCGGCCGAAGAAGTTGGTGCTGCGGTCCGGCCAGTGCACCTGGTAAAGATCGATGTAATCAGTCTGCAGGCGCCGCAGGCTGGCCTCGACGGCGGCCTCGATGTTGCGCCGGTCCGGGTGGATGGCGAACGGCCGGGCGTAGGCCAATTCAGTCGATCGACCGGCCACCTTGGTGGCGACGATCAGCTTGTCCCGACCGCCCCGCATCTTGAGCCAGGAGCCGATGTAGGCCTCGGTGCGGCCCTGGGTTTCCCGCCGCGGCGGCACCGGATACATCTCGGCCGCGTCGATGAAGTTCACGCCCTGGGCGGTGGCGTAATCCAGCTGCGCGTGGGCTTCGGCCTCGGTGTTCTGCTCGCCAAAGGTCATGGTGCCCAGGCACAGCCGGCTGACCTGCAAACCGCTGCGGCCGAGTGGCGAATACTGCATGGCAAGGTTCCGTTGGCTGCGAAAAGGCCGATGGTATAGTCCGGCGCCCCCGTGGCCGGCAAGCCCGGCCGGCCCGCAACATGCCCAGGAGTCGCCCCCGATGGAGCTCGAAACCCTCGCCATCCACGCCGGCTACAAGCCCGATCCGACCACCAAGTCCGTCGCGGTGCCGATCTACCAGACCGTTGCCTACGCCTTCGACAGTGCCCAGCACGGCGCCGACCTATTCAACCTGAAGGTCGCGGGCAACATCTACACCCGCATCATGAACCCGACCAACGACGTGCTCGAACAGCGCGTGGCGGCGCTCGAGGGCGGCATCGCGGCGCTGGCGCTGGCCTCCGGGTCGGCGGCCATCACCTACACGGTGATGAACCTGGCGCGAGCCGGCGACAACATCATTTCCACCAAGAAACTCTACGGTGGCACCTACAACCTGTTCGCCCACACGCTGCCGCAGTTCGGCATCGAGACGCGCTTCGTGGATCACGACGACCTGAACGCGCTGCGCGCCGCCATCGACGGCAAGACCAAGATGGTCTTTTGCGAGACCATCGGCAACCCGGGCGGCCACGTGCCGGATCTGGCCGGCATGGCGGCCATCGCGCACGCCGCCGGCGTGCCGCTGGTGGTGGACAGCACGGTCGCCACGCCGGCCCTGTGCCGGCCGATCGAGCACGGCGCCGACGTGGTCATTCACTCGCTGACCAAGTACATGGGCGGCCACGGCACGAGCCTGGGCGGCATCATCGTCGATTCCGGCAAGTTCCCGTGGGCGCAGCACGCGGACCGCTTCCCGCAGTTCAGCACGCCGGACCCGTCCTACCACGGCACGGTGATGACCGACGCCTTCGGCGCCGCCGCGTTCATCGCCCGCGCGCGGGTGGTGCCGCTGCGCAACATGGGCGCGCAGATGGCGCCGATGAACGCGTTCCTCATCATGCAGGGCATCGAGACCCTGTCCCTGCGCATGGAGCGGCACTGCGAGAACACGCAGAAAGTCGCCGAGTTCCTGCAAGGCCACCCACAGGTGAGCTGGGTCAGCTACGCCGGCCTGCCGCAGCACCCGGACCACGCGCAGGCAAAGAAATACCTGGGCGGCCGTGCCTCGGGCATCCTGTCGTTTGGCGTCAAGGGCGGCTTCGATGCCGGCGTGAAATTCCTGGACGCGCTGCAACTGGTCACGCGCCTGGTCAACATCGGCGACGCCAAGTCGCTGGCCACGCACCCGGCCTCCACCACCCACCGCCAGCTCGACGCGCAGGAACTGGCCGCCGCCGGCGTGGCACCGGACATGGTGCGCCTGTCGATCGGCATCGAGAACGTGGCCGACATCCTGGCCGACATCGAGCAGGCGCTGGCGGCCAGCGCCGCCTGAGGCTGACCGCCGAAGGGTCCGGATCGACGGCGTACCATCCTCGCCCCGGACGTCTTTTCCGACGGAGATCTCATGGCCATTGACGTACACACCCACATCGTCCCAGCCGATTTTCCGGCCTATGCCGGGCGGGCCGGCGCGCAGCACTGGCCGCAGATGCAGGCTTGCGATCACCCCGGCCACAAGACCGTGGTGATCGGCGACAAGCCGTTTCGGACCGTCAGCGACCACAGCTGGGACGTGGCCCGCCGCCTGGACCAGATGCTGGCCGAGGACGTGCAGATGCAGGTGCTCTCGCCCATGCCGGAGCTGCTGTCGTACTGGTTCGATGCCGACGATGCGCTGGCCATGGCGCGGCACGTGAACGGCACCATCGCCGCCATGGTGGCGGCCGACCCGGCGCACTTCGCCGGTCTTGGAATGGTGCCGCTGCAGGACCCGGAACTGGCCGCCAAACAGATGCAAACCCTGCGCCGCGACTACGGTCTGGTTGGCGTGGAGGTCGGCAGCAACATCAACGGCAAGCCGATCGGCCATCCGGATCACGCGCCGTTCTTTGCCGCCGCGGTCGAGAACGACCTGGCCGTGTTCGTGCACGCCCTGCACCCGGCCGGCGCGGATCGAGTGATCGGGCCGCCGCTGCTGCAGGCGCTGATCGCCTTCCCGAACGAGAACGCGTTCGCCGTCGCGTCCATGATCACCGGTGGCCTGTTGGAGCAGTTCCCGGGTTTGCGCATCGGTTTCAGCCACGGCGGCGGCAGCTTCGGACTGGTGCTGCCGCGCCTGCAGTCCGGCTGGGAAACCACCCGCGGCGAGAATGCCTTTCTGCCGCGAGCGCCGGTGGAATACGCCCGGCGCATGTACTACGACACGCTGGTCTACGACGATCTGGCGCTGCGTTACCTGATCGATCTGTACGGCGCCGAGCAGCTGATGATCGGCTCCGACTATCCGTTCCTGATCCGCGAGAAGGCGCCCGGCCGGCGTGTCGTCGGGCTGGACCTGCCGGCCGCCCAGCGCGACGCCATCCTGCGCGGCAATGCCGGGCGGTATCTGAAGCTGTAGCCGGTGACCACCGCCGGCGCAGTCCGGGGCGCCCGAACGCGGGACGAAAAAAAGCCCCGGCGGACCGGGGCTTCTTTCGGCACTGTGTACCTGACCGGTCAGCGTCGGCCGGCGGCTATGTCGGACAGGATGTTGGGCACGTAATCGGCCGGCTTCTCCTTGGGATCGTTGAACTTCCAGCTGTCGAAGACGAAGTTCACGACCGTTACGTGGCTGTCCTTGAAGTTGATCAGGTAGTCGGTCTGGATCGGGCCGAATGTCTTGCTGCCCTCGGGCGTGTCCTGTTCCTGCCACAGCCGCGGCAGGAACTGCACCTTCCACAAGTTGCCGGCCTTGTCGTAGTTGTCGGCCATGTGAAAGATCGGGTACTCGACGTCGCAGTACCAGGTCTTGCGCGAGTAGTAGTGCTCGGCGGGCGGCGCCACTTCGATCACGTACACCTCGCGCGGTGCCCACTGCAATTTGGGCATGCCGTAAGGTTTCTGCTCTGTTTCGATGTAGGGGTATTCCTCGGCCTTGGTCCTGGCGTCCTTGACCCAGCCGGGGTGTTTTGGATCACCCACCGGCATCAGTTGCCAGCGCTTTTCCGTCAGCTTCTGGTCTTTGTACCAGCCCGGATACCCGGACAGGATCCACGGTTCGTCGGACAGCAAATCGGTGCCGCCGATCGGGTCGAACCAGGCGCCGCCGGATAGGCGGCGGATGCGACGGACCGATTTCACGTAGGCGAAGATGTCGTCCAGGCGGCCGTCCATGTAGCGGTAAGTCACCGTTCCCAGGCCACGGATGTCTTCCGGGTAGTAGGCGTAAAGAATCTGCCGGTAGTGCTCCTTGCCGCCATCGAGTGTGGCTTCGACGGTGCCGTATCGGCCGGACATGTACAGACGCCGGTAGAACCAATTGTTCTTGCGCTCGAAGCCGCGATCCATGCTGAACAGGGCAAAGCCCATGTCGGAGGACGAGGTGTAGCCGATCGGGTTTGCCAGGTAGTTGTTCCAGACGATCTTCTTGGCAGCATCCGGATCAGCGACGTCGATGTCCGGGAACGGAATACCCGCCGTATAGCTGCTGATGCGGTTGTTGGCGCCGTCCAGCTGCGTCTGGCCGCGGTATTTGTCGGTGGTTTCCTTCAGGTCGGCTGGCAGGCCGGGAGCCTGCCATTGCGGCTGCAGGCGCATCGACAGGCCTTTCTCGCGCACCATCCACTTCTGCGTGTCGCTGAGCAGGCTGTCCAGGCTGCGCCCGCCCAGGGTTTCGTTTTTGAGGCTCTCGTAATTGCCGGCATTGAGCACGGTGTCCGGCGCAATTTCGCCGGCAAATGCCAGTGAGGTTGCCCCGATCAGCGCCGCTGCAAAAAAGGTTTGCTTGAACATTGGATTGTTTCCTTGCGAATACGGTGCTCAGAACTGATACGTGGCGCGCATCAGGAGCTGGTTGTTGTTGGCGAAATAACCGAACAGGTGGGTGTCGGTCGAAGCCGTCCAGGGGTCGCCGCTGTTGAACTTGCTGTCGCCGTCGTGGAAGAACAGGTCTGCTTCGAAACGGATGCGCCAGTGCTCGCCATACACCAGATCGACGCTCGGGATGAAAAAGCCGCCGTTGTTGGACGGATCCCAGCCGGCAGCCAGGGTCGGGTTGATGGTGTCGTAGCGGTAGTTCATCGCCAGGATGGCCGTGGCCACCGTCGAGTGCTCCTTCTTGATCGCCGCATGCCCGGGGCCGTCGACGATGGCCAGCGGATCGCCGTTGTGGCGCGGGTCATAACCCAGCAGCCAAGTGTCGAACACCTGCACCGAGAACAACGACGGCCGCGCCGTGCCCAGCCAGCCTTCGGTCTTGAGCTGCTTGTCCATGCGCACCATGGCGCGGATGGTGTCGCGGTCGGTCACGCCGCCCAGGCTTGGCAGCGGTTGACCGGCCAGAGTTCCGCCGCACCCCGTTCCGCCGAACGGGCAGTTGTCGGGCGAGCCGAGCATGTTGTAGGGCTTGTCCTTGGTGTAGGCGATCTCGGTGCTGAACACCGCGTCCACCGGCTCCACGTAGCCGCTGGCGGTGAAGCCGTAGGTGCTCAGCTTGGGGAAGTACAGGCTGCCCCACACGCCTTTCAGATCGCCCATGTTGGCGGTGGGATTCCAGATCGAGTCGATCACCGGGTCGGTGCCGAACCAGCGCAGATAGTTCAGCGTGTACTGCACCGGCCCGGCCAGGCCCGACCAGCGCAGGCCCCAGGTGGTGTCCTGCACGTCGCCGTCGCTGTGCCGATAGTTGTAGCGCAGGAAGGCCGGGATGTCGGTGCCGCGGTCCTTTTGTGGTGCCCAGCGGCCGCCGAAGGTGTCGTACAGCGAACCGATGTCGTGGTCGCGGCCCCAGCCGCCCGGACGCAGCAGCACCTGCAGGGTGCCGTCGAACTCCGGTACCTTGATCTGGCCGTTGATCATGGCCAGCGGGCGGCGCGTGTCCTCGTTCTCGGGCTCCAGGAAGGCGCGCCAGCGGAAGTCGTAACCGTGCACGATGTCCATGGCCTGGAAGAAGTCCGACTCGCCCCACACCACCTGCTGGCGACCGATCGTGAAGCCGAACCGATCGCCGGCGTCGAAGGCGACGTAGAACTCACGCAACTCATCCTCGTTGTACTGATCGTTGAAGTCGGTTTTCCGCGGCACGAAGAACGGCGCGCCGCCGAAGCGGGCGTTGTGCTGGTCTTCGAGGTCCTCCGAGTAGCGGGTCAGCGGCTCGCGTGCGATGCGGCCGATGGCCTTGAAAAACAGCGGCCCGACCTGCGTGTCGGCGTTCAGCTGCACCACGCTGCGCAGCATCGACACATCGAACTGGTCGTCGCCGCGCAGGTCCTTGTTGTCGCTCAGGTTGGTCGAGACGTACTGGCGCAGGTAGCCGCCGACGTTGATTTGTGTGTCGCCGATGTCGTATTGCACCGCCGGGGCGCCGCCAGCAAGCAACGTTGCCGACGCACCGGCCAAGCGGTGAATCCATGGCTTCCATTGAGTCATCGTTTTCCCTCCCCAGGGTGATGGAAGTGACCAATCGATCGGTTTATTGCACGCCAAATGACCGCGGGTCAATCTGACTCAGGTCAACATTGGCTGCGGCGCGCTGTTCACGGCCGCTTGCCCATGAACAGGTTCACGTCGGTCGGATTGACGAGATCGCCCACCGTCCAGCCGTCGAGGTCGTACTCGCCCATGCAGCGCTCGGCGAAGGCCATCAGTTCCTTGTCCAGTCCGCGCGCCTGGCCGATCCACAGGTTCTCCAGGCGGATGTTCTCGTGGTTGCCGGCGTAGTTGCGCTCGTACAGTTCATGGCGGCTGCCGAACTCGGTGCCGATGGCGTCCCACAGCAGGCGCATGGTCTTGACCCGGTCCTCGGCGTCGTGGCCGTAGGAGCCGCGGATGTACTTGTCGATGTAGCCGCGCAGCTCCGGCACCTTGAAGTCGACGGCGTGTGAGTTGAGGTAGATGAGCCCGCTGGCGACGGCGTTCTCGACCAGTTCCTTCAGGCGCGGGTAGGCCATGGTGGCGATCACCCGGTAGGCCAGGGCGCCTTGCACATTCGGCTGGATGGCGCCGTTGGGGCCATCCTCGGGCATGCCGCACATGGCGTCCGACAGCGACCAGAACAGATGCCGCCAGGCCAGCGCCTCGCCGATGGCCACCTGCACGCCGCGGTAGTCGCGGCTTCCGGTCAGCTCCACCGCCTTCATCAGCAGCCCGGTGATGAAGTCGAACTTCACCGCCAGGCGCGTGCAGCCGTGAAAGGCAAAGCGGTTGGCCCAGCCCGACGCCGGCAGGAACTGCGCCGCCTTCTCGCAGTCGCCGTAGATGAACAGGTCCTCCCAGGGGATCAGCACCTTGTCCAGCACCAGGATGGCGTCGTTCTCGTCCAGGCGACTGGACAGGGGGTAGTCGAAGGGACTGCCCATCACCTCCGCCTGGTAGGCATAGGACGGCCGGCAGATCAGCTTCACCCCCGGCGCGTCCATCTTGACCATGCCGGAGATGGCGTAGCGCGGGTCGTTGGTCGGCGTTGGCCCGTACTGGCCCAGGAAGTTGTAGTGCGTCAGCGCCGAGCCGGTCGCCACCACCTTGGCGCCCGAGACGATGATGCCGGCGTCGGTTTCCTGCTCGCAGTGCACGTAGACGTCGGCGACTTCCTCCGGGGGGCGCTGGCGGTCGATCGGCGGGTTGACGATGGCATGGTTCAGGAATGGGCAGCGCTCCTGGTTCATCACATACCAGCGCCGGGCGTTGTCCTGGTAGGGCGCGTAGTAATCCGGGTTGAAGCCCAGCGTGACCATGAAGCTCGCCTTGTAATCCGGCGAGCGCCCCATCCAGCCGTAGGTCAGGCGCGCCCAGGCGACGATGGCATCGCGCGCGGCGATGAGTTCCTCGCGCGTGCGGGACGCCTTGAAGAACGGATGCGTGAAGCCACCGTTGCCGGTGTCGGTCGGCACGGCGATGGCCCGCGCCGGATCGTGCAGGGCGTCGTACTGGCGCGCCAGCATGCGCGCCGGGTTGCGGAACGCCGGATGCGCGGTGACATCCTTGACGCGCTCACCGTAGATCCAGATCTCGCGCCCATCGCGCAGGCTGTCCAGATACTCGGCGCCGGTATAGGGGCGCACTTGATTGGTCATGATCGGCTCCTCCTGTCGTTATGGTCGTTTCCTCAAAGCAACGCGGGTGCCATCCGGAATTCGCCGCCGCGAACCGCGCCGGGGCACGCCGGCACCGGCGATTGTGGCCCGCCTGGCGCGCGCGTAGCACGGCGCAGGGTTCACCAAATTCACAAGCCGTTGCGCGTTACAGCGAACCGGCCATCGGCACCGGACCGGCACGCTACATTGCCCATCGACATTCGGCCATCATTGCCGCCCATGGAAACACCGCCCCTGACCAGCCGCCGCACGCTCGGCCATTACGATCGCCAGGCACAGTCCTTCTGGGACGGCACCCGCGATCATGACGTCAGCCAGAACCGCGATGCGCTGCTGCGGCACATCACCGCGCCGGCGCCGCTGCGCATTCTCGATTTCGGCTGCGGGCCGGGGCGGGATCTGATCGCCTTTCGCGAGCTCGGCCACACGGCGGTCGGCCTGGATGGTTCGGCGCGGTTCTGCGAGATGGCCCGCGCCCACTCGGGCTGCGAGGTCTGGCGCCAGGATTTCCTGGCGCTGGAGCTGCCGGGCGGGCATTTCGACGGCGTGTTCGCCAACGCCTCGCTGTTTCACGTGCCAAGCGCCCACTTGCCGGCGGTGCTGCGTGCGCTTTTTGGCACACTCAAGCCGGGTGGGGTGCTGTTCGTCAGCAATCCGCGCGGTGACGATCAGGAAGGCTGGCAGGGCGATCGCTACGGCGCCTACCATTCGCTGGAAGGCTGGCGTCGCTACGTCACGGCCGCCGGCTTTATCGAGATCGAACACTATTACCGCCCAGCCGGCCAGCCGCGCCACCTGCAGCCGTGGCTGGCCACGGTCTGGCGCAAGCCCCATGAGGAGGATGCCCCATGAAGATCGACTGCTTCACGCACGTCATGCCGCCGCGTTTCTACGCCGCCATGAAGGCCAGGATGACCGGCCCGGATTACCTGTCGGGCATGATCGAATCGCTGCCGCATCTGGTCGATCTGCCGGCGCGACTGGCGGTGATGGACCGTCACGGCATCGACGCGCAGGTCATCACCGCCTCCTCACCGCCGATCGAGATCGCCATTGCGGATCCGGCCACGGCGGCCGATCTGGCGCGCCTGGCGAACGACGAAATCGTCGAAATGGCCGCCACGCACCCGGGTCGTTTCATCCCGGTCGGCACGGTGGCCATGAACGATCCTGCCCACATGGCGCGCGAGGCCGAGCGCTGCCTGACGCAGCTGGGCATGAAAGGCGTGCTGATCTATTCCTCGGCCGCCGGCCTGGCGCTCGACCGGTCGGAGTTTCGCGACTTTTTTGCCGTGATGGCCGAGCACGACTACCCGATCTGGCTGCACCCGGCGCGCGGCGGCAGCCAGCCCGACTATCGCGGCGAGGACCATTCCAAATACTGGATCTGGCAGGTCTTCGGCTGGCCCTACGAGACCACCGCCGCCATGACGCGCCTGGTGTTCGACGGCCTGTTCGATCGCCACCCGGACATCAAGGTCATCACCCACCACGCCGGGGCCATGGCGCCGGCCTTCGAGGCGCGCATCGACGCCATCTACGGCAAGCCGTCCATGCCCGAAATCCGCGCCGCGGCCGACAAGCTGGCGCGTCCGGCTAACGAATACTTCCGCCTGTTCTACGGCGACACGGCGCTGATGGGCGCCGTCGGCGGCCTGGCCGCGGCCTATGGCTACCTTGGCCCCGACCGGCTACTGTTTGGCACCGACACGCCCTTCGACGGCACCGGCGGCGAGGATTTCACCCGCGACACACTGTTCAGCATCGCTGCGCTGGCGGTGCCGCCGGCCGAGAAGCAAAAGATGCTGTCCGGCAACGCCATCCGGCTGATGAAGCTGAATGCCTGAGGTCCGATGGTGACGGCCGGCGGCGTAGCGCTGCCGGCTGCGCTGTGGCCGCAGACGGTGCCCTGCCGGCACTGGGACGAGGCCACCGTGCACCGCCGACTGTGCGCCGATCCGGCCGGCTATCTCGCCTTCGCCGCGGACTACCTGGCCGACCTCACGTCCGGCAGGGCGCAGCTGCAAATGCCGGCCAAGCAGGTGCTGGACGACCCGGACGGCGGTGATTTCCGGCTCATGCCCTGCGTGCTGCGCGGCCCGCGCGGCACGCTCAAGACGGTCAAGATCATCGGCACCAACCGCCGCCAAACCGTATTGCCGGGTCAGATCACGGTCGGCGAGCTACTGGTGCTGGACGCTGCCGAACAGTTCGTGCGCGAACGCTTCGACGCCTGCCTGCTGTCGTCGGCCCGCACCGGCCTGGTGGCGGCGCTGGCGCTCGCTCGCCTGGCGCCGCGGGCACGGCGCATTGCCGTGATCGGCGCCGGCCGGGTGGGCTTCTACACGGCGCTGTACTGCGCAGCTTTGGGGACAATCGAGCGCATCGACATTGCCGACCGTGACCACGCCCGCGCACGTGATGTCGCAGAAATCCTGGTCCGGCACGGCCTGCCCTGCCGCGCCGTGCCGGTGGCCGATGCGGGCTGCGATGCCTGGCTGCTGGCCACCACCAGCGAGGCGCCGTTTTGCGAACCGCCGCCGGCGGCGCCCGCAGTGGTCGTGAGCCTGGGCGCCGATGCCGCCGGGCAGCGTGAACTGACCGATGCCTGGGCCGGTCGGGCGAGGCTGTGGGTTGATTCGGCCGACGCCGTGAACTACGGCGACCTGCTGGCCTGGCGCCGGCGGGGGCTGATCGACGATGCACCGCCATCCGACCTGCTGGCGCTGCTGGCCGATCCGCCCGCGTCTGCCGTTGTGGCCGAGCAGCGCCTGTTCATCAGCACCGGCTGCGCGCTGTACGACAACCTGACGGCGGCCTATCTGCTGGCTGGCGAAGACCGGCTCCGGCAAGAAAGCCCAGACCGTCCAGATATGACGCAACGCGTGTAGGAGCCCGGCTATGCCGGGCGATGGATGCGATCACGCACAATCGCGCAGCACAGCTGCGCTCCCGCAACATCAATGGATACCGCGCGATGAATTCCGCCCGCCGCGAGGCGCTGCTGCCGACCGCTGCCCTGCTGCTGGCCTGTGCCGCGGCGTGGTGCCTGCCGCAGGCCTTCGTGCCGCTGAAGGTCGCCATCGTGCCGGCGCTGGGCCTGATCATGTTCGGCATGGGCCTGACGCTGACCGGGCCGCAGCTGGCCGCCGTGCTGCGCCGTCCGCGCTGGCTGCTGCAGGGCATCGGGCTGCAGTTCCTGATCATGCCGACGCTGGCCTGGGCCATTGCGGCGAAGCTCGGCCTGCCGCCGACGCTGGCCGCGGGCCTGATTCTGGTCGGCGCCTGTCCGGGCGGCACGGCCTCGAACGTCGTGACCTATCTGGCCCGCGGCGATGTGGCGCTGTCGGTGGCGATGACCGCCGCCTCGACCCTGGTGGCGCCGCTGGCCACGCCCTGGCTCACGCTGTGGCTGGCCGGTGCGCGCGTGGACGTGCCGGCGCTGGCCATGCTGCTGGACATCCTGCGCATGGTGCTGCTGCCGGTGCTGGCCGGGGTGCTGCTGCGCCGCTACCTGGGCGGCCTGGCCAGGCGCCTGGCCGGCTGGCTGCCGGGGCTTTCCATGCTGCTGATCGCGCTCATCGTGGCGGTCATCGTGGCCCTTAACCGGCGCCAGCTGGCCGCCACCGGCACGCTGGTGGCCACGGCCGTGGTGCTGCACAACGGGCTTGGCTTTGCGCTGGGCTATCTGGGCGCACGCCTGGGCGGCGCCGGGCCGGCGCAGCGGCGCGCCATCGCCATCGAGGTCGGCATGCAGAACTCGGGCCTGGCCAGCGCGCTGGCGATCAAGTTCCTGCCGCCGCTTGCGGCGCTGCCGGCGGCGTTGTTTTCGGTGTGGCAGAACCTGGCCGGGCTGGGGCTGGCGGCGTTGTGGCGGCGCCGGCGCTGAGGCGGGCGTGTCGCCGATCCGGCTATCAGCCCGAAGACGCCCCTGCCGCATCGCGCCGCAGCAGCCCGGCCGTGCCGGGCGATCATCGTGCGTCAGCCGCGCCGCGCCCGGGCGGCCAGCGCCCGCCCCGCCTTGCTGCCAGACGGCCGGCCGAGCGCCTCGCTGATGTAGGCGCCGGCGGCGCACAGCGCGTCCAGGTCGACGCCGGTTTCGATGCCCAGACCGTGAAGCATATAGACCACGTCCTCGCTGGCCACGTTGCCACTTGCGCCGGGCGCGTAGGGGCAGCCGCCCAGGCCGGCCACGGAGCTGTCGACGCTGGCTATATCCAGCTCCAGGCAGGCCAGGATGTTGGCCAGGGCCTGGCCGTAGGTGTCGTGAAAATGCAGCGCCAGGGGGGCGGTCGGCACCGCCTGCCGGACCCGCGCCAGCAGTGCGCGCGCCTTGCCCGGCGTGCCGACGCCGATGGTGTCGCCCAGCGAGACCTCGTAGCAGCCAAGCTCGAACAGCGCCGCGGCCAGTTCCGCCACCTTGCCGGGGTCGGTGGCGCCCTCGTAGGGGCAGCCCAGCACGCAGGACACGTAGCCGCGCAGGCGCACACTGGCGGCGCGGGCCGGCGCGGCGATGGCGGCGGCGCGCTCAAGGGACTCGTCGATCGTGCAGCGGGTGTTGTGCTGCGAGAAGGTCTCGGACGCGGCGGTAAACAGTCCGAGTTCGTCGATGCCGCAGGCCAGCGCCCGTTCGAGGCCCCGCACATTGGGCGCCAGGGCGGCGTAGCTGACGCCCGGTCGGCGTTTCAGACCCGCGCACACGGCCTGCGCGTCGGCCATCTGCGGCACCGCCCTGGGACTCACGAAGGCGGCGACTTCGATGTAGCTCAGGCCCGCCGCTTGCAGGCGCTCGATCAGGCCGAGTTTCACCTCCAGCGGCACGGTGTCCGGAATGTTCTGCAAGCCGTCGCGGGGTCCCATCTCGCAGATGCGGATGCGTTGCGGCAGGCGGTCGGGCAGCATGTCAGGTCTCTTCCGGCACGAAGCTGACCAGCACCGCGGCGGCCGGCACGAAATCGCCGGTCGCCCCGCCGACGCTCTCGATCACGCCGTCGTGCGGGGCGACGATGCGGTGCTCCATCTTCATGGCTTCGAGCACCAGCAACAAATCACCCTTGGCCACCCGCTGCCCCACTTCCACCGCCACCTGCACCAGCTTGCCGGGCAGGGGCGCGGTCAGGCGCAGTTCGACTTCTTCCTCGCCGGCCTCGGCGGCCAGCGGGTCCAGGTAATGCAACCTGAGGCGCTGCGGGCCGGCCAGATCGAAAGTCCCCCCGCTGCGCCAGACGCGCCAGGTTTGCTGCCCGGCCGGGCCATCGACGGTGACCGCGACGCCATCCAGGCGGCCATCGAGCGGACCGTCCAGATCATCACACTGCCAGTCGTAACCGCCGTCGTTACGGCCGGTTAGGGTGAGCGCGTGCTCGGTCTGGTCGGCCGTTTGCCAGTGCACGGTCCTTTGCGCCGGCACGCCGACTCGGAACGGCCCGGCCAGCGACCACGGCGAGGCGCGGTCATTGCCGTGCCGGCTCGAAGCCGCCGCCCGTTCGTCGCTTGCCAGGCGCCAGGTGGCGGCCAACAGCGCGTCGATCGACGGCGGCGCCGGCGCGACCAGGCCGTCCAGCACGCCTTCCAGCCAGCCGGTGTGGTGCTTCACGGCGGCAAAGTCGTCGGTGGCCAGAATGCGTTCCAGCAGCGCCACGTTGCTGGGCACGCCCACCGTCACCGTCTCGGCCAGCATAGCGAGCAGCCGCGCGCGGGCCTGCTCGCGGTCCTCGCCCCAGGCGATCAGCTTGGCCAGCAGGGAGTCGTAATGCGACGGCACGCTGTCGCCGGTCTCGAAACCCGTATCGACCCGCCGCCCCGGCCCGGCGGCGGGCAGGGCGAGCGTGTCCAGCCGGCCGGCGCCGGGCATGAAGCCGCGCGCCGGGTCTTCGGCGCACAAACGCACCTCGATGGCGTGGCCGCGGCGCGGGATGTCGGCCTGCGCCAGCGGCAGCGGCTCGCCGGCCGCCACGCGCAGCTGCCATTCGACCAGATCGAGTCCGGTGATCAGCTCGGTGACCGGGTGCTCCACCTGCAGGCGGGTGTTCATTTCGAGGAAATAGAAGGCCCCGTCCGGCGCCAGCAGGAACTCCACCGTGCCGGCGCCGCGATAACCAACCGCCTGCGCGGCGCGCACCGCCGCGGCGCCCATGGCGCTGCGCCGGGCCTCGTCCAGGCCGGGTGCCGGGGCTTCCTCGACCACCTTCTGGTGCCGGCGCTGCACGGAGCAGTCGCGCTCGAACAGGTGCAGCGCATTGCCGTGCGCGTCGGCAAACACCTGCACCTCGACGTGCCGGGCGCCGGTCACGTAGCGCTCCAGCAGCAAGGTGTCGTCGCCAAAGGCGGCCAGCGACTCGCGCCGCGCGCTGGCGATGGCCTCGGCCAGGGCATCGGGCACGTCCACACGACGCATGCCGCGCCCGCCGCCGCCGGCCGCCGCCTTGACCAGCAATGGGTAGCCGACGGTGTCGGCGGCCTTGATCAACTGCGCGTCGTCCGCGCCCGGTGCGTCGAAGCCCGGCACCACCGGCACCTCGGCCTGCACCACCAGGCGCTTGGCGGCGTCCTTGGCGCCCATGGCCTCGATGGCCTCCGGCGGCGGGCCGATGAAGATCAGTCCGGCCTGCGCGCAGCGGCGCGCGAACTGCGCGTTCTCGGCCAGAAAGCCGTAGCCGGGGTGGATGGCCTGCGCGCCGCTGGCGAGCGCGGCGCCGATCACGGCGTCCATGTCCAGATACGACTGCGCGGCCGGTGCCGGTCCCAGGCGTTGTGCCCGGTCAGCCAGGCGCACGTGGCGGGCGCCGACATCGGCGTCCGAGTACACGGCCACGGTGTGGATGCCCAGGCGCCGGGCAGTGGCGATGACGCGGCAGGCGATTTCGCCGCGGTTGGCGATCAGGATCGTGTTGAACACGTCAGCGCATCCATTCCGGCGCCCGGCGGGCGAAAAAGGCACGCAGTCCTTCCTGGCCTTCGTCCGACACGCGAAGGCGGGCGATCAGGGCGGCGGTGTCGCGCTTGAGCGCGTCGCGGTCGGCGGCCGTTTGCACGTCCTCGACCAGGCGCTTGCAGGCCACCAGCGCCTGCGGCCCACCGTGCAGCAGGTGCTCGACCAGGGTGTTGACGGTGGCGTCGAGTGCCGGCGCGGCCACCGCCTCGTGCAGCAGGCCGATGCGCAGGGCGTGACGCGCGTCGAAGCGCTCGCCGGTCAGGAAATAGCGCCGCGCCGCGCGGGCGCCGATGGCGCGGATGACATAGGGCGCGATGGTGGCCGGCGCCAGCCCCAGGCGCACTTCGGTCAGGCCGAACTTTGCGTCCGCCGCGCCCACGGCGATGTCGCAGCAGGCCACCAGGCCCACGCCGCCGCCCAGCGCATTGCCGTTGACGCGCGCAATGGTGGGTTTGGGTAGGCGGTCGAGCAGTTCCAGCAGGTTGGCGAGCTGGCGGGCATCGGCCTCGTTTTCGGCGGCGCTGAAGCCGATCATCGACTGCATCCAGCCCAGGTCGCCGCCGGCCGAGAAGCTCTCGCCGACGCCGGTCAGCACCACCACCCGCACCGCCGGATCGGCACCCAGGCGGCTCAGCAGATGGCTCAGTTCGGTGATGACCACATCGTTGAAGGCGTTGTGCACCTGCGGGCGGTTCAGCGCCAGCGTGGCCACGCCGCGGTGGTCGGTATGCAGGGTCAGGGTTTGCAGGGTGTCCATGGCCGCCTCACATCCGAAATACGCCAAAGCGCGGCTCGGGAATCGGTGCGTTCAGCGCCGCCGACAGGGCGAGGCCCAGCACGGTGCGGGTGTCGGCCGGGTCGATCACGCCGTCGTCCCACAGCCGGGCAGTGGCGTAGTAGGGGTGGCCCTGGCGCTCGTACTGTTCGCGGATCGGCGCCTTGAAGGCTTCCTCCGCCTCGGCCGACCAGCTGTCGCCGCGGGCCTCGATGTTGTCGCGCCGCACGGTGGCCAGCACGCTGGCGGCCTGCTCGCCGCCCATCACCGAGATGCGCGCGTTCGGCCACATCCACAAAAAGCGCGGTCCGTAGGCGCGTCCACACATGCCGTAATTGCCGGCCCCGAACGAGCCGCCGATGATGACCGTGAACTTGGGCACCTGCGCGTTGGCCACGGCGTGCACCAGCTTGGCGCCGTCCTTGGCGATGCCGCGGCTCTCGTACTCGCGCCCGACCATGAAGCCGGTGATGTTCTGCAGGAACACCAGCGGAATCCTGCGCTGGCAGCACAGCTCGATGAAGTGCGCGCCCTTGAGCGCGGACTCCGAGAACAGGATGCCGTTGTTGGCGATGATGCCGACCGGATAACCCCACAGGTGCGCGAAGCCGCACACCAGCGTGGTGCCGTACAGCTGCTTGAACTCCTGGAATTCCGAGCCATCCACCAGGCGGGCGATGACCTCACGCACGTCGAACGGCTGGCGGGCGTCGGCCGGCACCAGGCCGTACAGGTCGTGGGCGTCGAAGCGCGGCGCCACCGGCTCGCGCAGCGGCAGGTCGATCGCCTTGCTGCGATTGAGCGTGCCCACGATGTCACGGGCGATGGACAGCGCGTGCAGGTCGTTCCGGGCCAGGTAGTCGGTGACGCCCGAGGTGCGGCTGTGCACGTCGCCGCCGCCCAGTTCCTCGGCGCTCACCACCTCGCCGGTGGCTGCCTTCACCAGCGGCGGCCCGCCCAGGAAGATCGTGCCCTGATTTTTGACGATCACCGTCTCGTCGCACAGCGCCGGCACGTAGGCGCCGCCGGCCGTGCAGGAGCCCATCACGATCGCGATCTGCGGAATGCCGGCCGCCGACATCACGGACTGGTTGTAGAAAATGCGCCCGAAGTGGTTCTGGTCCGGGAACACGTCGTCCTGCAGCGGCAGGAAGCCGCCGCCGGAATCGACCAGGTAAATGCACGGCAGGCGGTTTTCGAGCGCGATCTGCTGTGCACGTAAATGCTTTTTCACCGTCAGCGGGTAGTAGGTGCCGCCCTTGACGGTGGCATCGTTGGCGACGATCACCACCTCGTGCCCGCAGACCCGGCCGATGCCGGTGACGATGCCGGCCGACGGCGCCTCGTCCTCGTAAAGCCCCAGCGCCGCCAGCGGCGACAGCTCCAGAAACGGCGTGCCCGGATCCAGCAGCGCCTCCACGCGCTGCCGAGGCAGCAGCTTGCCGCGCGCGCTGTGCTTGGCCTTGGCATGCTCGGGGCCGCCGGTGGCGTACTGCGCCAGCTTGGCTTTCAGGTCGGCCACCAGCGCGCGGTTGTGCGCGGCGTTGGTCTGGAACTGCGCCGTGGCGGGATTCAGCTTGCTGTCCAGTACCGGCACGCGGGGCCTCCTCGGTTCGGTGTGCGGCCGGGTTACGCCGGATCGTCCGCAACCCGCAGCAGGATTTTGCCGCGCGTGTGGTGACTTTCGCTCATCTCGTGCGCACGGGCAGCTTGCGCCAGCGGCAGCAGCGGGCCGATCTGCGGTCGCAGCCGGCCCTGCGCGGCCAGCTGCGCGATCTTCTCGAGCTGCGCGCCGTCGGCCCGCGCGATCAGCAGCTGCGATCTCACCGGCCCGATCTGCAGGTCCTGTTCGGTGGCCACCGGACTGAGCAGCACGATGCGCGTGCCGGCATGCACCAGCGGCCGGGCGCCCTGCAGGGACACGCCGGCGAAGGCGGCGAAGATCACGTCCACGCCGGACGGGAACTGCGCCGCGATGCGCGCGGCAAAATCCGGCGCCTGGTAGTCCACCACCAAGGCGGCGCCCAGGCTGCGCACGAAATCGTGATTGGCCGGGCTGGCGCTGGCGATGACCGTGGCCCCGGCATCGCAGGCCAACTGCACGGCCAGGCTGCCGACGCCGCCGGCCGCGCCGGTGATCAGCACCACCTCGCCCGGCTTCAATTGCGCGACTTCAAACAGGCCCTGCCAGGCGGTCAGGCCGGCCACCGGCAGCGCCGCGGCCTGCTCGAAGCTCAGATTGGCCGGCTTGTGCGCCAGCTTGGCGGCCTCGACCGGGACATATTCGGCGTAGCCGCCCCAATGCATCCGCTGCTGCTGCAGAAAGCCCATCACGGCGTCGCCGACCTCGAAGTCCCGCACCGCGGCGCCGACCTGCGCCACCACCCCGGAGACCTCGCGGCCCATGATGGCTGGGAATTCGCAGGGCACGAACTCCTTCAGCTGACCGGAACGGATGCGCCAGTCGATGGGATTGACGGCGGCCACGCGCACCGCCACCAGCACCTGCTCGTCGCTGATCGGCGGCACGGGCCGCTCGATGAGCTGCAGCTGCTCCGGGCCGCCGAAGTCGTGGATGACGATCGCTTTCATGCGCAGGGGCGCTCTGGTTTGGGGGAAGCCGCCCGGGGGCGATGAAGGGCTGTTCATTCAAGGAGCGGGCAAGGAGCAGGCCGTGCCAGCTCCTGAACCGCGCACCGGGCGGTGGCGCAGGGGGACGAAAGGGGGTTACAACAGCTCCACCGCAAGCGCCGTGGCCTCGCCGCCGGCCAGGCAGATCGCCGCCACGCCGTACTTGCCGCCGCGCCGGCGCAGGGCGTTGAGCAGCGTCACCACGATGCGTGCGCCGGAGGCGCCGACCGGGTGTCCCAGGGCGCAGGCGCCGCCGAGCACATTCATCTTCTCGTGCGGGATGTGCAGCTTCTGCATCACCGTCATCGGCACCACGGCGAAGGCTTCGTTCACTTCGTACAGATCGGGCTTGTCGGGCGTCCAGCCGAGCTTGCGCAGCAGCAGCTCGATGGCACCGACCGGCGCGGTGGTGAACCAGGCCGGATCCTGCGCGTGCGTGGCGTGACCCAGCACCCGCGCCAGCGGCTTCAGACCGCGGCGGGCGGCTTCTTCCGCGGCCATCAGCACCAGTGCCGCGGCGCCATCGGAGATGGACGACGAGTTGGCGGCGGTGACCGTGCCGCCTTCCTTGAAGGCCGGCTTCAAGGTGGGAATCTTGTCGATCTTGGCCGTCAGCGGCTGCTCGTCCTTGTCATAGCTGACCTCGCCGGTCCTGGTCTTGACCGTCACCGGCACGATCTCGGTGGCCGAATCGCCCTCGTGGGTGGCGCGCTGGGCGCGGCGCAGGGACTCCATGGCAAAGGCGTCCTGCTGCTCGCGGCTGAAACCCTGCTTGTCGGCGCAGCGCTCGGCAAAGGCGCCCATCAGCAGGCCCTCGCGCACGTCCTCCAGACCGTCGCAGAACATGTGGTCGAGCACCTGCCCGTGGCCCATGCGCAGGCCCTGGCGCACCTTCGGCAGCAGGTACGGCGCGTTGCTCATGGACTCCATGCCGCCGGCCAGGGCGACCTTCACGTCGCCGCTGCGAATCTGGTCGAAGGCGTACATGGTCGCTTTCATGGCCGAGCCGCACATCTTGTTGACGGTGGTGACCGGCACGCCCAGCGAAAGGCCGGCCTTGAGCACCGCCTGACGACCGGGCGCCTGGCCCTGGCCGGCCGGCAGCACGCAGCCGATGTGCGCGTCCTCGATCTGCGCGCCGTCCACGCCGGCATCGGCGACCACGGCGGCAATCGCGGCGGCGCCCAGATCCGAGGCCGACAGGCTGGCGAACTGGCCCTGAAAACTGCCCATGGCGGTACGCCGGGCGGCAACGATGACGACGTCGGTGGTCATGGTGAGGTGCTCCTGATGCAGTGAAATACTCGAACGATGCAACCGATCACGGCCGCACGCCCGTCGTTGGGGTGGTCGAAGGCCGTGACGCTCAGGCGGTCTGCTCGAACAGTTCGCGGCCGATCAGCATGCGGCGGATTTCGTTGGTGCCGGCGCCGATGTCGTACAACTTGGCATCGCGCAGCAGCCGACCGGTGGGGTAATCGTTGATGTAGCCGTTGCCGCCCAGGCACTGGATGGCTTCAAGCGCGACGCGCACGGCGTTTTCGGAAGCGTACAAAAGGCAAGCCGCGGCGTCCTTGCGCGACGGCCGACCGGCGTCCAAGGCCTGGGCCACGCGGTAGGCGAACGCCCGCGCCGACTGCAGCGCCACGTACATGTCGGCCAGCTTGCCCTGCATCAGCTGAAAGGTGCCGATGGCCTGCCCGAACTGGCGGCGCTCGTGCACGTAGGGCAGCGCCACGTCCATGGCCGCCTGCATGATGCCGAGAGGCCCGCCACTCAAGGTGACGCGCTCCGAATCCAGGCCGCGCATCAGCACCTTGACGCCCTGGTTGACGGCGCCGAGCACGTTGGCAGCGGGAATTTCGCAGTCCCGAAACACCAGCTCGCAGGTGTTGCTGCCGCGCATACCCAGCTTGTCGAGCTTCTGCGCCGTGCTGAAGCCCGGCATGCCCTTCTCGACGATGAAGGCGGTGATGGTGCGCGAGCCCTTGGCGGCGTCGTCGGTGCGCATGTAGACCACCAGCACGTCGGCATCCGGGCCGTTGGTGATCCACATCTTGCTGCCGTTGGCGACCCACACCTCGCCATGCTGCACCGCGCTGCAGCGCATGGAGCCGACCACGTCCGATCCGGCGCCCGGCTCGGACATGGCCAGCGCGCCGATGTGCTCACCCGAGCACAGCTTCGGCAGGAACCGGCGCCGCTGCGCATCGCTACCGTTCAGGTACAGGTTGTTCACGCACAGATTGGAATGGGCGCCATACGACAGGCCCACCGCGGCGCTGGCGCGCGAAAGCTCCTCGATCGCCACCAGGTGCGCCAGGTAGCTCATGCCGCTGCCGCCAAATTCCTCCGGCACCGTCATGCCCAGCAGGCCCAGCTCGCCCATGCGCTGCCACAGGTGCATGGGGAATTCGTTGCTGCGGTCGATCTGCTCGGCCAGCGGCGCCACCTCGTCGCGCGCAAAGCGCGCCACGGTGTCGCGCAGCAGGTCGAGTTCCTCATCCAGATGCACGTCGAATGACACCGCCAGCCCCCGCCGGTGATTGGGTTGAACGACCGGTAACGGGCGGGATACTACCATCCGCTGCGCTGCCCAAAGCGCCCGAAAGCAGCCCCAATGGCCTGTGCTAGAGTCCAGTCCGACCGCCTATTGCCCTTTCACAGACCGAGGAGCTCCTGCCCCATGAAGCGTCAAACCGCCCTGTCCTGCGCAGCCGTTCTGTTCACCGTTACCGCCGTCGCCCACGGCGCGGCCGAGCCCACGCCCGCCGAGCGCGCGGTCGGCTACCGTCAGGCCGTGTTTCATGTCATCGCCGGCAACTTCGGCCCCATGGCCGGCATGGTCAAGGGCGAAATCCCCTTTGACGCCAAGGCCTTCGCCCTGCGTGCCGAGCGCGTGGCCTTTCTGAGCACCCTGCCGCTGGAGGGCTTCATCCCGGACAGCCGGGTCGGCAAGACCGAGGCCAAGCAGGAAATCTGGGACAACATGGACGACTTCAAGGCCAAAATGGAAACCTTCCAGACCGAGGCTGCCAAGCTGGCCGAGGCGGCCAAGACGGCCTCCGCCGTCGATGCGCTGAAGCCCCAGTTCGGCAAGGTCGGTCAGGCCTGCAAGGACTGCCACGACAAGTACAAGGAAGACTGACGACCGGTCGGGCCTGGCCGGTGGGGTCGGTCGCGACCGCGCCGCGACGCCCATAAAAAAGGCCGGTCACCCCGGGCGGGGTGGCCGGCCATCTGAAGTGCTAGGCGTCCCGCTTACTGCGCGGGTGCGGGCGCCGCCGGGGCGCAGCTTTCGCTCAGCGTGATGTTGGCGCGGTTGGCCTCAATGGTCTTGGCGCCGATGCCTTTGACCTTTTCCAGATCGTCCGCGGACTTGAATGGCCCATTCTCGGTCCGGTAAGCGACGATGGCCTGGGCCTTGGCGTCGCCGATGCCCTTCAGGCCGGCGGTGAGTGCCGGCGCGTCGGCGCAGTTGATGTCGACCGGTTCGGCAGTGGCGATTCCCGCCGCGAATGTCACAAACAAGGCAACGCAGCTATTCCGGAATTTAGACATGGTCTGTACTCCCGTTTGGTGCTTTGGTTGATGTGAAGTGCCCATTGGAACAGTGTCGTCCCGGACAGGCAGCATAAGCGTACATGTTGAAAAGAACGCTTGAAAAGTCTTCTTGCAGCATGTAACCAACCGACCGGACAGGCGTCCAAGCATTCACGCTACGCACCTTGCGCATAGGTGCACCGCGCCGGGCGTGCCCGATGGCTGAGAGGGCTGGTATGAAACGCGTCGAATCTGCTGTTCCGGGCGCATCCGCGATCACGCCGCGGCCGGTCTACGAGGCGCGCCGCCGGCTGCTGCTGGCCGGCGCGGCTGGCGGGCTGGCGCTGGCCTGGCCCGGCTTTGCCAGGGCGGCGCCGGCTGGCGGGCCGCTCGCGGCGGTGCCGCGCGGGCCGTTCGGGACCGATGAGGCGCTCACGCCGCGCCAGTTCGTGACCGGTTACAACAACTTCTACGAATTCGGCACCGACAAGGCGGATCCGGCCGCCAATGCGCACACGCTGCGTCCGCGGCCGTGGCAGGTGCGGATCGACGGCGCGGTGACTCGCCCGCTTACCCTGGACGTCGCCGAGTTGCTGCAGCCGCAGCACCTGCAGGAGCGCATCTACCGCCTGCGCTGCGTGGAGGGCTGGTCGATGGTGATCCCGTGGATCGGCCTGCCGCTGGCGGACGTGCTGCGCCGGGTCGAGCCGCTGGGTTCGGCCAAATATGTCGAGTTCACCACACTGCACGATCCCGAGCAGATGCCCGGCCAGAAACGCGACGTGCTGCCCTGGCCGTATGTGGAGGGCTTGCGCCTGGACGAGGCAATGCATCCGCTGGCCTTCCTGGCGGTGGGCCTGTACGGCGATGTGCTGCCCAACCAGAACGGTGCCCCGCTGCGGCTGGTGGTGCCGTGGAAATACGGCTTCAAGAGCGTGAAGTCGATCGTGCGCATCCGCTTTGCCGAGCAACAGCCGCAGACGGCGTGGAACGTGGTGGCGCCGCACGAGTATGGCTTCTACGCCAACGTGAATCCGCAGGTCGACCACCCGCGCTGGTCGCAGGCGCGCGAGCGTCGTCTGGGCGAGGGCCTGTTCGCGCCGCGCCGGCCGACGCTGCCGTTCAACGGCTATGCCGAGCAGGTGGCCAGCCTGTACGCCGGCATGGACCTGCGCCGGGACTTCTGAGGCGTGCGCCGCGGCGCACTGCAGGCCCGCCTGTGGGCCGCCGGCCTGTGGACGCTGGCGCTGACGCCGGCCCTGGTGTTGCTGGCGCGCGCCCTGGGCAATCGCCTGGGCGCCAATCCGGTCGAGGAACTCACGCTCGAACTGGGCCTATGGGCGCTGCGCTTTCTGCTGCTGACGCTGGCCGCCACGCCGCTGCGCCGGCTGACCGGCTGGACGGTGCTGCTGCGCCATCGGCGCCTGTTGGGACTGACGGCGGCCAGTTACGCGCTGCTGCATCTGCTGGTCTACGCGGTGCTGGATCAGGGCCTGCTGTGGTCGCAGATCGTCGGTGACATCCTGAAGCGGCCGTTCATCACCGCGGGCATGGCGGCCTTCACGCTGTTGCTGCCGTTGGCGGCGACGTCGTTCGATGCGGCGATCCGGCGGCTGGGCGCGCGCCGCTGGCAGGCGCTGCACCGGCTGGTGTACTTGGCGACCGGGCTCGCGTTGCTGCATTTCTGGTGGAAGGTGAAGGCCGACACCGCCGAGCCGGCCGTGTACCTCACGGTGTTTGCACTACTATTGGTGGCCCGTTTCGTGGCCCCTGGCCACCGCTCCCGGCGCCCGCCGCCGGCCGGTCGCCAGCCCGCCTGACCCGGACGCACATTGGATTCATTACGCACGCTGCGCGATTTCTTGCGCTGGGGCGCCAGTCGCTTTGCCGGCGCGGGTCTTTTTTATGGCCACGGCACGGACGGTGCTGCCGACGAGGCGGCGGTGCTGATCGCGCATGTGCTGCACCTGGATCTGCCGCTGGCGCCGGAATTTCTGGACGCCGCGTTGACGGTCGAGGAGCGTATGGCGGTGACCGCACTGCTGCATCGGCGCATCAACGAGCGCCTGCCGGCGCCGTACCTGACCGGCGAGGCCTGGTTCGCCGGCTTGCGCTTCGCGGTCGACCCGCGGGTGCTGATCCCGCGCTCGCCGATCGGCGAGCTGATCGAGAACGGTTTTTCACCCTGGCTGGACGAGGCCCCTCCCGCGCGCATTCTGGACATCGGCACCGGCAGCGGCTGCATTGCGATTGCCTGCGCGCTGGCGTTTCCACAGGCGACGGTGGACGCGATCGACATCAGCCAGGACGCGCTCGACGTCGCGGCAACGAACGTGGCCCGCTACGGCCTGCAGGAGCGGGTGCGTTTGCTGCGGTCCAATCTGTATCAGGCGCTGTCCGGCGAGCGTTACGACCTGATCGTCAGCAACCCGCCGTATGTGCCGGATGCGGAATACGCCGGTCTGCCGGACGAGTACCGGCACGAGCCGCAGGGCGCCCTGGTATCGCCCGATGCCGGCCTGGACCACCCGCTGCGCATCCTGCGTGGCGCGGCGGCTCATCTGAACGACGGCGGCCTGCTGGTGCTGGAGGTCGGTGCCACCTGGCCGGCGCTGGTCGAGCGCCTGCCGCAGCTGCCGTTCACGTGGGTGGAATTTGCCCGCGGCGGCGAGGGCGTGGCCGTGATCAGCCGTGAGGACCTGCTCCAGGCGCCGGCCTGAGCCGGCCCGGCCTCAGCCTGCCAGCTGGCGGTGGCGCACCAACACCCGCTCCGGCGGGTTCGTGCCCTGCCGCGTCCTGAAATGTTCGCCCAGACGATGCGCCATGTAGACCGAACGGTGCCGGCCGCCAGTGCAGCCGATGCCGACTGTCACCTGGCTGCGGTCGCTGGCGGCAAAGCGCGGTAGCCAGTTGTCCAGAAACTGCCGGATGTCGGCGAACAACTGCTGCGCATCCGGCTGCTGGTCCAGGAACTCCCGCACCGGCGCATCCAGGCCGGTGAACTCGCGCAGCGCCGGATCCCAGTGTGGATTCGGCAGGCAACGCATGTCGAACACCATGTCGACATCCAGCGGCGTGCCGAACTTGTAACCGAAGGACTGGAACACCAGCGTCGGCGCCTGCCGGCCGTGGCTTAGCAGGTCGCGCACGGTGGTGCGCAGCTGATAGATGTTCAGGCTGGAACTGTCGATGCTCAGATCCGACAGTTCGGCGATCGGCGCCAGGCGCAGCTGTTCGGCGTCGATGGCCTCGCTGATCGAGCCGCCCTGACCGGCCAGCGGGTGCTGGCGCCGGGTTTCGTTGTAGCGGTTGATCAGGGTTTGCCGATCGGCGGTGAAGAACAGCACCTGGCAGTCGACGGCGTTGTCGCGGATCGTTTTCAGGATGCCGGGCAGGGCCGCCAGATCGGAGAAATTGCGCGCATCGATGCCGACCGCCGCCGGCGTGTCGGCGCCGCTGCGCGTCAGTTCCTGGCCAAGGGCCGGCAGCAGCGCGATCGGCAGGTTGTCGACGCAATAGAAACCGAGGTCCTCGAGCGCACGCAGCGCCGTGGACTTGCCCGCCCCCGACAGGCCGCTGACGATGATCAGGCGCTGCGGCATGGCGGGTCGGCTCAGCTCTTGCGGCGGGCCGCCTTGCGCCGCTCGGTGGTGGAGGCGATGCCCATGCCCTCGCGGTATTTGGCCACCGTGCGGCGGGCCACGTTGATGCCCATCTGCTGAAGCTGTTCGGCCAGGTCGTTGTCGCTGAGCGGGCTGCCGGGCGTTTCCGCAGCGATCAGGTCGCGGATGCGGGCACGGATGGCGGTGGCCGAGGCCGAGCCGCCGTCGCTGGTCGAGACGTGACTGGAGAAGAAGAACTTCAGCTCGTAGATGGCGCGCGGGGTGTGCATGTACTTGCGGTTGGTGGCGCGCGAGATGGTCGACTGGTGCAGGCCCAGTTCGTCGGCGATGTCCTGCAGCACCAGCGGCACCATGGCGTGCGGGCCGTCCTCGAAGAACCCGACCTGGCGCTGCACGATGGCCCGCGCCACGCGCAGCAGGGTGTCGTTGCGGCTTTTGAGGCTGTTGATGAACCAGCGGGCTTCCTGCAGGCGATTTTTCAGGTATTCGTTGTCGGCGCCGCTGTCGCGGCGGCGGATCATGCCGGCGTAGGTCTGGTTGATGCGCAGTCTGGGCGCGATGGCGGGGTTCAGCTCGACCTGCCACGCACCGTTGATCTTTCGCACCAGTACGTCCGGGACGATGTACTCGGGCTCGTCTGCGTCAAGGCTGGTGCCGGGGCGCGGGTTCAGGGCCTGGATCAGATGTACGGCCTGGTCGACGGTCTCGGCCGGCAGGCCGGTGGCGCGTTGCAGGGCCTTGTAGTCGTGCTCGCCCAGCAGCGCGATGTACTCCAGCACCGACAGCGCGGCCTCGCGCAGCGGCGCATCCAGGCCCTCGAACTGTTCGACCTGCAGGCGCAGGCACTCGGCCAGATCGCGTGCGCCCACGCCGGCTGGGTCGAAGTGTTGGATGCGCCGCAGCACCGACAGCAGCTCGGTTTCGTCCACCGGTTCGGCGCGTCCCTCGCTGGCGGTCTGGCACAGCTCGGCGATCGTTTGGCCGAGGTAGCCGTCAGGTCGGATGGCGTCCAGGATGAGTTCGGCGATTGCCCGGTCGTCGGGGCTGAACGGCGTCAGGTCAAGCTGCCACAGCAGATGGTCGTACAGCGTCTCGGCTTTGCTGGACACGGCAGTGAAGTCGCCGCCGTCATCCTCGTCGCGGCTGCTGGCGCCGCTGCCGGCCCCCAGGTCGATGAAGGTGTCTTCCCAGTTGCCGTCGACTGCCAGCTCCTGCGGGATTTCGTTGTCCCCGTCGAACTCCAGGGCGCGCTCGGGTTGCTCCGGCACGACCGGCAGCTGCGGTTCTTCGGCGAGGTCGGCTGTTTCCTCGTCTGCTTCCAGCAGCGGGTTGGCTTCCAGCGCTTCGCGAATTTCGATCTGCAGGTCGAGCGTCGACAACTGCAACAGGCGTATGGCCTGCTGCAGCTGCGGCGTCAGTGCAAGATGTTGCGAGACGCCAAGTTCGAGACCTTGCTTCATGCGGTTGCCAAGCGGGGCTTCTGGTTAGCAAGAAGCGTACCGCATGCCGCGCCCTGCGCAAAGCCGGGCTACAACTGGAATGCGTCGCCCAGGTACACCGCGCGCACGCGATCGTCGGCCAGGATGGTTTCCGGAGTGCCCGCCGCCATCACTTCGCCTTCGTTGACGATGTAGGCGCGATGGCAAATGCCCAGGGTTTCGCGCACGTTGTGGTCGGTAATCAGCACGCCGATGCCGCGGGCGGCCAAGTCGCGAACGATTCGCTGGATGTCGATCACGGTGATCGGATCGACGCCGGCGAACGGTTCGTCCAGCAGCATGAAGCGCGGCTCGATGACCAGCGCGCGGGCGATTTCCACCCGCCGCCGCTCCCCGCCGGACAGGGCCGCGCCCGGGCTGCTGCGCAGGTGCGCGATGTGCAGGTCGTTCAGCAGCCGCTCCAGGCGCACTCGACGCGCGTCCGGATCCAGGTCGCGGCGGGTTTCCAGGATGGCACGCAGGTTGTCCTGGACCGACAGCTTGCGAAACACCGACGCTTCCTGCGGCAAGTAGCCCAAGCCCAGGCGCGCCCGCTGGGGCATGCCCGCCTGCGTGATGTCCACGCCGTCGATGGCCACGTGGCCGCTGTCGGGCGCCACCAGGCCGACGATCATGTAAAAGCAGGTGGTCTTGCCGGCGCCGTTGGGGCCGAGCAGGCCGACGATCTCGCCCGGCGCGACCTGCAGCGACACATCGGCTACGGCCGCACGACCACGGTAACTCTTGCGCAGGTTGTGCGCGGTCAGCTGGCTCATGGCGCCGCTTTCTCGGCGCCGCGCTGGGGTTGAATGATCATGCGGATGCGCCCGCCCTCGCCGCCGCTGCCGGTGACCAGGTCGCGCACGGTGTCGTACACCAGTTGATCGCCCTGAAACACGTCGCCCTGGCGGGTGATGTGGGCATCTCCGCGCAAATAGAGCTTCTTCTCGCCGATCACGTATTCCATTTGCCGGCTGGTGGCCACCACGTCGCCTTCGTTGGGTTTGGGCTGCTGTTTGTAGCGGGCCGGTTTGCCGTTGGCGACATAGCGGGTCGGTTTGCGGTTTTCGGTGTGGATGACCAGCGTGTCGGAGTTGATCTGCATCGTGCCCTGCACCACCACCACGGCGCCGGTGTAGGTGTTCAGGCCCTTGGCCTCGTCCAGCTCGACCCGATCGGCATCTATGTAGATCGGCTGCTGGCGGTCCGAATCCAGGGCCATGACGGAACCGGCAAGGCACAGCAAGGCAAGGCCACACAGCGAGCGGGTGGATAAAAAACGCATGGGTATCAGTTGAACCACGGGCAAAAATTATGCAGCGGACGGGTGCGCCGCCGCCGGCAAGTCTAGCAGTCCGCCCATCGCTGGCAGGCGCGCGGCCGGTCGAGCCGAGATTTGGCGGTCGTGTCGATTAACCGCGCGCTGCGCGCCGGTGCCAGCGCGCAATGAATCCATCCTGGCTTTCTCATTCCGGCGCCGGGGCAGCCTCACGGGCATCGACGATCAGGTCGCACAGTTCGCGCGCCGCACCGCGGCCGCCACCGAGCGTTGTGATCCAGCGCGCCATCTCGCGTACCCGCGGATGGGCGTCCGCCACCGCGACCGGCAAGGCCGCCAGGTGCATGGCTGGCAGATCGATCACATCGTCCCCCAGGTAGGCCGTGGCCCGGCGGTCGATGCCCAAGTGCTGCAACAGGTCCAGAAAATCCCGGTCCTTGTGCTGGCAACCCTGGCGATACAGGTCGACCTGCAGCTCGTCCAGGCGCCGGGTGACGGCCGACGAGCGCCGCCCGCTGAGCGCCGCCAGCTTGACCCCGGCCTCGCGCAGCAGCTTGAAGCCATATCCGTCGCGCACGTGAAAGGCCTTGAACTCGGTACCGTTATCGCCCAGGTACAGGCGGCCGTCGGTCAGCACGCCGTCCACGTCGAACACCACCAGCTCGATACGGGCGGCCAGCGCCCGCAATTCGGAATCCGGCCCGGCGTGATGGTTATCCCCTGATGTCATGCTGATTGGTCCACTTGTTCAGAAAACCCACTGCGCGGCGCCTACGTCTTGATTGCCGCCCAGTGCCTGTCAGGGGCGGCTCCCGTCAGGCAGCACGCCGCCACCTCGATGCGCTTTGGCCCCGCTTCAGATCACGCCAGCATCCAGCAACGTATGCATGTTCAGGGCGCCGATCAGGCGCCCGTCTTTGTCTTCTACTAGCAGCGCATTGATGCGCCGTCGTTCCATCAGCTGCGCGGCTTCGGCCGCCAGCAGGTCCGGACCGATGCGCACGCCGCCGCAGGTCATCACCTCGGCGATGCCCACGGTCCGCACGTTGTCGACCTTTTCCAGCACCCGCCGCAGATCGCCGTCGGTGAATACCCCCACCGCGCGACCGTCGGCGTCCACGACGGCTGTCATGCCCAGGCCCTTGCGGGTGATCTCGAGCAGGGCGTCGGTCAGGCTGGCGTCGCGGCCGACTACCGGCATGCGCTCGCCCTTCACCATCACATCGCCCACATGCAACAGCAGGCGCCGGCCGAGCTTGCCGCCCGGGTGGCTGCGCGAGAAGTCATCGCGCGAGAAGCCGCGTGTGTGCAGCAGCGCCACCGCCAGCGCATCGCCCAGGGCCAGCGTGGCGGTGGTGCTCGCGGTCGGCGCCAGGCCCAGCGGGCAGGCTTCGCGTTCCACGCTGGCGTCAAGATTCACGTCCGACTCGCGGGCCAGCGTCGAGGAAGGATCGCCGGTAATGGCGATCAGGCCCACGCCCAGCCGCCGGATCATCGGCAGGATGAGCAGGATTTCCGAGGTCTCGCCGGAATTGGACAGGGCCAGCACTACGTCCTGCGGCGTGATCATGCCAAGGTCGCCATGACCGGCTTCGCCCGGATGCACGAAAAAGGCCGGCGTGCCGGTGCTGGCCAGCGTGGCCGCGATCTTGCCGCCGATGTGGCCCGATTTGCCCATGCCCAGCACCACCACCCGCCCGCGGCAGGCCAGCAGCAGGCGGCAGGCCCGCACGAAAGTCTCGCCCAGCCGCGGCGCCAGTTGGCGTATTGCTTCGGCTTCGGTTTCCAGCACATCCCGGGCGAGCTGCAGCAGCGTCGCCGGATCGGTTCGTGGGACGTCATTAAGATACATGCGTGAGGACTTCCGATTCGCGACGGGCAGGGCGCAGGCCCTCGGCCATTATCGCCACTGGGCCCGCGCGTGTCCCGCCGACCGATGCCGGCCGGCACAAAACACACTGGGGGCAACATTTCCAATTGTTGACAGTGTGTTTGGGCCGGTGCTACGGTCCGCGCCGCGCAGTGCTGGTGGCGGCCTGGAAGGCGCAGCGCCAGCACGGCAGGGGATGAAGAGGGGGTTTGGCTACGGGAAGGGGTGCCCGCAGCCTGACAAAGCAATTGATACTGCGCCGAATGTCCAGGGCATCCGCGCGGCCGGCATCCTGAACGGCCGGCCGTGCGTGCGCACTGCGGACCCGCCCCTCCTCGTCCGGACGAGTTTGCCGCCGTGCCTTGTGGCCGGCCATAGCCGTTAATGGATGCAACCGGGAGGGGATTATGAAATTACGCAAGAACGTCACGCCGCCGACCCGCACGGCTCGTTACTGGCTGGCTGCAGCGGCACTCGCCGCAGCCGGCGACGCTGTCCAGGCCGCCAGTTTTCAGTTGTTCGATGGCGCGGTGGAGGGTTCCTTCGACACCACGCTGGGTTACGGTCTGCAACTGCGGACCGAGAAGATGGACCCGTCCTTGACCATTCCCCATCCCAGCCGCTGGGCGCCGGGCCAGACCGAGGCTGGGCTGCTGCTCGGCAACGTACAGTACGGCAACCGCGAACTGTTCAACAAAAAATGGGACATCTTCTCCAACCTGGTCAAGGCCTCGCATGACCTGCAGGTGAACGGCCAAGGCTGGAGCGCGTTCATGCGCGGCAATTATTTCTACGACTTCGCCATGGCGAGCGAGAAGGACAGTCTTCCGGATGCCGCGGAGAACCGCGCCATCATGCACGGCGACATCACCGACGCCTATTTCCTGACCCGCTTTGGCAGTGCCGACCAGTTCACGGTGCGTCTGGGCAAACAGGTCATTTCCTGGGGCGAGAACACCTTCATCGGTGGTTCATTGAACGATATCAATACTGTTGATATTTCCAAATTACGTCAGCCCGGTATTGAGCTGAAGGATGCCCTGGTCGGCACGCCGGCGGCGTATTTCAGTTGGCAGATGAATGAGGCGCTGTCGCTGGAAACCTTCGTCCTGTTTGGTTACGACGAGCTGAAGGTCGATCCTTATGGTGGTTTCTTCGGCACCCAGGATGTCATCACCGATGGTGGTGGCTTTGCCAATGCGATGAGTGGCCCGTTTCCCATTTGTGCGGCGCCGGACGGTGGAATCTGTCATTTAGCGGCTCCGGGTGGCATACCGGTGACGCGTGCCGGCGACGACATTCCGTCGTATGGCGGCCAGTATGGCGTGGCGCTACGTTACTACGCGCCGAATCTGGGTAACGGTTTCGATTTTGGCCTGTATTATCAAAACCTGCACGACCACAACCCGCAGCTGTCCTCATATGCCGGGTCCGTTGTCGGCGGGGTGCCACAACCAGGGCGGTTTTTTGTCGACTATGCCAAGGATGTCGAGCGTTACGGTTTGAGCTTCAACACCACGCTGGGGTCGTGGGCCTTGGGTGGCGAGTACAGCTATAGGCGCAATGCACCGCTCCAGGACACGGATTTTCTGATTGTGGCGGCGACGGGCCGCGATCTGAGCGGCAATGTCTACGCCCCGGGTACGAAATATGTCGGCTTCGAGGATTACAAGCGCCATCAGGTTCAGTTGACCGCGCAGCGCCTCTGGGGTCCGGTGCCGATGCTGCTGGGTGCGGACCAGTGGAATACCATCGGTGAAATCGCCTACGGCTGGGCGGAGGATATGCCGGGTATTGACCTCAATGGTCACGAAAGGGCGCCTGCCTATACCCCTGCGCAGTTGGCGGCGGCGGCTATCGCGGGCGGCGGCTTCCTTCGCTTTGATGATGTCACCAATCACTTCTGGGGCTTCGTGGCCCGCTCGACGCTCACCTACAACAATATTCTGTTCAACCGCATCAACATGGACTTCAACACCGCCTTGAAGTGGGACGTAGAGGGCGTGTCGCCCGAGTTCGGCGGGGCGACGCTGTTCATTGGCGGTCGCAAGCAATTGTCGGTCGGGGTGACCTTCGACTATGCATTGAATTGGAAGCTGGGCATCAACCAGACCTTCATCTTCGACGGCGATAACGACCAGTGGCGTCCGAACGGCAGCCGCCCGGTCAACAACACCGACCGCGACTTCCTGTCACTGGATGTGAGCTACACGTTCTGACGCAACGACGTGGGCCGGTGCTGGGGTTGGCACCGGCCCTTTTTCTTCATGATTCGGGGGAAGCCATGAAAGGGGTGAAATGGGCGGCGAGCCTGGCGCTTGCCGTGGCGTGTACGGGTGTGCCGCTGATGGCGAGTGCCAAGGTGTCGCCGGAAGAAGCGGCCAAGCTCGGCATCGAGGGCACCGAGCTGACGCCGATGGGCGCGATCCGCGCCGGCAATGCCGACGGCAGCATCCCCGCCTGGGATGGCGGCATCAAGACGCCACCCGCGGGCTACACCCAGGGCGGCTGGTATATCGATCCGTATGCGGACGACAAGATTCTGTTCACCATCACGGCGCAGAACTACGAGCAGTACAAGGACAGGCTGTCAGCCGGTCAGATCGCGATGCTGAAAAAATACCCGGACAGCTACAAGCTGAACGTGTACCCGACGCGGCGCAGCGCGTCCTACCCGAAGGAAGTCTACGAGAACAGCATCTGGAACGCGACGCACACGGAGTGGTGCAACCCGCCGCTGGGCAAGGACCGTGAGGAGCGGTGCGTCAAGCGCGAGGTATACCGGCCAGGGATTTTCTTCCCCATACCGAAGACCGGCGGCGAGGCGATGTGGAACCATACCTATTATTGGTTTGGCAAGTTCTACACAGTCACGCACTATGGTTTCAATGCGTTTGCCGATGGCACCTATGCCGAATTCGCCACGCGCGAGCGCTGGATCGTGCCTTCGGCCATGAATCCGGATGAGATACCGAAGGGTGACGTGTTCACCCGTAACGGCGGGGCAGCCTGGTGCTTCTCGCAGGAAACCCTGGCGCCGCCGCGCAACGCGGGCAGTATTTTCGGCGGATGCAACTATTTCGAGACCACCGACTTTGACGCTTACCTGTACGTGCCCGGCCAGCGCCGGGTGCGCAAGGCGCCGGAAATCGGCTTCTATGACAGCCCGAGCACCAACTCCGACGGCCTGCGCACGGCGGACTCAAAGTACATGGGCGCCATGACCGGTGACGTGGAATGGTACACGTGGACGGCGCAGCGAAAGGAGATGTTCGTGCCGTACAACGCCTACAAAATGGCGCAGCCGGGAATCGGCATGAAGGACATCGTGCGACCTGGTCACGTCAATTCGGACCTTATACGTTATGAGCTGCATCGGGTGTGGGCCATCGAAGGCAAGATCAAGCCAGGATTTCGGCATCTGTCGCCACACCGCGTCACTTACATAGACGAAGACAGCTGGGCCGGGGTAGCCTCCGACATGTACGATGCACAGGACAACCTGTGGCGCGTGTCCGAGGGCTATTTGCTTAATTACTACGACGTACCAACCGTTCATCATTTTGCCGACGATCATTCCGACCTGATCAACGGCAGGCATGCTTCCAATGCCGGCTGGCCGAATATCAGCGGCAATCCCGGTGACTTGATCAATTACCACGTCATGCCGGACCCTGATGTTCAGACACCAGCTGGATTGCGCAAGTATGGAATGCGCTAGAAAATGTGATTTCAATGACATTGTTGGTTCTCTATGCCGCGCCCTCTTTGACTGGGTGCCGGTATCGGGTTTCAAGAAATGACTTCAAGCCTATTTGAGTGATTGTTATGAAAAATTTACCGATCATCGCCGGCCTTGCCGTTGCCGGAGCGGCGGCGTTATTTGCCGGGGCGGCTGTCGCCAAGGTATCGCCTGAGGAAGCGGCCAAGCTGGGCCTGGAGGGGACGGAGTTGACGCCAGTCGGCGCCGTCCGCGCCGGCAACGCCGACGGCAGCATTCCGGCCTGGGATGGCGGCATCAAGGCGCCGCCCGCCGGCTACGAGGACGGCAAGTGGTACGTGGATCCCTACAAGGACGACCAGGTGCTGTTCACCATCACGGCGCAGAACTATCAGCAGTACGAGGACAAGCTGTCGCCGGGCACCGTCGCGATGCTCAAGAAGTATCCGGACACGTTCAAGATGAACGTCTATCCGAGTCGGCGCAGTGCCTCATATCCGCAGTGGCTGTATGAGAATTCGATCTGGAACGCAACCAACACCGATTGGTGCAACCCCCCTCCGGGTGGACCCAACACAGCCCAGCGCTGCGTGAAGCAGGAGACCTATCGTCCGGGTGTGTTCTTCCCCATTCCCAAGGATGGCGGGGAGCTTATGTACAACCACACGTTCTACTTCTTCGGCAAGTGGTTCACGACGGTTGCGTATGGCTTCAATGCGTTTCCGGATGGCAATTATGCCGAGCACGTGAAGCGTGAGCGTTGGTTGTTCCCCTTGTTCTTGGTTGGGGACGAAAAACCCAAGGGAGAAATGTACGACCGCAAGGGCGGCGCCGCCTGGTGCTTCTCGCAGGAAGACCTGGCGCCCCCGCGCACTGCGGGCACCATGTTCAGCGGCTGCAACTATTTCAGCTCAACCGATTTCGATGCCTACCTGTACGTGCCGGGTCAACGGCGGGTGCGCAAGGCGCCGGAGATCGGCTTCTACGATAGCCCCGGCACCGGCTCCGATGGTTTGCGCACGGCCGATGCCCGCAACCTGTTCGCCCAGACCGGTGACGAGGAGTGGTATGACTGGTCGCCGCCGGTGCGCAAGGAGATGTACATCCCCTACAACAGCTACAAGCTGGCCGACCCGCAGTACACCTTCAAGGACATCGTGCGCAAGGGCCACGTCAACTCGGACATCAAGCGTTACGAGCTGCACCGCGTCTGGGTCATTGAGGGCAAGCTGAAACCAGGATTCCGTCATCTTGGCCCGCATCGCCTGGTGTACGTGGACGAGGACAGCTGGGCCGCGGCGCTTGCCGATATGTACGATGCGCAGGGCAACCTGTGGCGTGTGTCGGAGGCATATCTGCTCAATTACTACAACGTGCCGATGGTGCACTGGTGGGGCGACGACCACTCGGACCTGATCTCCGGCCGCCATTCCGGCACCAACGGTTACTTCAACCAGGGCGCGAAGCTCGGCACCTTCCCGCCGGATTTCTCGCCTTCTGGCAAGCCTGATCCGGACCTGATGACGCCAGCCGGTCTGCGCAAGTATGGGGTTCGCTGACTGCGGGTTGCGTTGAGTACGGTCGTCTCATGTGTTGGGGCGACCGTCCCTGGCTGCCGCCTGCCGGCGCATGCGCTTACTGTCACGCCGAGACGGCGCGCAAATGGTGTCGGTTGCAAGCCCCTTACGGGGGAATTTGCGCGCTTATGTATCAGGAACTGATTCAAGGGGGTCCGTGTTGAACTCGATCAAGATGATCAGCTCGCGTGTACTGTTCACGCTGCTTGGGATGCTGCTCATCGGCGGCGGGCTAGCCCTGCCCGCGCGCGGGGTGGAGTTGATCGGCGCGCAGCCGGCGGCTACCGGGCCGAAAGTGTCCAAGGCGCTGTTGCTGGATGCCGCGCATGCCGGCGAGCGCATCGTGGCGGTCGGCGAACGCGGCATCGTGCTGTACTCGGACGACCAGGGCCAGAACTGGTTGCAGGCCGTGGTGCCGGTCGATGTCACGTTGACGTCGGTGAGCTTCGTCGACGCCAAACATGGCTGGGCAACCGGGCACGACGCGGTGATCCTGGCCACCGAGGACGGGGGCGCCAATTGGGTCCTGCAGCATGCCGATCCGGACCTCGACGTGCCGCTGCTGGATGTCTATTTCGAGTCAGCGACATCGGGTCTGGCCGTCGGCGGACGCGGCAACCTTTTCCGTACCGACGATGGCGGCAAGACCTGGACCAACCAGGTGGTTCTGACGCGCGATGATTTTGACAGCCATTTGTTCGGGATCAGCAAGTCGCCGTCGGGAAGCTATTTTCTGGCTTCCGAACAGGGCGTTCTGTACCGGTCCGACGACGGCGGCGCCACCTGGACGCAGCTGGACAGCCCCTACCGCGGGTCCTTTTTCGGCGTGATCACGACCAGCGCCGGTCGCGTCGTCGCCTTCGCCATGCTAGGCCACGTGGCCGTCAGCGACGACAACGGTTCCACTTGGCGCCTGGTGCCAACGGGCACCGACAAGTCGTTCATGTCGGCCACCATTTCCGCCGGCGGCGCGGTGGTGCTGGCCGGCCTCGATGGCGCCATCGCGGTGAGCCGGGACGGTGGCGAGAGCTTCGAACTCATGTCCCAGCCGGAGCGGCGCAAGTTCGCCCGCCTCCTGCAAAAGCGCGATGGAACCTGGCTCGCGTTCGGCGAGGGTGGTGTCCGCAGCATCTCCCTCGATATCAAGTAAGCGCTCGCGCAACACACCGTTCTGGAGAAGTCATGCTGACGTCTAATTACGCGAGCGCGATGACGCGCGTGTCCGGCTGGCTGGCAGACGCATTGATCCGCTACCGTGTCGCGGTGCTGGTCGTGCTCACGCTGCTGACGGCGTTTCTGGGCTACCAGGCATCGTTCCTGCGAATGGACCCGGGTTTCACCAAGTCCATCCCGCTTGGCCACCCGTACATGAAGACCTACACCCAGTACACCGATCAGTTCGGTGGGGCCAATGTGATCATCGTGGCCCTGATGCAGAGGGAAGGCGACATCTTCAACGTCGATTTCTTCAAGACGCTGGAGAAGGCCACCCAGGATGTGCTGTTCATCAAGGGCGTCGACCGGTCGTCGGTGACCTCGCTGTTCACGCCGAACGTCGACTACGTGCTGGTGAACGAAGAGGGCTTTGCCGGCCACCGCGTGGTCGAGCCTGACTTCAAGCCAAGCCCGGAGAGCATCGAGCAAGTGCGGCGCAATCTGCTGGTTTCGCAGCACGTCGGGCGCCTGGTGTCGCATGACTTTCGCGGTGCCCTGATCCGGGCCGAGTTGGTGGACAAGGACCCCGCCACGGGCCAGCCGCTCGATTACACGCAGGTGGCGGCCGCGCTCGAGCAGATTCGGGCCAAGTATGGCAGCGACAACGTCGACGTGAAGATCATCGGCTTTGCCAAGTTCATCGACGATGTGATCCAGGGCGCGCTGGGGGTGGTGCTGTTCTTCGTCATCGCCGTTGCGATCACGGGCGTGATGCTGTACTTCTATTCGAACTCGCTGCAGATCACGGTACTGGCGATCCTGGTCGCCGTCACGGCGGTGGTTTGGCAGCTTGGTTTGATCCGGCTGCTCGGTTACGGCATTGACCCACTGTCGATTCTGGTGCCGTTCCTGATTCTGTCGATCGGCGTCAGCCACGCCATCCAGATGACCAACACCTGGAAGCTGGAAATCCTGGGCGGTGCGGATTCGCGCACGGCGGCGCGCGAGGCATTCAACAAGCTGTTTATCCCGGGCACCACGGCGCTGCTGGCCAATGCTGTCGGCTTTGCCGTGATCATGATCATCGACATCGACATCATCCAGGAACTCGGCATCACGGCCAGCATCGGTGTCGCGGTGATGGTGGCCACCAACAAGTTCATGCTGCCGGTGCTGTTGTCCTACGCCGGCATGAAGCCGCGCACCGTCGAGCGGATCCGCGCCCGGGTTCTCGAGCAGGAAAAGCCGTTTTTCCGTTTTCTGTCCGGTTTCGCGGATCGGCGGCGCGGCACGGGGGTCATCCTGGTCGCCGTTGTCCTGCTCGGCTTGGGCTGGTGGAAATGGCAGTCATTGATCATCGGCGACAGCGAGGTAGGGGCACCGGAGTTCCGGCCCGATGCCCGTTACAACCAGGACATCAAGGCCATCATCAGTAACTTCAATGTCGGTATCGACGAACTGACAGTGATTGCCGAGATGCCACGTGATGGTTGCAACACCTTCGGCGTGATGCAGACAATTGACCGCTTCGTATGGCACGTGGGCAATGTCGATGGCGTGCAGTCGGTTGCGACGCTGTCGCAGGTGATGAAGGACCGCAACGTCGGCAACAACGAGGGGCACATCAAGTTCTATGGCCTGCCACGGACGGCCGCCGGTTTGGGTTCGGCGATGCGCAACATCGAGCTGAGCCAGAAGCTTTTCAACGACACCTGCGAAGCGCTGCCCATACGCATCTTCCTGTGGGACCACAAGGCGCCGACGCTGCAGCGGGTGATCGAGGCCGTCAAGAGTTTCCGGGTTCCCGAGGAGGGTGACGGATCGAAAGTCGCATTCCGACTGGCATTGGGCCCGGCGGGCGTGATGGCCGCCACCAACGAGGCGGTTCAGCGCGCCGAGTTGACCATGATGGGTGCCCTGTTCGTGACGGTGGGCTTTCTGTGCTACCTCACGTTCCTGTCGTGGCGGGCATCGGCGTGCATCCTGCTGCCGCTGGCGCTGGTGTCGATTCTCGCCAACGCGGTGATGGTGCTGCTCAACATCGGCCTGAAGGTCTCCACGCTCCCGGTGGTGGCGTTGGGCGTCGGCGTCGGCGTCGACTACGGCATCTATCTGTTCGCCCGCACCCAGGCGCACATCCGCCGCGGCCTGAGTCTGAAGGATGCATATTATGAGGGCCTCAAGCAGTCCGGTACGGCGGTAATTTTCACGGCCAGCACCATGTCCATCGGGGTGGCGACCTGGTTCTTCTCGGATTTGAAGTTCCAGTCCGACATGGGCGTGCTTCTGGCATATATGTTCTTCGTGAACATGGTCGGCGCCGTCGTGCTGTTGCCGGCGCTGGCGGCATGGCTGATTGACGTCGAGAAAGAGCGGGTGTCGACGCGCGGGCTGTCGCACTGAGTGCGGCTGACTATACTTGACGCGCGGGTCGGCCTGGTGCCGGCCACGCGCGCCGGTGTTCGTGGTTAATGGAACGCAGAGGAGGGAAAAACATGACCAAGCGCATGCAATTACGCACAGCGGTTGCGGCCGGTGCCGCGGCCTTCATTTCGGCCTCGGCGCCGGCAGTGGACTTCAAGATCGGGGAGCTGGAGGCGGCGTTCGATACGGACCTCACCTGGGGGCTTTCGATGCGTACGGCCAAGCCCGATCCCCTGAACCAGGGCGTCTACGCCAATCGCTATCTGTTCCAGGACAAGTGGGACATATTCTCGAACGCTATCAAGGGTTCCCATACCCTCGAGGTGAAGGGTGACAGCTTCGGTGGCCTGGTGCGTGGCAACTGGTTCTACGATTTCGAGATGGCGAACCAGAATCTGCCGGATGCCGCCGAGAACCGTGCCAAACAGCATGGCGACATCACGGACGCCTACGTTTACAAGTATCTGCTGCCGGATCAGAACCTGTCGGTTCGTCTGGGCAAGCAGGTGATTTCCTGGGGCGAGAGTACCTTCATCGGGCAGGCTATTTCCGACGTCAACACCGTTGACATCTCCAAGCTGCGCACGCCCGGGTCCGACCTGAAGGACGCGTACCTGGGCACGCCGGCCATCGACATTGCTTATACCTTCGCCGAGAACTACACGCTCGAAGGTTTTTACCTGTTCGGGTACGACGAGATCAAGGTCGATCCGATGGGCAGCTTCTTCGGGACTTTGGATGCGATTTCCGACGGTGGCGGCTTTCCGAATGCACTCGGTGGTTTCGGCGGCAGTACATTCGTCAATGTGCCCCCCGGGATGAATCCGCGTTGTATCGCGCCCGACGGAAAGCCCTGCGACCTGCTGGGCGGCCGTCTCGTGAGGAGCGGGGACGACATTCCCTCCTACGGCGGCCAATGGGGTCTGGCGCTTCGCATGTTCCTGCCGAGCTTTGGCAACGGCGGCGAGGTCGGGTTCTATTATCAGAACATGCACGATCATCTGCCGTCGTTGTCGGTCACGCGCAACGCGGTGGGGCCGGGCGGCCGGTTCTTCATCGAATATCCCGAAAATGTCGAGCGGTTCGGCGTCTCGTTCAACACCAACCTTGCCGGTGTTGCGCTCAGTGGCGAGTATTCGTGGCGGAGAAATGCGCCAATTCAGCTGCTCGGGCCGCTGTTGCAAGGCGCCGGCCTTGCGCCGGGTTTGGCGCCGGGGGCGACCATACGGGGATTCGACCGCATCGAGCGCCACCAGGCGCAGTTCTCCGTCAACAAGAACTGGGGCGTGACGCAGTGGCTGAAGGCCGATGCCAATGCCACCGTGGCGGAAGTGATGTGGGGCTGGATTGGCGGGCTTCCGGATTCCTCGAAGCTGTTCGAGCCGGACATCAGCAAGGATTTCGGGAAACTGGTGGTTCGGCATTCACTTACCTACAACGCAGCCTTGTTCAACCTGATCGCGCTGGAGCCGAGCGTGGCGTTCAGCTGGGATCTGCACGGCTTCTCGAACGAACTGGGCGGTGCCAAGCTGGTGGTTGATGACCGCAAGGCGATCACGGTCGGCCTGGGCTTCCTGTACGGTGGTGGAAAATGGACAGGTGGTATCAGTTACACAAATTTCTTTGGGCCGCAGGGTGATTTCAACGCGGCGGCCAGCCCCTACAATGGCACCAACGACCGCGACTTCCTGTCGTTCAATGCGAGTTACTCATTCTGAGCGGGCGCGGAGCGCTTGGCTGATTCCGGAGGATGCGAAGATGTTTTTTGTCAACAGTACCCGCCGCTGCGCGGCAGTGGCGGCATTGGCGGGATTGTCGATTGTTGGTGCTGCGAACGCCAAGCTGAGCGACGAGGAGCTTGCGCAGCTTGGTGTCACAGGAACACCGCTCACTCCAGTTGGCGCGACGCGCGCCGGCAACGCAGCGGGCACCATACCTGAGTGGACGGGAGGCATTCAGTCACCCCCGGCCAATTTCCAGCCGGGTGGCACCTGGGTCGACCCATACCCGGACGACAAACCGTTGTTTACCATCACGGCGCAGAACTACCAGCAGTACGAGAAGAATCTGCTGCCGGGTCAGATTGCGATGCTCAAGCAGTACCCGGATACCTTCCGGATGCACGTGTATCCGACCCGTCGCAGCGCCTCCTATCCGGACTGGTTTGTCGAGGCCACGAAGGTTCAGGCCAAGAGTATCGACATTTGCCCGCAGTACGCGCAAAAGAACGAGATGTGCCTGGTCGACGTGCAGCCCAACGGCGGGGTGCCGTTCCCGATCCCCAAGATCCCCGAGGAGGCCGGCTGGAACACGCTGCTGGGTCACTACAGCGGCACCACAATGGACGCCATGGGTAACGGCGCACTGATCGATTCGCTGGGCAATCGCACGGACGTGATCATCCGCTCGCGCGAGTACTGGCCCTATCAGGTGCCGGCGGACAAGAAACAAACCAACGAGTGGTTCACGCAATGGGGCGGCGCATTCCTTTGCGACTCCTGGCAGATCGAGCAGCCACCGCGTTCGTCCGGGCTGGTGTTCGGCGGCTGCATGTATGCCCAGAATACCGATTTTCAGGTCTATCTGTATATCCCGGGCCAACGGCGGGTGCGCAAGGCGCCGGAAATCGGCTTTCACGACAGCCCGTCGTTTGGCTCTGATGGCCAGCGAACCGTGTCATCCCGCTGGATGTGGTGGTTTGGCGGCAAGGAGCCGCGCCACAGCTACAAGATGGAAAAAGGCAAGGAGGTTTTCGTTCCGTACAATGCTTACAAAATTGCCGGTGCGGATCTCACCTATGACGATATCTATGGAAAGAAGCACATCAACCAGGACCTGCTGCGCTATGAATTGCACCGGGTGTGGGTGATCGACGGTGAACTGAAACCCGGTTTTCGACATCTGTACAAACGGCACGTAGCCTATTTCGACGAGGACACCTGGATGGGGGTTGCATTCGAGGCCTACGATGCCAGAGATCGACTGTGGCGAGTGGGCGAACAGTACAACCTGAATATTTACGACAAGCGTATTCAGCGCATCATGGGTGACTCGCAGATCGATCTCATAAATGGGCGCTATACCACCTACCCTTACTGGCACGTTGCGGCGGGCAAGGCGGGCGGCTTTGGCATGCCGAAGTTCGAGACCACGGACGAGATGTCCGTCGATGTGTCTGTCTTTACGCCGCAGGGTCTTCGCAAGTTCGGGACACGTTGAGGGCTCGGGCCGGTTGCGTGCGGCTCGACTGTATGTCCAGTTTCCCGGCGGCGCTGCGCGGCCGTCGGGTGTCTTCTGCGGTCAGATGATGGTGGCAAAAAAGGGGGAGTGATGTTACGTCTTTTCGGTGGCGTGTTGCTGGCGTTATTGCTGTGCGGCGGACGCGATGTCTTCGCGGCTGAGCCGCGACCGGCGCTCAAGGCGCCACTGGCCACGAAGGTGGTTTTTCTGGACATCGCGAGGGCCGCTGATCGGGTGGTTGCGGCCGGCGAGCGCGGTGTGATCATTTATTCGGATGACGCTGGTGCCGCCTGGACACAGGCCGAGGTGCCGACGCGCAGCACCCTGACCGCACTTGCGTTCGTCGATGACAAAACCGGTTATGCCGTTGGGCATGACGCGGTCATTTTGAAGACCACCGATGCCGGTGCAAGCTGGACGGTGGTTTCTTTCGATCCGGAATCGCGCAATGTGATGCTCAACGTGCGTTTTCGGGACGCAAATACGGGGTATGTGGTCGGCGCCAATGGCCAACTGTGGATTACCAAGGACGGCGGAGCCGTCTGGGATCGACGTACCTTGGCGGTGGAAGACTGGTACCAGAACCATATTTTCGACATTGCCTGGTTGCCGGATGGGGTGACTCTGGCTGTTGCCGAGAAGGGCGTGCTGTATCGCTCACCCGATGGCTGGTCCGACTTCTCCCCCATCGTATCGCCCTATGCGGGCTCCTACTTCGGTGCGCTGACCTTGGCCGGGGGCAAGTTCCTGATCTACGGTATGAAAGGCCACGTGTTCGAGTCCGCCGATGGCGCCACGTCATGGCAGCAGGTGCGCACGAATACCGAGCAATTCCTGCTGGATGCGGCAGTGCTGGCCGACGGGCGCGTGCTGATCGTCGGGGCGGGCGGGGTGCTGCTGGTCGTGGATCCGCGCTCCGCCGATGCACGGGTCGCCACGCGTCCGGGCGGTGTCGGTATCAACGCCGTGCTGGTCGTGGGTGATGATGCCTATCTCGCTGGCCTGGGCGGGGGCGTCACGAAACTGCCGCTCGCTGAACTGCTGCCCCGCTGAGGCGGGGTTGTTTCAATTCGTTGGTATCTGTCTCAGGGGATCAATGCCATGGCGCAAGTCGCTGGCTATAACGCGCGTCTGGAACGAGTCGCTTCCGCCATTGCGGATTTTTTGCTCGGTTACCGCGCTTGGGTGCTGGTCGTCACGGTAGCCATCACCGTTTTCTTTGCCTATCACGCATTGCATCAACGGCTCGATCCCGGGTTCGATAAGTCGATTCCGTTGTCCCACCCGTACATGGAGACCTACACCAAGTACAAGCCCGAGTTTGGTGGCTCGAACATGATCACGATCTTCGTGGAAGACGAAGGCGGCGACATGTTCAACCCGAAGTTTTTCACGGTTCTGGAGCAGGTCACGCAGGACGTCCTGACCATGGACGGCATTGACGTTCGCACTGTGACGTCGCTGTTCACGCCGAACGTGAACTACGTCGCGGTCAGCGAGGAGGGATTCACCGGCTCGCGGATCGTTCCGGCCGATTTTGTCGCCACCGAGGATGGGCTCGCGACGGTTCGTGAGAATCTGTCCCGTTCCAACGAGATCGGCCGGACCGTGGCCAAGGATTTGTCCGGTGCACTGGTGATCGCCGAGCTGGTGGAGGTCGACCCGGTTACCGGCAGCAAGGTCGACTACCGGGCCATGGCGCAAAAGCTGGAGCAACTTCGCAGCAAGTACGAAGCCGAGGGTGGAGTCAATATCCGCATCATCGGCTTTGCGACGTTCATCGGCGACATGATCGACGGTGCGCAGGACGTGATCGGCTTCTTCGCCATCACGCTGGCGATCACCTACATTCTACTGATTTTTTTCGCACGCTCTTGGAAGCTCGCTACGGCGGCGATTCTGGTATCGATTGCTGCCGTCATCTGGCAACTGGGATCCATCAAGCTGGTCGGCTATGGCGTGGATCCTCTGTCGATCATGGTGCCGTTCCTGGTGCTGTCGATCGGTGTGAGCCACGCGGTACAGATGACCAATGCCTGGCGGCTGGGCGTCGCCGCGGGCCTCGATTCCAAGGCGGCGGCCCGGCAGGCGTTCAACCGGCTGTTCATCCCGGGCGCTACGGCGCTGGTCGCCAATGCGGCCGGCTTTGCGGTCATAACGGTGATCGATATCGCCATCATCCGTGAGCTTGGCATCACGGCCAGCATCGGCGTGGCGGTGATGTTGATCACCAACAAGTTCATGCTGCCGGTGATGCTGTCCTATCTGAAGATGAGCCCGGCAGAGTTGGCGCGCTCCAATGCGCCGCAGAAGAACACGGATGGTACCGCCCTGGAGTGGCTCGCGGCCGGGGCACGCAAGCCGGTCTCGCTGGCGATCCTGGTCATCAGCGCCGGCTTGTTGGTGCTGGGTGTCATCGAGCGGCGCGCACTGATCATCGGCGATGCCGAGGCCGGCGCTCCGGAGTTCCGGGCGGATTCGCGTTACAACGAAGACATCCGGGCCATCGTGTCGAAGTTCACCGTCGGTCTGGACGAGCTGGTGGTAATTGCTCAGGTCTCGAAGCCCAACGGGTGTGTCGATTACCCGGTCATGGAGACGATCGACGATTTCGTTTGGCATGTGCGCAATGTGCCGGGTGTGCGCTCCGTGAAGTCCCTGTCGCAGGTGGTGCGCGAGCGCAACGTCGGGAATTTCGAGGCCAACCCGAAATTCCTCGGCCTGCCGCGCAATGAGGAGATGATTTCCGCCAACATCTATCGCGTCGAGATGTCGGAGCGCTTGTTCAACAACGACTGTTCGATCATGCCGGTTACGATCTATCCGGTCGATCACAAGGCCCAGACGCTGCGGCCGATCATTCAGGCAGTGAAGGATTTTCAGGCCAGCAACACCAATCCCGACGTTACCTTCAAGCTCGCGATGGGCAATGCCGGCATCATGGCGGCCACCAACGAGGCGGTGGAGGAGTCGCAACTGGGCATGGCGGTCATTCTCTATGTTGCGGTTGGAATGTGTTGTCTGCTGACCTTTTTCTCCTGGCGGCCAGCGCTGGCAGTGATGATCCCGCTGGCATTGGTGACCGTGTTCGCGGATGCGGTGATGGTGTGGCTGAACATCGGCCTGAAGGTTTCGACCCTGCCGGTCCTGGCCCTTGGTGTCGGTGTGGGAGTCGATTACGGCATCTATCTGTTTGCCCGCACACAGATGCACCTGGCGGCCGGACTGAAGTTCGCGGAGGCCTACGCGCGATCGCTCAGCGAGGTCGGCAGCGCGGTCATGTTCACGGCCACGACAATGAGTCTTGGCGTAGCGACCTGGTATTTCTCGTCGCTCAAGTTCCAGGCGGACATGGGCGTACTGTTGGCCTATATGTTCTTTGTGAACATGCTGGGCGCCATCTTCCTGATGCCGGCCATTGCCGTGTGGCTGGTCGGCGACCGGCGGCAGGTCGGGAGAGTCATGGCGCATTGAGGGCGGCACCTGCACGATTCGCACCGCACGAGAGGGGAAAGGACATGAAAAATCGACGACTGCGAATGATTGCGGCGGCGCTGACAGGGGCGCTTTCGCTGTCCACCGCCGGCACGGCGTGGGCCAAGATCACGGCCGAGGAGGCCGCTGCGCTCGGCCTGACCGGTACACCGTTGACTCCAGTCGGCGCCGAGCGCGCCGGGAACGCCGATGGCAGCATTCCGGAGTGGACCGGCGGCATCCTGCAGCCGCCGGGCAACTTCAAGCCGGGCGGCCCCTGGGTCGATCCGTTCCCGGACGACAAGCCGCTGTTTACCATCACGGCCCAGAACTACGCCCAGTACCAGGACAAACTGACCCCTGGTCAGGTTGCCATGTTCAAACAGTATCCGGACAGTTTCCGGATGCACGTGTACCCGACCCGGCGCAGCGCATCGTTCTCGGACTGGGTGTACGAGGCGACCGCCCGGCAGGCCCTGCATGCGGAACTGTGCCCCGGCTGGGACACCGAAGGGTATGTGTGCCTGCAGAACCATGTCGACGGCGGCGGTTACCCGTTCCCGATCCCGAAGAACGCCTTCGAGGTGGGCTGGAACCACTACCTCGCCTACCAGGGCCAGGCCATCGAGGGCCTCATGGACGCGCCGCTGGTCGATTCGCTCGGCAATCGTGTCGACGTGATCATGGAACAGTGGCAGTCGTGGATGTGGTGGGTGCCCAAGGCCGAGCGCCCGGCCAGCGAGTGGTTTCACAGCCGTGGCGGTCCGCTGCTGTGCGACGCCTTTCAGGTCAAGCAGCCGCCGCGCCAGTCGGGGCTGATCGGTGGCGGCTGCAACTTCGCGCAGGAATTCGACTTCCAGTCCTATCTGTACGTCCCCGGGCAGCGACGGATACGCAAGGCGCCGGAAATCGGCTTTCAGGACAGCCCATCGTTCGGCTCGGACGGCCAGCGTACGGTTTCCTCGCGTTGGCAGTGGTGGTTTGCTGGCAAGCAGTCGCGCCACGATCTGAAGCTCAACGGCAAGAAGGAGTTGTTCGTGCCCTACAACTCCTACGCGCTGGCCGATCCAGGCAAGCGGCCGGATGATCTGTTCGGCAAGAAGCACGTCAACCAGGACCTGATCCGCTACGAGCTGCACCGGGTGTGGGAGGTGGAGGCCACACTCAAGCCCGGGCAGCGCCACTTGTACAAGCGCATCGTGGCCTATATCGACGAGGACACCTGGCACGGTATGGGCCACGAGGCCTACGATGCGCGCGACCGCCTGTGGCGCATGGGCGAGGCCTACGTGCTGAACCTGTACGACAGCCGCTCGCACCTGATCTGGGGCGATCAGCTGGTCGATCTGGTCAACGGCCGCTACACGACGTTCTTCGGCTGGTATGGCAATCTTGGCGCCGGGCAGCCGAAGGTCGGCCTGCTCAAGGACTCGACCATCGACCCGGAAATCTTCACCCCGCAGGGCATGCGCAAGGCCGGCACACGGTAACGGCGAACAGGATGATCGATGGATGATTCCGCGGCCAGGGCATTCCTGCCGGTGGGCATTGCGGTGCTTACCGTCAGCGACAGCCGCGGCCTGGAGCAGGACAGCTCTGGCCGCGTGCTGATCGAGCGGCTCTCGGCGGGCGGCCACCGCTTGGCCGGACGCGCCATTCTGCCGGACGACATTTACCGGATCCGCGCGCGGGTGTCGGCCTGGATTGCCGATCCGGCGGTGCACGTGGTACTGAGCACCGGCGGCACCGGCCTTACCGGCCGGGATGGCACGCCAGAGGCGATGGCGCCGCTGCTGGACAAGACCATCGATGGCTTCGGCGAAGTATTTCGGGCCCTTTCGTTCGAGGAAATTGGCGCCTCGACCATCCAGTCGCGGGCGGTCGCGGGTGTGGCCAACGGCACCTACATCTTTTGTTTGCCCGGATCATCCGGCGCCTGCCGCACGGCCTGGGATAAGCTGATTGCCCCGCAGCTCGATTACCGCACCCGGCCCTGCAACCTGGTGGAGTTGATGCCGCGGCTGCTCGAGCGCTGAGCCGCTCGCCCGAATACCCGCCAAGGAATCCGCGTCATGATGAATGGTTTGTCTGCCAAGGAAGTCGAACACCTGCGCCAGCGCCTGCGAGACGAACACGCGCAGCTGCGCAGCGAAGTGGCGAGCGAGCTGGCGCGCAGTGAGCAGGGCCGTTACCTGGATCTGGCCGGCCAGGTCCATGACCGCGGCGACGAGGCGGTGGCGGATCTGCTCGAGGACCTTGAGATCGTCGCCCTCGACCGGCATGTGCATCGTGTCCGCTTGATCGAGACTGCCCTGGCGGCTATCGACCAGGGCCGATATGGGCTGTGTCGCGTATGCGGCGCGCAAATTGGCAGCGCCCGTCTGGAGGTCGATCCGGCCGCCGAGCGCTGTATCGATTGCCAGACGGCGCTTGAAAGCGGACAACACGCGCCAACCCTGTGAGGCGCCGCCCGTGCGGCCGCAGCTGGCGGTCGGCGTATTCGTGTTCGATGCCGCCGGGCGGGTGCTGCTGATCCAGCGCGGTCGCCCGCCCGCACAGGGCCTGTGGTCAGTGCCCGGCGGCAAGGTGGAGTGGGGCGAGGCGGTGGCCGATGCCTGCCGGCGCGAGGTGCGCGAGGAAACCGGTATCGACGTGTCGATCGGGCCGCTGGTGACCTGGATCGAGCGCATGGACGCGGACCACCATTACGTGATCCTGGACTTTGTCGGCGCGCCGCTGCGGGACGATGCCCCGTTGCTGGCCGGCGACGATGCGGCGGATGCGCGCTGGCTGAGCGACGATGAATTGCTGGACCTGCCCCTGACCGCCGGCCTGCTGCCGGTGCTGGCGCAGGCGCGCAGCCTGGTCAGGCGATGACGGTCTTGCCAGGTTCGCCCGGAATTTCCCGCACCAGGCGCGGCACCAGATAGCCCGGCAGACGCGCGCGCAGGGCGTCGATCAGCGCTTCTGCGGTGGTCTGTGACACTTCGAAATGCGCGGCGCCCTGCACGCGGTCGAGCAGGTGCAGGTAGTACGGCAGCACCTGCGCGCGGTGCAGGCGCTCGCTGAGCGCCGCCAGCGTGTCGGCGTCGTCGTTCACGCCGCGCAGCAGGACGGCCTGATTCAGCAGCGTGACGCCGGCGCCCGTGAGCGCTGCCAGGGCGGCATCGACCTTCGCATCCAGTTCGCGCGGGTGATTGCTGTGCAGCACCAGGACCTTGCGCAGCGGCAGCCGGCGCAGCCCGGCGAGCAGCTCGCCAGTCACTCGCTGCGGCAGCACCACCGGCAGGCGGCTGTGGATGCGCAGCGTGTGGACGTGCGGGATGGCGGCAATGCGCGCAGCCAGCTCGGCCAGCCGCGCATCGCTCAGCGTCAGCGGATCGCCGCCGCTCAGGATCACCTCGCCGACGTTCGGATCGGCCGCGACGGCGGCCAGCGCCGGGTCCAGTCGTGAGCCGCCGGCGTGCGCGTCGGCATAGGGAAAATGGCGCCGGAAACAGTACCGGCAGTGCACGGCGCAGGCGCCGGTGGCGATCAAAAGCGCCCGGCCGTGGTATTTTTTGAGAAGTCCCGGCACCGGCTGGGCAGCCGACTCGCCGAGTGGGTCGGTGCTGTAGCCGGGCCGGGTTTCGCATTCAAGGTCCAGCGGCAGCACCTGGCGCAGCAGCGGATCGGCGGCGTCGCCCGGCCGGATGCGCTGCAGATAGGGCGCCGGCACGCGCAGCGGAAACAACGCCGCGGCACGCCGGGCGGCCGGCAGCAGGCTGTCCGGCAAGCCCAGGACGCGCAGTAGCTCGGCCGGGTCGACGATGGCCTCGGCCAGCAATCGCTGCCACGGCGCGATCACGCGGGTCACCGCGGCAAGACTCGACATGTACTCACTCTCGATGACGTTCCGATAAAGAGGAAATTATGGCGTCTTACAGCACCAACGAATTTCGCGCCGGGCTCAAGGTGATGCTCGATGGCGACCCCTGCGACATCATCGAAAACGAGTTCGTGAAGCCCGGCAAGGGCCAGGCCTTCAACCGCGTGCGCCTGCGCAACCTCAAGACCGGCCGGGTGTGGGAGCGCACCTTCAAGTCCGGCGAGACCATCGAGGCGGCCGACGTGGTCGATACGGAAATGCAGTATCTGTACAACGACGGCGAGTCCTGGTGCTTCATGAATCCGAGCAGTTTCGAGCAGGTCCATGCCGGTGCCGCAGCCATCGGCGACAAGGCGCAGTGGCTCAAGGAGCAGGACATGTGCACCATCACGCTGTGGAACGGCGAGCCGATCGCCGTGGCGCCGCCCAACCACGTGGTGATGAAGGTTACCTACACGGAGCCGGCCGTGCGCGGCGACACCAGCAGCGGTGCCACCAAGCTGGCCACGCTGGAGAGCGGCGCCACGGTAAAGGTGCCCCTGTTCGTTGAAATCGACGACCTGCTGCGCGTGGACACCCGCACCGGCGAGTACGTCTCGCGCGTCAAGGAATAGGTGATCCGCGCCCGCCCGGCAGCGCCGGACTGGCGCCCGCAGATCAGTCTCGAAACGCTGCGCCTGCGCGCGCGGCTGCTGGAACAAATCCGCGCCTTCTTTGCGGCCCGGGGCGTGCTCGAAGTGGACACGCCGCTGCTGGGTCCGGCGCCCGGCAGCGACCCGCAACAGCACTGCCTGGACCTTGATCTGCCTGGCGTCGGCCGGCGCTACCTGCAGCCGTCGCCGGAATTCGCCATGAAGCGCCTGCTGGCAGCCGGCAGCGGCAGCATCTATCAGGTCTGCAAGGCGTTTCGGGCCGGCGAGCACGGCCCGCGTCACCGGGTCGAGTTCACCCTGCTGGAGTGGTACCGGACCGGTTTCGACTACCGCGCGCTGATGGACGAGGTGCAGGCGCTGGTCTGTGGCCTGCTCGGCCGGCCTGCGGCGCGGGCTTTCACCTATGGCGCACTGTTCGAGCGCCATTCCGGGATTGATGCATTCACCTGTGATGAGGCAACGCTGTGGCAGCGCGTGGCGGCGGCCGGCATCGAGCCGTCACCGGTGCTGCAGGCCGCCGGGCGCGATGCGGCGCTCGACATTTTGCTCACGCGCCTGATCGAGCCGGCCATCGCGCCGCTGGGCGTGGTTTTCATCCACGACTATCCGGCCAGCCAGGCGGCGCTGGCGCGCCTGCGACCGGGCCGGCCGCAGCTCGCCGAGCGCTTCGAGCTGTACGTGGACGGCATCGAGCTGGCCAACGGCTGGTCCGAGCTGACCGATGCGGCCGAGCAGCGTCGTCGATTCGAACAGGACAACCGCGTGCGGCAGGCGGCCGGCCTGCCGCACGTGCCGCTTGACGAGCAGCTGCTGGCGGCGCTGGCGCACGGCCTGCCGGACTGCGCCGGGGTGGCGCTGGGTTTCGACCGCCTGCTGATGCTGGCCGCAGGCGTGGCCAATATCGGGGCGGTACAGGCGTTTTGCGACTAGCACAGCCCGCGCTGGCCACCGGTGGCGCAAAGGTACCGCCGGATCACCTGGCGAGGTGGCAGAACCGGCGTGGTCGGATTCCGTGGTTCGGGAAGTCCAGGCTGGACGTGTCCGGACTCGAATTCAACACGCGTAGTCGAAGGCCACCACGCAGTCGTCGAAGCTGCCGTCGAGCAGCGGGCCGATGTCCTGCGCGATCGCCACGTGCTCCGGCGACGGCAGGTAGCGGTCGCGGGCGGCGGCGTCGCGAAAATCCATCGAGAAGCCGTAGTTGAAGCCGCGGTTGATGCCTTCCGGGCTGGAGTAGGGGCCACCGCTGAAGCTCAGCAAGCCGTCGAAGCTGCCGACCATGCTGCGGAAACGCTCGAACAGCGCCTGCGCCGCTGTATCCGAGCCGGGCTTGAGCTTGACCATCACCATGTGCCGAATCATTGCGTCTCTCCGTTTGGGGCTTTGGGCCAGCGTGTAGAATGCTGGCACTTTTCACGCCGGCCGCTCGCGCGGCCGGGCGAGTTTGCCACAGCGCCGCCTGCCACCTCCTGGAGCCGACCGGGGGCTCGCCGCGCGATTCACGCCACGACAAGAAGCATTCCATGACGGTGTTGGTGGGGGTGCCGCGCGAGCGCGCGGCAGGCGAGTGCCGTGTGGCGGCGACGCCGGAAACGGTCAAGAAACTGCTGGCCCTGGGTGCGCAGGTGTGCGTGGAGGCGGGCGCCGGTGAGGCCGCCCGCTATGCGGATGCCGCCTATGCGCAGGCCGGCGCCCGCGTGACCACAGCGGCCGAGACACTGGCGGCCGACGTGCTGCTGACGGTGCGCCGGCCCGTCGCCGAGCAGATCGCCGCCATGCGGCCGGGCGCGCTGCTGGTCGGCTTTGCCGATCCTCACGCCGGTGGCCTGGACGCGCTGGCGCAGGCGGGCCTGAGCGTGCTGGCGGTGGAGCTGATCCCGCGCATCTCGCGCGCGCAGGGCATGGACGCGCTGTCCTCACAGGCCAACATCGCCGGTTACCGGGCGGTGCTCGAGGCGACGGCGCATTACCGGCGCTTCCTGCCGCTGATGATGACCTCCGCCGGCACCGCCAAGCCCAGCCGCGTGGTGATTCTGGGCGTGGGCGTCGCCGGCCTACAGGCGATTGCCACCGCGCGGCGCCTGGGCGCGCAGGTGGAGGCCTTCGACGTGCGCCCCGAGACGCGCGAGCAGGTGCTGTCGCTGGGCGCCAAGTTCATCGACATCGACCTTGGCGAGAGCGGCGCCGGGGCCGGTGGCTATGCACGGGAGCTGTCGGCGCAGGCGCAGCAGCGCCAGCAGGAACTGCTCGGCGAGCGCCTGAAGGCGGCCGACATCATCATCACGACCGCGCTCATTCCAGGTCGCCCGGCCCCGGTGCTGGTGCCCGAGGCGGTGGTGCAGGGCATGCGGCCCGGTTCGGTGATCGTGGACCTGGCCGCTGCGAATGGCGGCAACTGCCCACTGACCGAGGCCGACCGGGTGGTGGAAAAACACGGCGTGACGCTGGTCGGCATTACCGACTACCCGTCGCGCCTGGCCACCGATGCCAGCGCCTTCTATGCCCGCAACCTGCTGAACCTGCTCGAACTGGTGCTGCGCAAGGACGAGGCCGGCACGCGCATCGAGCTGGACCTGCAGGACGAAATCATCGCCGCCGCGCTGGCCGTGCAGGCCGGCACGGTGCGTTTCGCAAAACCCTGACGAAGGACCCCATGACCGCCATCGTCGTTTCGCTATACATCTTCGTGCTGGCCTGCTTCATCGGCTACCAGGTGATCTGGGGCGTCACGCCAGCGCTGCACACGCCGCTGATGTCGCTGACCAACGCCATCTCCGGAATCATCATCGTGGGCGCCATGCTGGTGACCGGCTTTCACGAGGCCGACGGCCTGACCCGCGGCATCGGTTTCGTGGCCGTGGTGCTGGCATCGATCAACATCTTCGGCGGCTTCCTGGTCACCCAGCGCATGCTTGCCATGTTCAAGAAGAAGACCTGAGCATGGCTGCCAGCACGCTGGCCGTGGCGTATCTCATCGCCGCGGTGTTGTTCATCCTCGGCCTGAAGGGCCTGGCCTCGCCGCGCACGGCGCGCGCCGGCAACCTCTATGCAATGGCCGGCATGACGCTGGCGGCCCTGGTCACGCTGGCCTCGCCGCAGGTTGCCGATTACGGCTGGATCGTGGCCGGTGTTGCCATCGGTGGCGGCATCGGTGCGGTGCTGGCGCGGCGGGTCAAGATGACCGACATGCCGCAGCTGGTGGCCATCCTGCACAGCTTCGTGGGGCTCGCCGCCGTGCTGGTGGCGCTCGGAACCTACTTCACACACCGCGACGCGGGCGCACTGAACGCGCTGCTGATGGCGGAGCTGGGCATCGGCAGCTTCATCGGGGCGATCACCTTCACCGGCTCGGTGATTGCGTTTGGCAAGTTGCAGGGTCTGATCGGTTCGGCGCCGCTGCGCTTTGCCGGTCAGCACTGGGTGAATCTGGCGCTGGCGCTGCTGATGGTCGGGTTTGCCGGCCAGTTCGTGCTCGGCGGCGGGCTGCCGGCCTTTGCCGCCATGACGGCGCTGGCGCTGCTGCTGGGAGTGCTGCTGATCCTGCCGATCGGCGGCGCCGACATGCCGGTGGTGGTATCGATGCTGAACTCGTACTCGGGCTGGGCGGCTGCGGCGACCGGTTTCACGCTGCACAACGAGCTGCTGATCATCACCGGCGCGCTGGTGGGCGCCTCCGGCGCCATCCTGTCCTACATCATGTGCCGGGCCATGAACCGCTCGATCCTGAGCGTGATCTTCGGCGGCTTTGGCGCCGGCGAGGCGGCGGCTGCCGCCGGTGGCGGTGTCGAGGGCCGGTCGGTCAAGTCGGCGGCCGTCGAGGATGCAGCCTTCATGCTGGAGAACGCCGGCAAGGTCATCATCGTGCCCGGTTACGGTCTGGCCGTGGCGCAGGCCCAGCACGCGACGGCCGAACTGGTCGATGCGCTCGAAAAGAAGGGCGTGGAGGTCAAGTTCGCCATTCATCCGGTGGCCGGGCGCATGCCGGGGCACATGAACGTGCTGCTGGCCGAGGCCGACATCCCCTACGACAAGGTGTTCGAGATGGAGGAGATCAATCCGGATTTCGCCACCTGCGACGTGGCGCTGGTGCTGGGTGCCAACGATGTCACCAATCCAGCCGCCAAGACCGACCGGGCGAGCCCGATCTACGGCATGCCGATCCTGGACGTGCACCGGGCGCGGCAGATTTTCTTCGTCAAGCGCAGCATGAAGCCGGGCTACGCCGGCGTGGACAATGCGCTGTTCTACCAGGACAACTGCGCGCTGGTGTTCGGCGACGCCAAGAAAGTCGTCGAAGGTCTGACGCAGGCGCTGGGCCATTCCTGACCGGCCAGGCGTGCGGATGTTGGCGCACCGGAACGGCCCACGCCGGCTTCGAGGGCCAGGGCCGGTTCCCGCTCGGGGTGTCATTTCCCGGGCGCCGCGGCTATAATCGCCGCCCTCTATTCAGCGAGCATTGAATGGGCCTTTGGCCCATTTTTTATTTCAGGTACGGGATTTGTCGGGGTCATTGACCGAGCGGCTGCGCGATTTGCTGGGGCCAGCGCTTGAAAAACTGGGCTACGAATTGATACAGGTGGAGCAGATCGCCACCCGCCGGCCGGTGCTGCGCCTGTACATCGACCTGTTGGTGGATGTCGGGGGCGGCGTCACGCTGGATGATTGCCAGAAGGTGAGCCAGTACGTGAGCGGCCTGCTGGATGTCGAGGACCCGCTGCCAGGTGCCTATGCGCTGGAGGTGTCGTCGCCGGGCCTGGACCGGCCGCTGGTGACGGCGGAGCATTTTCGCCGTTTTGTGGGCAGCGAGGCGCGCCTGCAATTGCATCGGCCGCTGCAGGGCGCGCGGCGTTTGCGCGGCCGCCTGTGCAGCGAGGCCGATGGCGTGATCGAAATTGAAGTGGATGGCCAGCGGCTGAGTCTGCCACTGGCAGAAATCAGGGCTGCCCGACTGGTGCCGGACCTGGCGGCGGAACTGCGGAGCAAGGGCGATGGACACTAAGGAAATCCTGCAGGTCGTGGATGTCGTCTCGAACGAGAAGGGCGTCTCCAAGGAAGTCATCTTCGAGGCCATCGAGGCTGCGCTGGCGGCCGCCACGCGCAAGGTGGGCGGCGAGCACATGGACGTGCGGGTCGCCATCGACCGCCACAGCGGCAGCTACGAGACCTTTCGTCGCTGGACAGTGGTCGACGACGCGGCCGACGAGTTCGATCCCGAGCAACAGATCAGGCTGACGGACGCGAAGCGCGATCATCCCGGCGTGTCCGTCGGTGACGTGATCGAGGAGCCGCTGCCGGCGGTGCCGTTCGGGCGTATTGCCTCGCAGATGGCCAAGCAGGTTATCGTGCAGAAAGTGCGCGATGCCGAGCGCGAGAAGATCGTCGAAACCTACGCGCCGCGCATCGGCCACATGCTGGTCGGGCAGGTCAAGCGCCTGGACCGCGGCAACCTGATCGTGGACCTGGGCGGCAACGTCGATGCCCTGCTGACGCGGGACGAGATGATTGCCCGCGAGAACATCCGCATCGGCGACCGCGTCTGCGCCCTGCTGGCCGACGCGCGCATCGAGCAGCGCGGGCCACAGCTGTTCCTGACCCGGCGCGCGCCCAAGCTCATGATGGAGCTGTTCCGGCGCGAGGTGCCGGAAGTGGCCGACGGTATCGTGGAAGTGGTCGCGTGTGCCCGGGACCCGGGCGTGCGCGCCAAGATCGCCGTGCGCAGCTACGACCCGCGCATCGACCCGATCGGCGCCTGCGTCGGCATGCACGGCACGCGCGTGCAGGCGGTCTCGAACGAGCTGGCCGGCGAGCGGGTGGACATCGTGCTGTTTGACGCCAACCCGGCGCAGTTCGTGCTGAACGCCCTGTCGCCGGCGAAGGTGGTGTCGATCACCATGGACGAGGAGAGCCACACCATGGATGTGGCCGTCGCCGAGGACCAGTTGTCGATCGCCATCGGTCGCGGCGGGCAGAACGTGCGCCTGGCCAGCGAGCTGACCGGCTGGGAGCTGAACCTCATGACCGAGGAGCAGGCGGCCGAGAAGCAGGAGGCCGAGATCGGCGTCCTGCGTCAGATGTTCGTCGACAAGCTCGATCTGGACCAGAGCGTGGCCGACATCCTGGTCCAGGAAGGCTTCACCAGCGTCGAGGAAGTGGCCTTCGTACCGGCCGCCGAGCTGCTGGCGATCGAGGAATTCGATGAAGACCTGGTGCAGGAGCTGCGCAGCCGCGCCCAGAACGTGCTGCTGACTCAGGAAATCTCCCGCGAGGAACAATTCGGCGACGTCGAGCCGGCCGCCGATCTGCTGGAAGTCCCGGGCATGTCCCGGCGTCTGGCGTATCAGCTTGCCGCACACGGCATCGTCAACCGAGAGGACCTGGCCGACCAGGCGGTTCCGGATTTGCTCGACATCGAGGGCTTCGACGAGGCACTCGCCGGGCAGCTCATCATGGCTGCGCGATCGGCGTGGTTCACCGACGGCGCTCAGGCCTGAGAGGTTCAGATCCAGTGGCAGCACAGTCCATAGAACAGTTCGCCGCATCCATCCGGGTGCCGGTCGACCGCCTGCTGCGCCAGTTGCAGGAGGCCGGCGTCGGCGTCCGCGCTGCGGGTGACTCGATCACCGACGACGAAAAAGCGGCCCTGCTGAGTCATTTGCGCCGCGCCCATGGCGCCGAGGCAACCGAAACCAGCCCTACGCCGCGCAAGATCACGTTGACCCGCCAGGTCGTATCCGAGCTGCGCCAGCCGGCGGTGGCGCGTCGGCCGGGTCCGGGCGCCGCGCCCGCCGTGGCCGCCAACAAGGTGACCGTGGTGACGCGCAAACGGCGCACCTACGTCAAGCGCGAAGATCAGGAAAGGGTCGGCGAGGAAACGGCGGCCGAGAGCGAAGCCGCAACGCCGGTCGAGCAGCCGGCGCCCGAGCCCGAGGTGGTCGTGCAGGCCCCGGAGCCGGTGGTCGAGTCGGTGCCCGTTGCAGAACCTGAACAGCCCGCCGCCGCGCAGGCCACCGCGGCCGCCGAGGCGCCGCCGCGTCGCGTGGCCGAGCCGCAGCCGGCGGCGCGTCCGCAGCCCTCAGCCCCGGGCAAGCCACCCGCGCGGGGCGCGCAGCCGGCTGCACGCCGCGATGAGCCCGGCCGCGGTGCCGGCAAGCAGCGCAAAAAAGGCGGGCGTGACGAGCGCGGCGGGTTTGGTGACGACGCGCTCGGGCGGCTGCGCAGCCGCTCCCGGCCGGGCGCCCATCGCGGCGCCGGCGCCGGACGACACCAGTTCGAACGCCCGCAGGGTGCCATCACCCGCGAAGTGGAGGTGCCGGCCAGCATCACCGTGGCGGAGCTCGCAAGCCGCATGTCGGTCAAGGCGGCCGAGGTCATCAAGTGCCTGATGCGCATGGGCCAGATGGCCACCATCAACCAGGCACTGGATCAGGACACGGCCATGCTGGTGGTCGAGGAGATGGGCCACACCGCCGCAGCGGCGGCGCCGCAGACCCCCGAATCCCTGCTCACTGAGCTGGCGCCGACCGGCGAGGGCGTGCCCCGCGCCCCGATCGTCACGGTCATGGGTCATGTCGATCACGGCAAGACCACGCTGCTGGACTACATCCGCAAGTCGCAGGTGGCAGCCGGCGAGGCCGGCGCCATTACCCAGCACATCGGTGCCTATCACGTCACCACGCCGCGCGGCGCGATCACCTTCCTGGATACGCCCGGCCACGCGGCTTTCTCGGCCATGCGCGCCCGCGGCGCGGCGCTGACGGACATCGTCATCCTGGTGGTGGCCGCCGACGACGGCGTGATGCCGCAGACCATTGAGGCGGTGCAGCACGCCAAGGCAGCAGGTGTGCCGCTGGTGGTGGCAGTCAACAAGATGGACAAGCCGGACGCCGAGCCGGACCGGGTCAAGCAGGAGCTGATCCAGCACGACGTCATTGCCGAGGATTTCGGCGGCGAGGTGCAGTTCGTGCCGGTGTCTGCAAAGACGGGCGCCGGCATCGACGCCTTGCTGGAAGCCGTGCTGCTGCAGGCCGAGGTGATGGAACTCAAGGCCGTGGCCGAAGGCCCTGCCATGGGTGTGGTGGTCGAGGCCAAGCTCGATCGCGGTCGCGGCCCGGTGGCCACCGTCCTGGTGCAGGCCGGCACGCTCAAGCGCGGCGACATGGTGCTGGCCGGCGGCGAGTTTGGTCGCGCCCGCGTGCTGCTGGACGAGCACGCGCAGCCCCTGCTGGAAGCCGGCCCGTCGCGGCCGGTGGAAGTGCTCGGCCTGTCCGGCGTACCCAACGTGGGCGATGTGTTCAACGTGGTCGAGGACGAGCGCAAGGCGCGCGAAATCGCCCTGTTCCGCCAGCAGGCGGCGCGCGAGGCGAGCCTGTCGCGGCGCGAAGCGGTACCCGGTGGCGACATCTTCAGCCAGCTGCGCACGGCCCAGATCAAGAGCCTGAACGTCATCATCAAGGCCGACGTACAAGGTTCGGCCGAGGCCATCGCCAGCTCCCTGCTGGGGCTGGCGACGGACGAGGTCACCGTGCGCGTGGTGGCCTCCGGCGTGGGCGGCATCACCGAGACGGACGTCAATCTGGCCCTGTCCACCGGCGCCCTGCTGATCGGCTTCAACGTTCGTGCCGACGCGACGGCGCGCAAGCTGCTGAAGGAGACCGGCGTCGAAGTCCGCTACCACAGCATCATCTACGAGGTGATCGACGAGGTGAAGCGGGCGCTGGGCGGTCTGCTCGAACCGGAAATCCGGGAGACCATCCTGGGTCTGGCGGAAGTGCGCGAGGTGTTCCACTCGGCCAAGTTTGGCGCCGTTGCCGGCTGCATCGTGTCCGACGGCGTGGTACGCCGCCGCTGCCCGATCCGCGTGCTGCGCGGCAACGTGGTGATCTACGAGGGCGAGCTCGAATCCCTGCGCCGGCACAAGGACGACGTGGCCGAGGTGCGGGCCGGCACCGAGTGCGGTATCGCCGTCAGGCAGTACAACGACGTGCAGGTGGGCGACCAGATCGAGTGCTTCGAGCGCACGTCGGTGGAGCGCACGCTGTAAGCCATGCAGGGCGTCGACCGCACCCGCCGCGTGGCGCAGGCGATTGCAGAGGAACTCCCCGCTGCGCTGCGCGAGGTGAAGGACCCGCGCGTGACTGGTCTGATCACCGTGCACGGAGTGACCGTGAGTCGCGATCTTGGTGTTGCCAAGGTGCGCTTTGACGTGCTGGGTGGTGCCGATGTCACGGCCGCCGCGGCCGGCCTGCACCATGCAGCCGGCTTTCTGCGCAGTCGTCTGGCGACCGCCCTGCGCCTGCGGCGGATGCCGGAACTGCGTTTCGAGCTCGATCCACCGTCGCGCATCGAGGACCTGTTGCGGCGCATCGGAGCGGAGGGTGGGACCGCTTGAGGCGTCGGCGTGGCCGGCCGGTCAGCGGCGTCCTGCTGCTGGACAAGCCAATCGGCATGTCATCGAATCACGCTCTGCAGACCGCGCGGCGATTGCTGAACGCTGCCAAGGCCGGCCATACCGGCACGCTCGATCCGCTGGCCAGCGGTCTGCTGCCGTTGTGTTTCGGCGAGGCAACCAAGGTGTCGCAGTTCCTGCTGGGGGCGGACAAGACCTACCGCGCTCGGGCCCGCCTGGGCATCACCACCACCACCGGCGACAGCGAAGGCGAGGTGCTGCGCGAGCGCCCGGTGGCGGTGGACGCCGCACGCCTGGCCGCGGCCTTGGCGGCGCACACCGGTGATCTGTTGCAGGTGCCGCCCATGTATTCCGCGCTCAAGCAGGGCGGCGAGCGCCTGTACGCGCTGGCTCGCCGCGGCGAGACGGTCGAGCGCCCGCCCCGGCCGGTCCATGTGAGCCGGCTCGAGCTGCTGGAATTCGACGCAAGCGAGTTCGAGGTCGAGCTGGACTGTTCCAAGGGCACCTACGTGCGCAGCCTGATCGAGGACATCGGCGAGGCCCTGGGCTGCGGTGCCCACATGACGACCCTGCGCCGCCTGCGGGTCGGTGCGCTGGATGTGCGCCAGGCAATGGACCTGGAACGGCTGCGGGCACTGGCCACGGATGAACCGCATGCACTCGATGCCTGTCTGATGCCGATTGCGGACGCCCTGGCCCACCTGCCGCAGCTGGAACTGGCCCCACCCGAGGCGGCCAGCCTGCAACGCGGTCAGGCGCAGACCTTGCGCCAGCCGCTGGCCGACGGCTGGGTGGCCGTGTTTACGCAGCAGCGCCAGTTCATTGGCATGGCCGAGGCGCGCGACGGCCGATTGCTGCCGCGGCGTCTGGTCAGCCAGGAAGGCAGCGCGGCCGACGCGGCTTGAGCCCGGCGCTGGCCGGCAGGTAGAATGCGCCGTTTCGCCAAAGATGATCAGTGGCGTTTTTTGTCCGGAGTAACCGTTTCATGTCGCTCAGTGTCGAGAAGAAATCCGAGCTCGTGCAGTCGTACGGCCATGCCACCAACGACACCGGTTCGGTGGAAGTGCAGGTGGCGCTGATATCGGCGCGGCTCGAACAGCTGAACGAGCACTTCAAGCTGCATCGCCAGGATCATCACTCGCGCCAGGGCCTGCTGCGCCTGGTCGCCCAGCGGCGCAAGCTGCTCGACTACCTCAAGCGCAGCGACAACGGCCGCTACCGCGCGCTGGTCGAGCGCCTGGGTCTGCGTCGTTAAAGCAGCTCGCCCACCGGCCCCATCCGGGGGTCAAGGTCTCCCCCGCAGGGCGGCGGAGGCTGCATGTTCAAAGCAAAGGAAGTACGCCACGTGAAATTGATCCGCAAGGAAGTCCAGTTCGGCAAGCACCTGCTGACGCTTGAAACCGGCGAAATCGCCAAGCAGGCGTTCTCGGTCATGGTCCGCATGGGCGACACCATGGTGCTGACGGCGGTCACCGCCAGCAAGGGCGTCAAGCCGGGGCAGGACTTCTTCCCCCTGACGGTCGATTTCGTCGAGCGCAGCTATGCCGCCGGGCGCATTCCGGGCGGCTTTTTCAAGCGCGAGGCACGGCCCTCCGAGAAGGCCATCCTGACCTCGCGCCTGATCGATCGGGCCATGCGGCCGCTGTTTCCAAAGGGTTTCTACAACGAAGTACAGGTCGTGCCGACTGTGCTGTCGGCCGATGACGAGGTCGACCCGGACATCCTGGGCATGATCGGCGCCTCGGCTGCGCTGACGCTGTCCGGCCTGCCCTTCCAGGGGCCGGTGGGCGCGGCTCGCGTCGGTTACAAGGATGGCGCCTTCATCCTGAACCCGAGCTACCAGGAAACGGCCGAATCGGACCTGAACCTGGTGGTTGCCGGCACCGCCAGCAGCGTGCTGATGGTGGAGTCGGAAGCAAAGATGTTGCCCGAGTCGGTGATGCTCGACGGCGTCATGTTCGGTCACCAGGCCATGCAACCGGTCATCGAGGCCATTCTGGCTCTGGCCGCCGAGGCCGGTGTGCAGCCGTGGCCGTGGACGCCGCCGCAGAAGGACGAGGCGCTCGAAACGGCCGTTCGCGCCGTGGCCGAACAGCCGCTGAACGAAGCCTATTCGATCCCCGACAAGCAGGCGCGCCAGGAGGCGGTGGCGCAGGTCCGCGAGCGGGTTGCCCATCTGGCCGGTGAGAACGGCGAGCGGGCCAACGAAGTGCAGGCCCTGTTCTCGTCGGTCGAGAAGCGCATCGTGCGTGGGCGCATCCTGGATGCGCAGCCGCGCATCGACGGTCGCTCCACCCGCCAGGTGCGCCCGATCAGCATCCGCACCGGCGTGCTGCCGCGCACGCACGGCTCGGCGCTGTTCACCCGCGGCGAAACGCAGGCGATCGTGGTCACCACGCTGGGCACCGAGCGCGACGCGCAGCTGATCGACGCGCTGGAAGGCGAGTTCCGTGACGGCTTCATGTTGCACTACAACTTCCCGCCGTACTGCGTGGGCGAGACCGGTCGCATGGGTGCCACCAAGCGGCGCGAGATCGGTCACGGGCGGCTCGCCAAGCGCGCCCTGGCGGCAGTGTTGCCCGCCAAGACGGCTTTCCCGTACACGCTGCGCATCGTGTCGGAGATCACCGAGTCGAACGGGTCGAGTTCCATGGCCACGGTGTGCGGCGGCAGCCTGGCGCTGATGGATGCCGGTGTGCCGATCAAGGAGCCGGTGGCGGGTATCGCCATGGGCCTGATCACCGACGGCAGCCGCTTTGCGGTGCTGTCCGACATCCTGGGCGACGAGGATCACCTGGGCGACATGGACTTCAAGGTGGCCGGCACGGCCAGCGGCGTGACCGCGCTGCAGATGGACATCAAGGTGCTGGGCATTACCGGCCAGATCATGCAGGCCGCGCTTGAGCAGGCCCGCGAGGGTCGTGTGCATATCCTGGGCGAGATGGCCAAGGCCTTGTCCGCGCCGCGTGAGCAGATGTCGGACTACGCGCCGCGCATCCTGACCATGCGTATCCACCCGGACAAGATTCGTGACGTCATCGGCAAGGGCGGCGTGACCATCCGCGGCATCACCGAGCAGACCGGCGCCACCATCGACATCGACGACGATGGCACCGTGCGCATCGCATCCGTGGACCGGGCCGCCGGCGAGGAAGCGCGCGCCATGATCGAGCGCATCACCTCCGACATCGAGGTCGGCATGGTCTACGAGGGCCGCGTGGCGCGCCTGATGGACTTCGGCGCCTTCGTCACCATCCTGCCCGGTCGCGATGGCCTGCTGCACATCTCGCAGATTTCCGAGGAACGGGTCGAGCGGGTCAGCGACAAGCTGGCCGAGGGCGATGTGGTGCGCGTCAAGGTGCTGGAAGTGGACAAGCAGGGCCGCATCCGCCTGAGCATGAAGGCACTGAACGAAGAAGCCGTCTGACAGGGGACGGTCCGGCCGTAGGCGGACCGTCAGACAATTAAAAAGCCGGCTCGGGGAAACCACCCCCGGCCGGCTTTTTTGTTACGGGAGAAGCGCCCCGCAGACCCGAATGACCGGCTGCCGGCGCCGTCAGCCCCCGGCTTGCTGGCGCAGGCCCTGGCTGACCCGCTCACGCTCCTCGTGCAGGGCCTGCGGCACCCGCGGGCCATAGCCGTGCAGGAAGCTCGCCACCTCGTCCATCTCGCTGAGCCAGTCCTGCGGCTCGATGTGCGTGAGCTGGCGCATGTGCTCATGCGATACATCCAGCCCAGTCAGGTCGATGTCGCCGTGCAGGGGCAGGTTGCCGACCGGCGTTTCCTGGGCGTCGATGCTGCCCTGGCAGCGCTCGATGATCCACTTGAGCACGCGCAGGTTCTCGCCGTAGCCGGGCCACAGGAAGCGGCGTTCGGCATCGCGGCGGAACCAGTTGACCTGATAGATGCCGGGCGCCTGGCTCAGGCGCGCGCCGGTGGCCAGCCAGTGCGCCCAGTAATCACCGAAGTGGTAACCGCAAAACGGCTGCATGGCCATCGGGTCGCGCCGCACCACGCCCACCTGGCCGGTGGCCGCGGCGGTGGTTTCCGACGCCATCGAGGCGCCCAGCAGCACGCCGTGCTGCCAGTTCTTGGCTTCCAGCACCAGCGGCGCCAGCGAGGCGCGCCGGCCGCCAAAGATGATCGCGGTAATCGGCACGCCGGACGGCCGCTCGGCGGCATCCGACCAGGACGCGCACTGACGCGCCGCCACGGTAAAGCGTGAATTCGGATGCGCGGCCGGGCCGTTGGCCGGATCGTACGGGCGCCCCTGCCAGTCATAGGCCGGCGTCTCGTCCGACAGCCCCTCCCACCACGGCCGGCCGTCCTCGGTAAGCGCCACGTTGGTGAAGATGGTGTCGTGCTGCAGCATGTCGACGGCATTGGCGTTGGTGTGCCGGCTGGTGCCGGGCGCCACGCCGAAGAAACCCGCCTCGGGGTTGATGGCCCACAGCCGGCCATCGTCGCCGACGTGCAGCCAGGCGATGTCGTCGCCGATGGTTTTCACCTTCCAGCCCTGGTATTCCTGGGGCGGGATCAGCATCGCCATGTTGGTCTTGCCGCAGGCCGACGGAAAGGCTGCGGCGATATAGTGCAGGCGGCCCTGTGGGTCTTCGATGCCCATGATCAACATGTGCTCGGCCAGCCAGCCTTCCTGGCGGGCTTGGTAGGAGGCGATGCGCAGTGCGTGGCATTTCTTGCCCAGCAGAGCGTTGCCGCCGTAGCCGGAGCCGATGCTCTGGATGGACAGCTCGTGCGGGAAATGCATGATGAAACGCCGCTCGGGGTGCAGGTCACCGAGCGAATGCAGGCCGCGCACGAAGCTGCCCTCGCGTTCGATGCGCCTGAGCGCCGGCGCGCCCATGCGGGTCATGATGCGCATGCTGGCGGCCACGTACGGGCTGTCGGTGATCTCCACACCGCAGCGCGCCAGCGGCGAGTCGAGCGGGCCCATGCAGTACGGCACCACGTACAGCGTGCGCCCGCGCATGGCGCCGGCAAACAGCGCGTCCATCCTGGCGTGCGCGTCGGCCGGGCTCATCCACTGGTTGTTCGGGCCGGCATCGTCGCGCTCGGGTGTGCACACGAAGGTCAGGTGCTCGGTGCGCGCCACGTCGGACGGGTCCGAGCGATGCAGGTAGCAGCGCGGGCGGGTTTCTTGATCCAGCTCGATCAGGGTGCCGCTTTGCAGCATGCCGGCGATCAGCGCATCGTATTCGGCCTGCGACCCGTCGCACCAGTGAATCCGGTCCGGTTGCGTGAGCGCTGCCACCTCGCGGACCCAGTCCGCAAGTGCCTGATTCGACGTCATGAGCAAATTCCCCCGTTACACCTGTGTACCGCGAACATCCCTGACGCGGCGATCCGGGCCCCGTCAACGCGGGGCCGAGTTGCCATCAAAAGCCCATGAGCTTCAGCGGGCGCCCTGGAAATTGTCAAGCCGGGCGCGGGCCCGCGCCGCGGCGGCCCGTACCTGCGCCGGTGCCGTGCCGCCCAGGTGATCGCGCGCGGCAACCGAGCCTTCGAGCGTCAATACGGCGAACACGTCGGCCTCGATCAGCGGCGAGAACGCTCGCAGTTCGTCCAGCGTGAACTCGGCGAGATCGCGTCCAGTGACGACGCCCTCGCGCACGGCGCGGCCGACGACCTCATGGGCATCCCGAAACGGCAGCCCGCGGCGCACCAGGTAGTCGGCGAGATCCGTGGCGGTGGCAAAGCCGGCGCGTGCTGCGCTGCGCATGCGCTCGGCATTCACGGTCATCCCGGGCAGCATGCCGGCCACCGCAGTCAGGCTGTCGCGCACGGTATCGACGGTGTCGAACAGCGGTTCCTTGTCTTCCTGGTTGTCCTTGTTGTAGGCCAGCGGCTGCGCCTTCATCAGCGTCAGCAGCGCCACCAGGTGGCCGTTGACGCGGCCGGTCTTGCCGCGCAGCAGCTCCGGCACGTCGGGGTTTTTCTTCTGCGGCATGATCGACGAGCCGGTGCACCAGGCATCGGCCAGGCTGATGAAGCCGAACTGCGCCGAGGACCACAGCACCAGTTCCTCGGACATGCGCGAGAAATGCGTCATCAGCAGCGCCGCCGCGGACACGAATTCGATGGCGAAGTCGCGGTCGCTGACGGCGTCGAGCGAGTTCTCGGCCGGCCGGTCGAAGCCGAGCAGTTGCGCCGTGTACAGGCGGTCGATCGGAAAGCTGGTACCGGCCAGCGCCGCGGCGCCCAGCGGCATGACGTTGACCCGCCGCCGGCAGTCGGCAAAGCGCTCGCGGTCGCGCGCCAGCATCTCGAACCAGGCCAGCAGGTGGTGGCCAAACGTGATCGGCTGCGCCGTCTGAAGGTGCGTGAAGCCCGGCATCAGGGTGTCGGCCTCGCGTTCGGCCAAATCCACCAGGACGGTCAGCACCTCGTGCAGCTGGCCGTCGATGGCGTCGAGCTCGTCGCGCAGCCACAGGCGCACGTCGGTGGCCACCTGGTCGTTGCGCGAGCGGCCGGTGTGCAGCTTCTTGCCGACCTCGCCGATGCGCTCCACCAGCGCCGTCTCGATGTTCATGTGCACGTCTTCGAGCGCTACCTGCCACTGAAAACGGCCCGCCTGGATATCGGCACCGATGCCCTGCAGGCCGGCGACGATGGCGGTGACTTCGGCCTCGCCCAACACCGCCACCCGGCCCAGCATCCGGGCGTGGGCGATGGAACCCATAATGTCGTGGCGGGCCAGGCGCTGGTCGAAGCCAACCGAGGCGGTGAAACGCTCGACAAAGGCGTCGGTGGGCTCGGCGAAACGGCCGCCCCAGGGTTTGCGGGGTGCTTCGGACATGGGCGGGAGGGCGGGCGTGGCGGAGCCTGCGATTATAGCGGACCAACGCGCCCCGGACGGCGGCTTTGTGCCGGACCTGTGCCAGCCGCGGGCGGTGCTGGCGGTGGTGGTGGGCGCGCAGCTGCTGGCCTTGCTGCTGGCCCTGGCGCAGCCGCTGGAGGCCGACCGCTTCTGGCCGCGCCTGGGCCTGTGGTCGCTCGCGCTGCAGTGGGTGGGGCTAATCGGTACCGCTGCCGCTGTCTGGTTGGGCCTGTTGCCGGCGGGCGCCGCCCTGCTCGGCTGGCTGATGGCGCCCAACCTGATGCTGACTGCGCTGGTGGCCGCCGTGGTGCTGCGCCTGACCCATCTGAGACATGCCGCGCGCATTCACGCGCAGGGCCATCATCGGGCGCGGCTGGAGCCGCTGCAGGCTCTCGAGCGCGGCTGATCGGGCCGGCCGCAAGGCCTGCCGGATGGGAGGCGTTTCAGATACGGGGCCCGCTGGCCGTAAAATCGGGCACAAATCTAACGGGTATGGGATCTGTGATGGACGCCAGCTCCAGTCTTGGTTTCGGCAGTGTCGGTTTCATCGAGGCGCTGTACGAGGATTTTCTGGCCGATCCGGCCAGCGTCCCCACGCCGTGGCGGCGCGAGTTCGAGTCCTGGGGCAACGCCCCGGTCGGTGCAAGTCATGGGGCGGTGCAGGCACGGTTTCGCGAGCGCGCCACGCGCCCGGCGACGCTGCAGCTGGCCGCCTCCAGCGGCGACTTGCAGCGCCTGCAAAAGCAGAACGCGGTACAGCAGCTGATCAACGAATATCGCCAGCGCGGCCACCTGCGGGCGCGCACCGATCCGCTGCAGTTGCAGGAACCGATGGAGGTGCCGAGCCTGAGCCTGGATTACCACGGCCTGACGAAGGACGATCTGGACCTGCAGTTCGCTGCCGGCAATTTCCCGCTGCCGACCGGTGCACCGCTGCGCGAGCTGCTATCGGCGCTGGAGGCGACCTACTGTGGCGCCATCGGCTTCGAGTACGCCTACAAGTCCGATTCGGCGCAGGTCGAGTGGCTGCGTCAGCGCATCGAGGCCGGCCGCGGGCGCGCGGTGCTGAACGAGGCCGAGCAGCGGCAGATCCTGCAGGCGCTGACCGCCGCCGAGGGGCTGGAGCGGTACCTGCATCGTCGCTACGTCGGCCAGAAGCGTTTCTCGCTGGAAGGCGGTGACGGCCTGATCCCGGTGCTGGATGAAATCGTGCGCCGGGCCGGGTCGGCCGACGTCAAGGAACTGGTCATCGGCATGGCCCACCGCGGCCGCCTGAACGTGCTGGTCAATATCCTTGGCAAGCAGCCGCGGGAGCTGTTCGCCGAGTTCGAGGGCAAGGCCGAAGTCATCGGCTCCGGCGACGTCAAGTATCACCAGGGCTTTTCGGCCGATCCGATCACGCCGGGCGGACCGATCCACCTGACGCTGGCCTTCAACCCCTCGCATCTTGAAATCATCAACCCGGTGGTCGAAGGTTCGGTGCGGGCGCGCCAGGAGCGCCGCGGTGATTGGGCCCGCCAGCAGGTGATTCCGCTGCTGATCCACGGCGATGCCGCGTTTGCCGGGCAGGGCGTGGTGATGGAGACCCTGAACCTGGCCAAGACGCGCGGCTACGCCACCGGCGGCACGCTGCACATCGTCATCAACAACCAGATCGGCTTCACCACCAGCAACCCGGCCGATGCCCGCTCGACCTACTACTGCACCGAGATCGCCCGGCTGACGCAGGCGCCGGTGTTCCACGTCAACGGCGACGACCCGGAGGCGCTGCTGTTCGTGACGCGGCTGGCGCTGGATTTTCGCCTTGCCTTCGGCAGCGACGTGGTCATCGATCTGGTCTGCTACCGCCGGCAGGGTCACAACGAGGCCGACGAGCCGGCCATCACCCAGCCGCGCATGTACGCGAAGATTGCCAGCCACCCGAGCGTGCGCGAGCTGTACGCGCGGCGCCTGGAAAGTGCCGGCGTGCTTGCCGGCGGCCAGGCACAGGCCCTGGCCGAGGCCTACCAGCAGGCGCTCGACCGCGGCGAGTGCGTGGCGCCGCTGCCGATGAGCGACCAGCGCCCGCTGCTGGCCATCGATTGGGCGCCGTACATGAATACCCTGTGGACCGAACCGGCATCAACGGCCGTGCCACTGGACACCCTGCGCGGGCTCGGCGAGAAGCTGACAACGATTCCGGCCGGCTTCAAGGTCCACCCGCGGGTGGCCAAGATGCTGGACGATCGCAGGCAAATGACGGCCGGCGCGCTGCCTCTGGACTGGGGCTGCGCCGAGACGCTGGCCTATGCCACGCTGCTGACGGAAGGCTACCGGGTGCGCCTGTCCGGTCAGGACAGCGGTCGCGGCACCTTCTCGCACCGCCATGCCGTCCTGCACAACCAGGACCTGGACGCGCCGGAGCAGGCGCAGCGCCACGTGCCGCTGCAACACCTGCAGCCCGGCCAGCCCAGTTTCCTGGTCATCGATTCGCTGCTGTCGGAGGAGGCCGTGCTCGGTTTCGAGTACGGCTACGCCAGCGCCGACCCGCAGACGATGGTGATCTGGGAGGCGCAGTTCGGCGATTTCGCCAACGGCGCGCAGGTGGTGATCGACCAGTTCATCAGCTCATCGGAGGCCAAGTGGCAACGCCTGTGCGGCATGGTGCTGCTGCTGCCGCACGGCTACGAGGGCCAGGGGCCGGAGCATTCCTCGGCGCGCCTGGAGCGCTTCATGCAGCTGTGCGCCGAGCAGAACATGCAGGTATGCGTGCCGTCCACGCCGGCGCAGATGTTCCACATGCTGCGCCGGCAGATGCTGCGCCGCTTCCGCCGCCCGTTGGTGGTGATGACGCCCAAGAGCCTGCTGCGGCACCGGCTGTCGGTGTCGACGCTGGACGAGCTTGCAGGCGGGGAGTTCCAGCTGGTGATCGGCGACCCGCAGCGGCCCGACCCGGCGCAGGTGCGGCGCGTGCTGCTGTGCAGCGGCAAGGTGTATTTCGATCTTTACGCGGCCCGCCAGGAGCGCGGAATCGAGGACATCGCCATCGTGCGCGTGGAGCAGCTGTATCCGTTCCCAATGGCGCGCCTGACGGCCGAGCTGGCAAATTACGGTACCGCCGCCGAGGTGCTGTGGGTGCAGGAAGAGCCGCAGAACCAGGGCGCCTGGTACCAGATTCGCCACAAGCTGACCGACGCGCTGGCCGCCGGCCAGCGCTTGCGCTACGTTGGTCGACCGCGTTCGGCGGCGCCGGCGGTCGGCAGCTATGCCCTGCACCAGGCGCAGCAACAGGCGCTGGTCGACGACGCCCTGGCGCCGGCACAAGCCGCTGCCGCCCGCAAACAAAAATCCGCCTGAAAGTGGTTCATTCAACCCGGGACTGACATGCAACTCGAAATCAAGGTGCCGGTACTGCCGGAATCCGTCGCCGAAGCCACGCTGCTGCAGTGGCGCAAGCAGCCCGGTGACGCGGTGCGACGCGACGAGAACCTGATCGACGTCGAAACCGACAAGGTGGTGCTGGAAGTGGTGGCGCCGGCCGACGGCGTGCTGACCGCCATTCACCAGCCCGGTGGCGCCACGGTGCATTCCGGCGAGCTGCTGGCGACCTTGGACACCAGCGCCACGGCGCCGATTGCCGGCGCGGTGGCTGCTGCGCCGGACATGGCACCGCAGCCGCAGCCGGTGGCCGAGATCCGGCCCGCCGCGGGCAGTGCGGCAGCCAGCCCGGCGGCGCGCAAGCTGGCGGTGGAGCAGGGTGTGGAGACGGCGACGCTCAGCGGCAGCGGCCGCGACGGTCGGGTGATCAAGGAAGACGTGCTCGCGGCGGTGGCGCAGCGGGCGCCCACAGCGACTACCGAGTTGGCGGCGCAGCCGGCCGCAGAACGCCCCGAGCAGCGCGTGCCAATGACGCGCATCCGCCAGCGCATTGCCGAGCGGCTGGTCGAGGCGCAGCGCACCGCCGCCATCCTGACCACCTTCAACGAAGTCAACATGCAGCCGGTGATGGACCTGCGCGCCCGTCACCGAGAGGCTTTCGAGAAGATCCACGGCGTGAAGCTCGGTTTCATGTCGTTCTTCGTCAGGGCCGCCGTCGAGGCGCTCAGGAAGTTCCCGCTGGTCAATGCTTCCATCGACGGCAGCGATGTTGTTTATCACGGCTATTTCGACATCGGCATCGCCGTCAGCAGCCCGCGCGGGTTGGTGGTGCCGACCCTGCGCGATGCCGGGCAGATGTCGTTTGCCGACATCGAGAAAGCTATCGCCGATTTCGGCCGCCGCGCCGGCGAGAACAAGCTGACGCTGGAGGAACTGTCCGGCGGCACCTTCTCGATCACCAACGGCGGCATCTTCGGCTCCATGCTGTCGACGCCGATCCTGAACCCGCCGCAAAGCGCCATCCTTGGCATGCACAACATCGTCGAGCGGCCGGTGGTGGAGCACGGTCAGGTGGTGGTGCGGCCGATCATGTACCTGGCCCTGTCCTACGATCACCGCCTGATCGACGGACGCGAGGCGGTGCAGTTCCTGGTCGCCATCAAGCAGTCGCTGGAAGACCCGGCCCGCCTGCTGCTGGGGCTTTGAGCATGGACCGCTACGATCTGTTGGTAATCGGCGCCGGGCCGGGCGGCTACGTGGCGGCCATTCGCGCCGCCCAGCTGGGCATGCGCGTGGCCTGCGTGGAGCGCTGGATCGGCAAGGACGGCAAGCCGGCCCTGGGCGGTACCTGCCTGAACGTGGGCTGCATCCCGTCCAAGGCGCTGCTCGAATCGTCCGAGCAGTACCACCGCGCCCGGCACGGCCTTGGCGCGCATGGCATCACCGTGGGCGAGGTCAGCATCGACCCGGCCGCCATGGTGGCCCGCAAGGACAGGATCGTCGCCCAGTTCACCGGCGGCATCAAGGGTCTCTTCACGAAAAACGGCATTGCCTGGCTGCAGGGCACGGCGCGCCTGCTGGGCGATGGCCAGGTGCAGGTGACGGCCACCGATGGCGCGGTGCAAACCGTTGCCGCGCAGCACATCCTGATCGCGACCGGCTCGCGGCCGACGCCGCTGAGCGTGGCACCGGTCGATGGCGAACACATCGTCGATTCGGCGGGGGCGCTCGACTTCACGGCCGTGCCGGCGCGCCTGGGCATCATCGGCGCGGGCGTGATCGGTCTGGAACTGGGCAGCGTGTGGTCGCGCCTGGGCAGCCAGGTGACCTTGCTGGAGGCGCTGCCGGAATTCCTGCCGGCTGCGGATCGTGCCATCGCGGCAATTGCACGCAAGGAATTCACTGCCCAGGGGCTGGACATTCGGCTGGGCGCCAAGGTGACCGGCGCACAGGTCGCAGCCGGGCAGGTTGCGGTCGATTTCGAGGACGCCGCCGGCGCGCAGCAGGCACAGTTCGACCGGCTGATCGTTGCGGTTGGTCGCCAGCCGGTAACGGATGATCTGGGCCTGGACGCCGCTGGCGTGAGCCGCGACGAGCGCGGCTTCATTCCCGTCGATGGGCGCTTTCAGACCAGTGCCGCCGGGGTCTACGCCATCGGTGATGTGGTGCGCGGGCCGATGCTGGCGCACCGCGCGTCCGAGGACGGGATTGCCGTTGCCGAGGGTATCGCCGGCCAGCACTGCCACGTCGATTACGGGACCATCCCGTGGATCATTTACACTTGGCCGGAAATCGCCTGGGTCGGTCGCACCGAGCAGGCCCTCAAGGCCGAGGGCGTGCCCTATGTGACGGGTGTTTTTCCGTTCCAGGCGAACGGTCGGGCGCGCGCCATGGAGGCCGCGCAGGGGCAGGTGAAGCTGCTTGCCCATGCCGAAACCGACCGCGTGCTGGGCGTACACATCATCGGCCCACACGCCTCGGAGCTGATTGCCGAGGCGGTGGTGGCGATGGAGTTCTGCGCCAGTGCCGAGGACATCGCGCGCATCGTGCATGCCCACCCGACCCTGTCGGAAGTGCTGCATGAGGCGGCCCTCGCGGCCCACCGGCGGGCGATACATATCTGAGACGGCGCAGGCAGTGGGGCTTGCATCCGGGTCTTCAGGTCGATGACATACCTGCAACGTGGAGCGGGCAGGCCGTTAGGCGGCCGGGCGCCGTCCCTTCAGTCATAGGGAAAGATCACATCCATGAATCTGCACGAATACCAGGCAAAACAACTGTTTGCCGATTACGGCATCGCCGCGCCGCGCGGTGAAGTCGCCGACAGCCCCAAGGCTGCCAAGGCTGCGGCCGGCCGCGTGCCCGGCAGTCGCTGGGTAGTCAAGGCACAAGTTCACGCCGGTGGCCGCGGCAAGGCCGGTGGCGTGAAGCTGGTGGACAGCCCGGATGCGGTGGCGCAGGTTGCCGAGGCCATGCTCGGCACGCGCCTGGTCACCTACCAGACCACGGCCGAAGGCCAGCCGGTGAACAGTGTGCTGGTCGAGGAAGTCAGCCAGATTGCCCGCGAGTTGTACTTGGGCGCCGTGGTCGACCGGGCCAGCCAGCGGGTGGTGTTCATGGCTTCCACCGAGGGCGGAGTCGAGATCGAGAAGGTCGCCGCCGAGACGCCCGAGAAGATCCTGACCACCGCCGTGAACCCCATCGTCGGCCTGCAGCCCTACCAGTGTCGCCAGATCGCCTTCGGGCTGGGCCTGACCGGCGACCAGATCAAGCAGTTCACCACGCTGATGACGGGACTGGCGCGCATGTTCGTGGAATGCGACCTGTCGCTGTTGGAGGTCAATCCGCTGGTGGTGACCGGCGATGGCCGCCTGGTGTGCCTGGACGGCAAGATCAACATCGACGACAACGCCCTGTACCGCCAGCCGCGCCTGTCTGCCATGCGCGACGCCTCGCAGGAGGACGAGAAGGAAAACCGCGCCCGCGAGCACGACATCAGCTACGTGGCGCTGGACGGCAACATCGGCTGCATGGTCAACGGCGCGGGTCTGGCCATGGCCACCATGGACATCATCAAGCTGCATGGCGGCAACCCGGCCAACTTCCTGGATGTCGGCGGCACCGCCACGGCGGCGCGGGTGACCGAGGCGTTCAAGATCATCCTCGCCGACCAGAACGTGAAGGGCGTGCTGGTGAACATCTTCGGCGGCATCGTGCGCTGCGACCTGATCGCCGACGGCATCATCGCCGCGGTCAAGGAGGTCGGCGTCAAGGTGCCGGTGGTGGTGCGCCTGGCCGGCAACAATGCCGATCTGGGCAGCCGCAAGCTGACCGACAGCGGTCTTAACATCATCCCCGCGGACGGCCTTACCGATGCCGCGCAGAAAGTCGTCAAGGCAGTGGAGAGCGTGGCATGAGCGTGCTGGTCAACAAGGACACCAAGGTCATCTGCCAGGGTTTCACCGGCAAGCAGGGTACGTTCCATTCCGAGCAGGCCATCGCCTACGGCACGCGCATGGTCGGTGGCGTGACGCCGGGCAAGGGCGGCACGGAGCATCTGGGTCTGCCGGTGTTCGACACGGTGCGCGACGCGGTGCAGCAGACCGGCGCCGATGCCAGCGTCATCTATGTGCCGGCGGCCTTCTGCAAGGACTCGATCCTGGAGGCTGTCGACGCCGGCGTGCCGCTGATCGTGTGCATCACCGAGGGCGTGCCCACGCTGGACATGCTGCAGGTCAAGATGGTGGTGGACCGTTCGGCCTCGCGCCTGATCGGTCCCAACTGTCCCGGCGTCATCACGCCGGGCGCGTGCAAGATCGGCATCATGCCCGGTGATATTCACCTGCCGGGCAAGGTCGGCATCGTGTCGCGTTCCGGCACGCTGACCTACGAGGCGGTGGCCCAGACCACGGCCATCGGCGCCGGTCAGTCCACCTGCATCGGCATCGGCGGCGATCCGATTCCGGGCACCAGCTTCATCGATGCGCTGCGCCTGTTCAAGGACGATCCGCAGACCGAGTGCATCGTCATGGTCGGCGAGATCGGCGGCAGCGCCGAGGAAGAGGCGGCCGAGTACATCGCGTCGGAAGTCAAAAAGCCGGTGGTTGGCTTCATCGCCGGCGCCACCGCGCCGGCCGGCAAACGCATGGGCCATGCCGGCGCCATCATTGCCGGCGGCAAGGGCACGGCCGAGGACAAGTTCCGCGCCATGGAGCGCGCCGGTGTGCATATCGCCCGTTCGCCGGCGAACCTGGGCGTCATGGTCAAGAAGGCTCTGGGGATGTGAGCGACGGCCGGGCCGCAGCCCGGGCCGACCCCCATATCAAAACGCCGCGCCTGTCGCGGCGTTTTTTTTAGCGCGCCGGACCAGGGAAACGCAGGGATGCGCTGCCAAAATCAGCGGCTTGTAGTAGGAGCCCGGCCGTGCCTGGCGATTGTCGCGCAGCGAAGCTGCGCGACCCAGTTTTCCAAGAGGTAGGCGCCGAGAAATCCGGGATGGATTTCTCAGCGCCTACCTGGGTGTTTCGCTCACACGCCGGTTTGCGGAGTCGGCAGGCGCCGGGGCCGGTTGCGGCCAAACAGCCTGCGCACCGCGACGTAGAACAGCGGAATGAAGAAAGTAGCCAGGAACAGTGCCGTGGCCATGCCGCCGATCACGCCGGTGCCGATGGCGATGCGCGAGGCCGCGCCCGCGCCGGTGGCGATGGCCAGCGGCATCACGCCGAGCACGAACGCCATCGAGGTCATCAGGATCGGCCGCAGACGGATGCGCGCGGCCTCCAGGACCGCATCGATCAAGGGCTTGCCCTGGTGCGTGTGCAGGTCGTGCGCGAATTCCACGATCAGGATGGCGTTCTTGGACGTCAGGCCCATCGTGGTCAGCAGCCCAACCTGGAAGAACACGTCGTTGTTGAGCCCGCGCAGCAGAGCCGCCAGCACGGCACCCAGCAGACCCAGCGGTACCACCAGCATGACGGCGAACGGTACCGACCAGCTCTCATACAACGCCGCCAGGGCCAGGAACACGACCAGTGCCGAGATGGCGTAGAGCAGAGGCGCCTGCGAGCCGGCCTGTTTTTCCTGGTACGACAGGCCAGTCCATTCGTAGCCGATGCCCGGGGGCAGCTGCGCGGCCAGTCGCTCCATCTCGGCCATGGCGTCGCCGGAACTGTAGCCACGGGCCGGCTCGCCGAGAATCTCGCTCGACGGCACGCCGTTGTAGCGCTCCAGGCGCGGCGAGCCGAGCGTCCACTCGGCGCTCGAGAAGGCGCTGAACGGCACCATTTCGCCGTCGCTGTTGCGCACATACCACTGCTCGAGGTCCTCCGGCAGCATGCGATACGGGGCGTCGCCCTGTACGAACACCTTTTTGGTGCGGCCCTGCTCGATGTAGTCGTTGACGTAGGTCGAGCCCCACGCGGTCTTGAGGGTCTGGTTGATCTCGTCCATCGACAGGCCGAGCGCGCGCGCCTTGGCCTGGTCCACACGTACCACGTACTGCGGCGCGTCCTCGAGGCCGTTCGGGCGCACGTTGGTCAGCACCGGGCTTTGCGCCGCCATCCCGAGCAGCTGGTTGCGCGCCGCCAACAGCGCGTCGTGACCGAGGCCGGCGCGGTCCTGCAATTGCAGGTCGAAGCCCGCGGTGCGCCCGAGTGCACGCACCGAAGGCGGCGCGAAAGCGAACGCCAGGCCGTCCTTGACCATGCCGGCGAAGGCCCGGCTGGCACGCGCCGCCAGGGCGTGCGCGCTGGCCTCTTCACCGGGGCGTTCCTCCCAGTCCTTGAGGTTCACGAACACCAGGCCGACGTTCTGCCCGCGGCCGCCGAAGCTGAAGCCGTAGACGTTCATGGCGCCGAACACGATGTCCTTTTCGGTCTCGTAGAAGTAACGGCCGACCTGTTCGATGACCTGGGTGGTGCGCTCAGTGGTGGCGCCCGGAGGCAGCATCACGTTGGCGTACAGCGTGCCCTGGTCCTCGTCCGGGAGGAAGCCGCCGGGCAGGCGCAGGAACAACAGTCCCAAGGCGCCGACGATCAGGACGTACACCAGCAGAAAACGCGGGATGCGGCGGGCCATGTAGCCGACCACGCCGACATAGCCGTTGGTGCTGGTCTCGAGCCCACGCTGGAAGGCGCCCAGCGGTCCACGGCCCGATGGGGCGTGCGCCTTGGGTTTGAGCAGCGTGGCGCACAGCGAGGGCGTGAAAATCAGCGCCACCAGCACCGATAGGCCCATGGCAGAAGCGATGGTCAGTGAGAACTGACGATAGATGGCGCCGGTGGTGCCGGGGAAGAAGGCCATGGGAATGAACACCGCCGACAGCACCGCGCCGATGCCGACAAGTGCGCCGGTGATCTGGCGCATGGACTTGCGCGTGGCCGAGCGGGCGTCGAGGTTTTCCTCATGCATGACGCGCTCGACGTTTTCCACCACCACGATGGCGTCGTCCACCAACAGGCCGATGGCCAGCACCAGGCTGAACATGGTCAGCATGTTGATCGAGAAACCGGCCACGGCGATGATGCCGAGCGTGCCCAGCAGCACCACCGGCACCGCGATGGTGGGGATGAGCGTGGCGCGCAGGTTCTGCAGGAACAGCAGCATCACCAGGAACACCAAGGCGATCGCCTCGACCAGTGTGATCGCCACCTCCTTGAGTGCGGTGCGCACGAACGGCGTGCTGTCCTCGGCGTAGCGCACCGCCAGGCCGGCTGGGAAGACCGGCTGCAGCTCCGCCAGACGCGCGCGCACCGCGGCAGCGGTGGCCAGCGCATTGGCCCCCGGCGTCGTGGTGATCGCCATGCCCGCGGCCGGCTTGCCGTTGTAGCGGTTGGCGAAGGCGTAGTTCTCCGAGCCGACCTCCACACGCGCCACATCGCGCAGGTACACGCGCGCGCCGTCGGGCTGCACCTTGAGCAGGATGTCGCGGAACTGCGCGGCCGTCTCCAGGCGGCTTTGCGCGGAGACCACGGCGTTCAGCTGCTGGCCCGGCACCGCCGGCAGCCCGCCGAGCTGTCCGGCCGCCACCTGTTCGTTTTGTATGCGAATCGCCGCGTTGACGTCGGAGGCGGTGAGGTTGTACTGGGTCAGGCGCTCCGGATCGAGCCAGATACGCATGGCGTGCTGGGCACCGAACAGGAGCACGTCGCCGACTCCGTCCACGCGCCCCAGCGGCTCGACCAGGTTCGCGGCCACGAAATCGCCGATGTCGGACTGCGTCATGGAGCCGTCCTCGGAGACCAGCGCGAGCACCATGAGGTAGCTCTGCGCCACCTTGGCCACCCGCACGCCCTGCTGGGCCACCTCGTCCGGCAGCAGCGGCAGCGCCAGCTGCAGCTTGTTTTGCACCTGCACCTGGGCGATGTCCGGGTCGGTCCCGGGCTGGAAGGTCAGGGTGAGCTGTGCATCGCCGGTGTTGTTGCTCTCGGCGGCCATGTACAGCAGCCCGTCTAGGCCGACCATCTGCTGCTCGATGACCTGCGTGACGGTGGTGTCCACGGTGCGCGCGGAAGCGCCCGGGTAGTTGGCGCGAATCTGCACCGCCGGGGGGGCGATATCCGGGTAGCTCTCGATCGGCAGAGTGGTGATCGCCAGCCCGCCGGCCAGCATGATGACGATGGCGACCACCCACGCGAAGATCGGCCGGTCGATGAAGAAATTAACCATGTCCGGCCTTCCCGCTGGTGTCCTGGGCCGGCGCGGCGCCGGCCGCTACCGGCTTGACCGGCATGCCCGGCGCCAGGCGCAGCGGTCCGCTGACCACCACGCGCTCACCGGCGCTCAGGCCGTCGCTGATCAGCCAGGCATCGCCAGCGGCCCGGCGGGTATGGATGCGCCGCAGTTCCAGCTTGTCGTCCTTGCCCACCACCAGCACGCTGGCATTGCCTTGGGCGTCGCGCGTGACGGCGCGCTGCGGTACCAGCAACGCGGCCGGTTCCGCGCCCTCGAGCAGGCGCCCGCGCACGTACATGCCCGGCAGCAGCTGGCGGTCGGGGTTGGGGAAGGTGGCGCGCACGGTCACCGAGCCGGTACCGCGGTCCACGGTGACGCCGGAGAACTTGAGCTCACCGGCCTGTGCGTAGGTGGCGCCATCTTCCAGCAGCAGTTCCAGGCGTGCGCTGTCCGGACCGCTGCGTTCGAGATGTCCGGCCTCGAACTCGCGCTGCAGGCGCAGCATTTCGGCCGTAGGCCGCTGAATGTCGACATGGATGGGGTCGAGCTGGGTGACGCGGGCCAGTACCTGGGTCTGGTTGGCCGTCAGCAGGGCGCCCTCGGTGAGAAACGATTCGCTGATGACACCGTCGATCGGCGATTCGATGCGCGTGTAGTCGAGGTCGATGCGGGCGCTGTCGCGCGCGGCTTGTGCTGCCTGAACGTCTGCCTGGGCCTGTCGGTAGATGGCCTGCACGTCGTCGTTGTCCTGCTTGGGGACGGCGCCGGAGGCGGCCAGCGGTGCGAAGCGCGCGGCCTTCAGGCGTGCCACCTCGGCGGCGGCGCGGGCGCGGGCCAGTTCCGCTTCGGCGCGCTGCAGCGCGGCGCGGTAGGGCGCCGGGTCGATCTGGTACAGCACCTGCCCGGCCTTGACGGCGCTGCCTTCCTCGAACAGACGCTTTTGCAGGATGCCACTGACCTGCGGGCGCACCTCGGCCACCCGGTAGGCGGCGGTGCGCCCGGGCAGTTCGACCGTCAGTTCGAAGCGCTGCGGCTGCATTTCGATCACGCTCACTTCCGGCGGCGGGCGCTGTGCCTGGGGCGGGGCGGAGGGTCCGCAGGCGTAAAGCATCCCCAGGCTTGCCGCCAGCAGGCTGGTGCGAAATGCGCGCCGGATTTCGGGCATGGATGTTCCCTCTACAGTGAAGCGTGGTGGCTGCGGCCGCAGACTGACCGGTCGGTCAATATGACGGGCGGACGCGCAGGCCCCGGAGGTCCGGGATTCCTGGTTGGGGCCGCTGGAATGGCGCAAGTATAAGCGCAGATGGCCGGTCGACAGTACCGACCCGTGCATTGCGCGGCGCCGAATGCCGTCAATCCGTTGGACGGATTTCCGCGGCAAAGCTTGATGCGCGTCAGGTCGGCGGTCGGGGGCGTGCCTACCATCTGTTGCCACCGTGACGGACGGAACTGCGCCCCAAGGAGGAGCCACGCCGATGACTGCCACTATCAGCCTGCCGGACACCGTCATGGAGTGGCCGGCCAAGTACAACGAAATCCCCAAGGCCGTGTTCGAGGAGCCCAGCCTGTGGCGCCTGGAGCTGGAAAACATCTTCTATGGCGAGGAGTGGCACCCGATTGCACACCGCGCCGAGATCCCGAACCCCGGCGACTACAAGGCCGCCTTCATCGGCGAGATGCCGATCTTTGCCGTGCATGGCGACGACGGCAAGATCCGCGTGTTCCACAACGCCTGTGCCCACCGCGGCGCCACGCTGGTGACCGACAGTGCCGGCAACAAGGCCGACTTCGAGTGCCCTTACCATCGTTGGCTGTTCAGCCGCGAAGGGTCGCTGGTCGGCTGCCCCAACAGCCATGAGTTCTCGCCGAGCTTCAGCAAGGAGAAGTTCGGCCTCAAGGAGCTGCGCACCGAATCGTTCTCGGAGCTGTACTTCGTCACCATGAGTGACAAGACGCCGGACCTGCGCACGTACATGACCGAGGCGGTGGCCGATCCGCTCGGCCGGGTACTGGGCAACGGCCACGGCCTGAAGCTGCTCGGCTACCAGAAGGTCTATTACGACTGCAACTGGAAGGCCTATGTCGACAACGACGGCTACCACGCGCCGCTGCTGCACCTGGCGTTCAAGCTGCTGGGCTGGCAGGGCGGCCATGGCGAGCAGATCATCACCCAGAACGGCCATATCGCCTTCGATTCCGAGCTCAGCATCCCCAAGAAAATCGACGCGCTGCAGGACAGCTCCATCGTGCAGTTCCTGGGCGATCCCGACAGCAAGGGTTCGATCGTGGTCAGCACCTTCCCGATCACGGTGTTCACCAAGCACATGGACATGCTGAATATCCGCTACGCCTTCCCGAAAGGGCCGCGCGGCGTGGAGGTCCATTACGCCTATTTCGCGCGCGACGACGACAGCCCCGAGCTGCTGGCCCACCGCACGCGCCAGTGCTCCAACCTGCTCGGTCCCAGCGGCCTGATCAGCCTGGAGGACGCCGCCATCTTCACGCGCATCGACCTGGGCAACCGCTCGCCGGGCAACGCCATCTTCCAGAAAGGCGTGGTGGACGAATACCGCCTGGACCTGAAGGTCAAGCAGAACGACGAATCCGGCAACCTGCCGCGCTGGGAGCATTACCGCAAACGCATGGGCTTTCGGAGGGCCTCCGCATGATGGGCATCGACTACAAGGTCCGCGACGCCGTCGAGGCGCTGAACCTGAAGTACATCCGCGCCCTGGACCGGCGCGACATGCAAGGCTGGTTGGCCACCTTCGACAACCCGGGCACCTACGTGTGCATCCCCAAGGAAAACGAGGATCGCGGCCTGCCGATCGCGTACATGCTCGACGACAGCTACGCGCGCCTGCAGGACCGGGTGACGCAGGTCACCAAGATCCAGCCCGATGCCGTGGAGCACTACCAGCCGCGCCACTTCACACAGGTGGTCGACATCCGGCCGCTGGGCGGCGTGAATTACCGCGTGGAGACGCATTTCACCGTCAATTACACGCCCGACAACACCGGCCGCACCGAAGTTCTGGCGACTGGCACCTACGTCGATGAAGTCGTCGTGAACGGCGAGGCGCGCTTTCGCAGCCGACGGGCGGTGCTCGACACCAATGTCGTGCCGCGTTACGTGGCCTATCCCATCTGATAGGCCGGCGGTTTGCCCGGGCCGCCGGCAGTTGGCATGATCGATCGGTCTGGGTTGGGGACACGCACGCGGATTCCGCGCGGCTCGCGGCTGCGGCGGGGGCGGCAGGCCGCAGCCGCCCGCGATCGGGTGACATCGCGGGCGCGGGATTCGAGCGTGCGTCGGGACGGGCCTTTCTGGGGCGCGCGGCTCTGCTCCATGCGGCGTAGCTGCTGATGCTGGACACGACCGGCGGTTATCCGATGCAGAGTCGGTCTGATGACCAAGAATCCGCGCCGGACGTCACAGATTTAGCCCGCCCGACAGAGACGGGCCAAAGCTGCTCGGCGAACTGACCTACCACCTCTACCAGTTGTTCTGTCGGGATCTGGGCTACTTCGGCGGGATCGCGCAGAAGATCGAGGTGCTGCAGCGCTGGGCCGGCGTCACGCTGGACGGGCGCAGCCTGGATCTGGAGCCGCTGGAATAGAGCCCCGCGGGCAGGGGCTCAGCGTGACAGCAGGGTCCACAGCCCGATCGCGATGAAGCCGACGCCGGCCACCCGTTTGAGCGTTGCCGGGGACACGAAACGCTCCAGCTGCCCGCCGACCAGTACGCCGATGCCGGCCGCCAGCACGAGCGCGCTGGCGGCGGCGGCGAACACCAGCCAGCGACTGGCCTTGGCATCGGCCGCGAACAGCACCGTGGCCAGTTGGGTCTTGTCGCCGATCTCGGCCAGAAAAACGGTGACGAACACCGCAGTGAAGGGCTGCCAGTTCACGGATGTGCCTACCTGGGCGGAAACGGGGCCGGCAGTTTAGCAAGGCAGGGCATTGGCCAACGCGGCGACGGCCGGCCACAGCAAAACGGCCGCGCCGAAACGCATCCGGCGCGGCCGCTGCCGAGGAAGGCGAAAACGGGCAGCGTCAGTCGTTCCAGTTGGGCAGGATCTCGGTCGCCCACAGCTCCAGGTTGCGCATCTGGATATGGTGCGGGATCGGACCCGGGTACTGCCACATGAGGAAGTATTCCGGGTTGTGTTTCTTGACCATGTTTTCGATCTGCCGGTTGACCTGATCCGGGTTGCCGACGAACTCGAAGCCTTTCTCGACCAGATAGTTGTAGTCGCACTCCGGGCCGATCCTGCCGGTCTCGCCCTTCTTGCGGAAGGCTTCGTTGAAGCCGATCGGCGCGAACCACTCTGGCCACACGAAGCCGTTGCCCATGGCCGCGTACTTGTGCGCCTCGGCGGCGTCCTCCAGCACCAGGGTGTCGCGGAAAATGCCGATGTTCTGGCCCAGCGCGTAGTCGCGCCCGGCAGCGGCGGCTTCTTCCTGGTAGGCGCGGAACAGGTCGCTGAGCGTGTCGTCGTCGGTCGCCAGGGCGAACGGCGCGATGCCCTCGCGGGCGCAGAAGCGGAACGTGTCCTCGCTGAACGAGAACGGCTGGAAAATCGGCGGGTGCGGCTTCTGGTAGGGCTTGGGGGCGGTGCCGATCTCGGTAATGATGCCCTCGGGGCTCTGACCCTTGCCAAAGCGGCTGACCGCCTCGTGCCCGAAATGCAGGCCCTCCGGCGGAATGGTCCAGTGCTCGGAGTTGTGGCTGAACACGTCCGTGGTCCAGGCCTTCTTGATGATTTCGTAATGCTCCAGAAACAGGCGGCGGTTTTTGGCGTCCACTTCCGATTTGTCGGACATGGTGCCGCCGACGCCGTAGGTCTGTCCCAGCACGTCGGCCCAGCGCTTCTGGTAGCCGCGGGCGATGCCAAAGAACGTGCGTCCCTGCAGCATCTGGTCGAGCATGGCCATGTCTTCGGCCAGGCGCAGCGGGTTGTGAAAGGGAATCACATTCGCCATTTGACCCAATCGGATGCGCGTGGTCTGCATGCCGAAATACAGCCCCAGGAGGATGGGGTTGTTCGACTGCTCGATGCCCTCGATGTGGAAATGATGCTCGGTGAAGGCCGCGCCCCAGAAACCGGCCTTGTCGGCGAACTTGATCTGTTCGCTGACCTGCCAGAGCATGTTCTGGTAGTTCTGCGTGTTGATGCCGGCCATACCCTTCCTGGTCTGGCTCAGCGTGCCCACCGAGGGCAAGTAAAACAATATGAACTTCACGGCTCCGTCCTCACTCTGGTGTTGGGGCACATGCCCCGCGGGTTAAGGGGCTCAGGCCCCGTGGGTTGCTCTTGAAACGTCAGTCGTAGCTGCCGCCGACACGCAATTTGGGTTCATCCCGAAGTGGCGTTTCTCCCTCATGGCACAGCTTGTGGTCATGGCCCGGCATCACACAGGCGTTGTGAGCCCGCGCCAGCATCTTCAGTTTGTGCAGGGAATGCTTCCAGCGCACCAGGTCGTTCGAGATGATGGAGCCGGTCTCGTGGTCGTAGCTGTCTTTCATGTAGCAGGCGTCGGAGGTCAGGATGACCGTGCCGGCGTGCTCCAGGTGCACCATCAGCGCCATGGTGCCGGCCGTGTGGCCGGGCGCGGAAATGGCATGCACGTCCTTGAGGATTTCCGTGTCGCCGCCGAGCGTGGTGAAGCGCAGGCCCGGCACGTCGTAGTCGCAGCGCAAAAAGAAATGCTCGTCCTGGCTCATGTTCGCCGCCGCCGCGTACTCGTCCTGGTGCACCAGCACTTTGGTTGACGGGCAGGTGTTCCACAGCTTGGCGTTGCCGGCATGGTCCACGTGCAGGTGGCTCAGGAACACGTAGTCAATGTCCTCCGGCCCCAGCTTGTTGCGCTTCAGGGTGTTCTCCAGCAGCTGTTCTTCGGTGTAGTCGTCGTAGGGCGCCAGTTCCTTGTAGCCGGGCAGCCACTGGTCCTCCCAGTGGCGGTGAATGCTGGCGTCGAACAGGATGCGACCGTCCGGGTGGTCGATCAGGAAGGTAAAGGACGGCACCTCGCACCACACCTTGTTCTTGGCATGGTTGCTCTTGGTGAGCATCAGGTCCGGGTGACCGGTGACCAGCAGCTCCAGGTCGGCATGCATGTTGCCGTGGTGCAGGGGACGAATCTTTATTCCGCGCATGGTCGTTCCTCGCAGCGCCTGAAGCTGTGGTTTAAGCACCCGCCGACTGGCGGATATCCCGTTCGACCTGCTCGCGCAGGGCCCGCTTGTTGATCTTGCCGACGCCGGTCTTGGGGATGGCATCGACGATCAGGTAATGATCCGGCAGCCACCACTTGGCGAACTTCGGCTCCAGCCAGGCGCGCAGCTCCGCCTGCGACGGCGCGGCGCCGGGCTCCGGAACCACGTAGGCGCAGGGGCGCTCTAGCCATTTGGTGTCGGGCGCCGCCACCACGGCAGCCTCACGGACCTTGGGGTGGGCGATCAGGGCATTTTCAAGATCGACCGACGAAATCCACTCCCCGCCGCTCTTGATCAGGTCCTTGGACCGGTCCACCAGTCGCAGCACGCCATGGCGGTCCACCGCCGACATGTCGCCGCTTCTCCAGAAGCCGTCGATGAAGCTTTCCCGGCTGCGCTCGTCGTGGTAATACTCGGTGGCGCTCCAGGGCGTGCGCACGTAGATCTCGCCGACGGCCTGGTCGTCCCAGGGCACCTCGCGGCCTTCGTTGTCCAGCACCTTGAGTTCCGCACCCGGACAGGGGATGCCCTGGCGGATGCGGGTCGGTATGTGCTCGATCGGTGGTTTGTCCAGATCGGCGCGCCGGATGTGCGCGCAGGTGGCCAGCGGCGCCATCTCGGTCGCGCCCCAGGCAGTGATGATCGGGACATCGAATTCCTTGAGGTAGAACTCCATCACCGCCGCCGGCGTGGCCGAGCCGCCCAGCATGATGCCGCGCAGGCTGGACAGGTCGCGGCGCTGGCGTTTGAGCTCCGTCATCATGTCGATGCCGATGCTTACCGCGGCGGCAGCGAAGGTGACCTTTTCTTCCTGTATCAGGTCCAGGATCATCGGCGCGTGTGGCCGCTCGCCCGGCAGCACTACCTTGGCACCCATGCAAGCGGCGGCAAACGGCAGCCCCCAGGCGTTGGCATGGAACATCGGCACCACCGGCAGGAGGGTGTCGCGCTCGCGGATGTCGAGCACGTCGCCCAGGCACTCGGTGATGGTGTGCAGGTAAATGTCGCGATGGCTGTAGACCACGCCCTTGGGCAGGCCGGTCGTGGCCGAGGTGTAGCACATGCCGGCTGGCGTGCGCTCCGGCAGTTCATTGAAGGCAAATCCGGGATCGCCCGCCGCGATCAAATCCTCGTAGGCCAACACGTTCGGCAGCGAGGTTGCCGGCACCCGGTCGGCCAGCACCACAAAAGTCCTGACCGTTTTTATGTGGTCGGCGATGCGCTCGAGCGTCGGCAGCAGGTCCGGATCAACGAAAACGGCCGAGTCCTCGCTGTGGTTCAGGATGTAGGCGATGTGTTCATCGGCCAGGCGCAAGTTGACCGTGTGCAGCACGGTGCCGGCGCACGGCAGCGCGAAGTACAGCTCGAAATGGCGGTAGGTGTTCCAGGCCAGCGTGGCCACCCGGTCACCGGGGCGCACGCCGATGCTCGCCAGGCGGCTTGCCAGGCGATGCGCACGCTCGTTCAGGGTGCGGTAGGTGTAGCGGTGCAGGCCGCCATCCGGCAGGTGGGTGACGATCTCGTTGTCCGGAAAATAGCGCGCCGCCCGCTCCAGCAGCAGGCGAATGTTCAGTTCCACCGCTCGTCCTCCTCAAACGTCCGTGTACACGCCGGGCGCTGATCTGTCGTTATGGCGCCGCTGCCGGCTGCACTGCCGGTCAGTCTGCCACAGCGCCGCTGGCCGTGGTCAGCGGCCATAGCGCAGCGGCGCCCGCGCGCGCCAGGCGCTGGCCGAGGCGCAGCGCCCATGCGGCTTCCGTGCCGTTCTCGTCGCGCCAGGACCACAGCCGGCGCGTGGCGTGTTGCAGCGAGTATTCCTGCGTGAAACCCATGGCGCCATGCACCTGATGGGCAATGCGACAGGCGATGCCGGCGGCCTTTCCGGCGCGAATCTTGGCCACGGCGATCTCGTCCAGGGCCGGTCCGGTTTCGGCCACGGCGGCCGCATGGTCCACCGCCGCATTGGCCGCCACGACTTCCGCCGCCAGGATGGCCAGTTGCTGCTGGATGGCCTGGAAGGCGGCCAGCGCGCGGCCGAACTGCTTGCGCTCGCGGGCGTAGTCCAGCGACTGTTGCAGGGCACGTTCCAGGGCGCCGGTCATCAGTGCCGCGCGCAGCAAGGCCGCGCGGGCGTGGAAGGCTTCGAGTGTCACACCGGCCGCGGCGGCGTGCAGCCGGCCGGCGTCGATTGTCAGGTCGAGGTGCATGTCGTCCCGCGCCTCACCGGCCAAGTTGTCGCTGACCTCCAGCCGGTAATCGGTGGGATGCAGCACGACGACCTGACAGGCGCCGCCGTTTTCCAACAACAGCACGATGGCGCTGGCGTGGCGCGCGGCGGCGACGCGGGACACGGCGCCCGCCAGGCGCAGCCCGCTGCCCTGAGGGGTGATCCTGACTTGTTTCGAGTCGGCGGCGGCCACGGCCAGCACGCCGCCCGTCAGTTCCAAACCTGCGTCGGCCAGCAGCCAGGCGGCGAGCATGGCGCTTTCCGCCAGCGGCACGGGTGCGCAGTGCCGCCCGCACACGCGCAGCAGCGCGCACAGGTCCGGCAGCGGCAGGCCGATGCCGCCGGCCTGTTCCGGCAAGCCGGCCAGCGGGTAGCCGAGTTCCTCCAGCGTCTGCCACAGCGCGGCATCGAAACCGCCCTGGTCGGCGGCCTGCACGCGCTCGGCAGTGCAGTGATCGGTGAGCACCCGCTCCAGGGTGTCCAGCAGCATCTGACGGGTATCGTCGCTCATCGCAGCGCTCACCTGAGTCCCAGGGCGCGGGCCACGACGCCGCGCAAGATTTCGTTGGTACCGCCGCGCAGCGTAAAGCCGGGCGAGTGCAGCACCGCCTGCGCCAGCAGCAGGTCGATGCGCCGCCGCGCCGCCAGCGACGGGGCGCAGTCGATCAGCAGTCGCACGCGCTCGAACACCTCGCTCTCGAAACGCGTGCCCAGGTCCTTGACCAGCGCTGCCGCCACGTCGGGCGCCTCGCCGCGCTGCAGGGCCGCCGCCACCGACAGCGACATGCGCCGCAGCGCCCACAGTTCCGCCGCCAGCTCGCCGATGGCAATCGCCGTGCGCTCGTCCGGCGTGTCGCCCACCACGCGCAGCAGCTCCTGCAGCAGCGGGAAGGTGGACATGAACCGCTCCGGACCGGAGCGCTCGTAGGCCAGCTCGGAGGTCACCTGCTGCCAGCCCTGGCCGATTTGCCCCAGCACCCGCGTGTCGGGCACGAACACGCGATCCATCACCACCTCGTTGAAGTGATGGGCGCCGGTCAGGATCGGCACCGGGCGGATGCGGATGCCGGGGCTTTTGAGGTCGATGATGAACTGCGACAGGCCGGCGTGGCGGTCCTCGCCCAGCGGCGCGCTGCGGCACAGCGCAAAGAACCAGTCCGCGCGGTGGGCGTTGGAGGTCCACAGCTTGGTGCCGGTGATGGCCCAGCCGCCGTCCACCCGTTCGGCGCGGGTGCGCACCGAGGCCAGGTCCGAGCCGCTGCCCGGCTCGCTCATGCCGATGGCAAAGAACACCTCGCCGCTGACCAGTTTGGGCAGGAAGAACTGCTTTTGTTCCTCGGTGCCGTAGCGCAGCAGGGACGGGCCGGTCTGGCGGTCTCCCACCCAGTGCGCGGCCACCGGTGCGCCGGCCGCCAACAGCTCTTCGGTGACGACGTAGCGTTCCAGGGCTGTGCGGCCGTGGCCGCCGTACTCGCGCGGCAGGGTCATGCCCAGCCAGCCGCGCGCGGCCAGGCGGCGGCTGAAATCCGGATCGAAGCCGCCCAGCCAGTTGTCGCAGCAGGGCGTGAAGCGGCCGGCGGCCAGCTCCTGGCTCAGAAACTCGCGCACCTGGCTGCGCAAGACTTCGCAGACCGGCGGCAGACGGGCCGGTTCGAGGGTGATGCCGGGTGAGGACAACGAAGGCTCCCGCGTGCAGTCTGGATTCGGAGGATTCTTTGGCGACCGCCGCGCTGCTGCGATTTGGGCAGCCCGGCGGGCAAGCGCTTAACGCATGTTAAAGCAGGCGACGCAGCGCGGTCATCCTGCAGCCATCAAGGCGAACTCAGCCGTGGCGCAGCTTCAGGTACAGGATCGCGCCCGCCAGCAGCAGCGTGATCGCATTGGCCAGGATCAGTGGCAGGTCGCCGGTCAGCAGGCCATAGATCAACCACAGCAATACGCCGGTCACGAAGATCACGTACATCGGCAGCGAGATGCCGCGCGTATCGCGCGTGGCCAGGGTGTGCAGCACCTGCGGCAGAAAGGCGGCCGTGGTCAGCAGCGCCGCCAGCAGGCCGATGGCGGTCGTCATCGGACAGTCACTCCGCAGCGTGATTTGTTGGTTATCATCCCGATTCTTGCCTTCTGCCATGTGTGGGAGGCGGCGTTCCCCACGGAGGAGTTCGACATGGCGAAGGTAACGGAATTCGGCTACTTGGGCATCGGTGTCAAGGACGGCGACGCCTGGCGTGAGTTTGCCAGTCAGGTGGTTGGCATGGAGGTGCTGGACGAGGGCGACGGCGATCGCTTCTACCTGCGCATGGACAACCAGCATCACCGCATCGTCGTGAACCTGCACGGCGACGACGACATGGACTTCATTGGCTGGCGCGTGGCCGGGCCGGAAGAATTCGACGAGATGAAGCGCCAGCTGGACGCCGCCGGTGTGGACTGGAAGCAGGCCGACGGCGAGGAGCGCAAGGAGCGCATGGTGCTCGACCTGCTCAAGTTCAAGGACCCGGGCGGCAACCCGACCGAGATCTACCACGGCCCGCGCATCGAGAGCTTCCTGCCCTTCCACCCCGGCCGGCGCATGTACGGCCGCTTCCTGACCGGTGCCGGCGGCGTTGGCCACTGTATCCTGCGCCAGGACGACGTGCAAAAGGCCTATCGCTTCTACACCGACGTGCTGGGCATGCGCGGTTCAGTGGAGTACAACCTGCCGATCCCCGGCACCAACATGACCGCCTCGCCGGTGTTCATGCACTGCAACGAGCGCGATCACTCGGTGGCCTTCCTGGGCGCGCCGATGGCGAAGCGCATCAACCACCTGATGATCGAGGTGGAGAACATGGACGACGTGGGTTACACGCTGGACATCGTGCGCAAGCGCAAGATTCCGGTGGCCATCCAGCCGGGCAAGCACAGCAATGACCAGATGTGGTCGTTCTACATGGGCAACCCGTCCGGCTGGCTGTGGGAGTACGGCTGGGGCGCCCGCAAGGCCACCCACCAGTCCGAGTACTACGTGGCCGACGTGTGGGGTCACGGTGTCGAGGCCACCGGCTTTGGCATGGACCTGGAGATGCAGGCCTGACAGCAGGTCCGTGCCCGGTGGTGGTGACGCCACCGGGTGGTTTGGCTGCAAGCGCCCCGACCCGTTCGGGGCGTTTGCATTCCGGGGGTGGCGGATGGGTCTGGCCAGGATCGGGCGGGCGGCGTATTACTCGGCCAAGGGTCTGCGGGCCGCGTTCGCCGGCGAGGAAGCGTTTCGCCAGGAGCTGCTGATCGTGGCGGTACTGACGCCGGCCGGACTGTGGCTGGGGCGCACCGCCGTGGAGCGGGCCTTGCTGGTCGGCAGCCTGCTGTTGCTGCTGATCGTGGAACTGCTGAACTCGGCCATCGAGGCGGCCATCGACCGCATCGGCCCGGAGCGGCACGAGCTGTCCGGTCGGGCCAAGGACATGGCTTCGGCGGCGGTGTTCGTGGCGCTGGTGTTGGCCTTGTCGGTGTGGGTGCTGATTGCCGGGGCCCGCTGGCTGAGCTGAGCGGCGACGCGGTCAATTTTTGCAGGAGGTGCGCGATGGTGCAGGTCGGTTACGTTGGACTGGGCAGCATGGGGCTGCCGATGGCATTGAATCTGCGCAAGGCAGGGTTCCCTTTGCAGGTGGTCAGCCGCAGCCGCGGGCCGATCGAGCAGGCCCTGGCCGCCGGTGCAACCGAGGCCGGCGGTTATGCAGCCCTCGCTGCCGCGGTCGACGTGGTGTGCACCTGTTTGCCGATGCCTGCTGACGTCGAGCGTGTTTACCTCGAACCCGATGGCCTGGTGGCCGCCGCCCGGCCGGGCGCGCTGCTGATCGACCACAGCACGGTCGGGCCGGACACCTGTCGCCGGATCGCCGCTGCCGCCCAGGCGCGCGGCGTGCATTTTCTCGACGCGCCGGTGTCGGGTGGCCCGGCCGGCGCGCAGGCCGGTACGCTCGGCATCATGGTCGGCGGCGAACGGCCGGTGTTCGAGCAGGCGCGCCCGGTGCTGGATGCCATGGGCAAGACCGTCGTCTACATGGGGCCGACCGGCAGCGGCGCGGTCGCCAAGCTGATCAACAACCTGCTGGTGGGTGTGCACCAGCGGGCGCTGATCGAGATGCTGCTGGTGGGCCAGAAGGCCGGCGTGGACCTGGACGCGCTGTATCAGGTGCTGATGGGCAGCAGCGGGCGCAGCGCGATTCTGGAGATGATGTACCCGCGCCTGAAGGCGCGCGACCTGGAGCCGAAGTTCCGCACGGAACTGCTGCACAAGGATCTGCGCCTGGCGCTCGAGATGGCCGCCGAATGCGGCGTGCGCAGCGCGACCGGCGAGGCGGCGTTCGCGGCCATCGAGGCAGCCATGCAAGCCGGTTATGCCGACCGCGACACCCTGGCCATGCTGCTGCCGCTGGAACGGGAGGCCGGCGTGCAGCTGTTCGGCGCTTCGCCTTGAGCGGCATTCAAGTGCCGACTGGCTTCTTCAAGATGTCTGGCGCCGGTTTGGCCGCTGCCGGGGCGCGCGTTGCCCCGCCTCCCTATGCAAGGCGCTGAATAAATCCATCCTGGATTTCTCAACCCGCTACCGAAAAACCGTGCGCGCAGCTTCGCTGCGCGACCTGCCCGCGCGCAGCCGGGCTCCTGCAATTTTTCCGATGAGCGCGTCCCTGCGCTGCGGGAATGAACGCTTCAGCCTTTCCCAAACAGTCATTCAGTTTATATTCCGGTTCTTCGGCCCAGGTTAAGGAGAACCGCTATGAATGCCATCAACGAACTGCCCCAGCCCCGTCTGCAGGCCGAAATCAATCGGGTCTTCGCGTTGCAGCAGGCGCGCAAGATCGAACTGCGCCAGACCACCGCCGAGCAGCGGCTTGAAAAACTGCGCCGCCTGCGCGCGGCGGTGATCGCACACAAGGCGGATATCGTGGCGGCTGCCCACGCCGACATGCGCAAACAGCCGGTCGAAGCGCTGCTGGGCGAGATCATGCCGGTCACGCAGGGCATCGATCTGGCGCTCAAACACCTCAAGCGCTGGATGCGTCCGCAGCGGGTGAAAACGCCGATCAACCTGCTCGGCACGCGCGGCGAAATCCGCTACGAGCCCAAGGGCGCGGCGCTGATCATCGCGCCGTGGAACGTGCCGGTATTCCTGAGTTTCGTGCCGCTGGCCAGCGCCGTCGCCGCTGGCTGCACGGCCATCATCAAGCCGTCCGAGATGACGCCGGCGTTGGGGGCGGTGATTCGTAACATCGTCGCCGAAACCTTCGACGAGGCCGAAGTGGCGGTCTTCGAGGGCGGGCCGGAAGTCGCGCAGGCGCTGCTGCGCCGGCCCTTCGACCACATCTTCTATACCGGCAATCCCGAGATCGGCAAAGTCGTTATGCGCGCCGCGGCCGAGCACCTGGCGTCGGTGACGCTGGAGCTGGGCGGCAAGTCGCCGGTAATCGTGGACGAGAGCGCCGACGTCGAGGCCGCCGCCGAGCGCCTGGTGTGGGGCAAGCTGCTCAACGGCGGCCAGGTATGCGTGGCGCCCGATTACGTGCTGGTGCACGAGTCGCGCAAGGACGAGCTGCTGGGCGCCCTGGATCGCCAGTTCAAGGCGCACGCCGGCGGCCAGGCCGGCCGGTTGCCGCAGCTGACGCGCATCGTCAATCCGCGCCACCACGCCCGCGTGCAGGGCCTGCTGGACGATGCGCTGGCGCGCGGCGCGCGGGTGGTGACCGGCGGCCAGTCGGATGCCGCCGAGCGCTTCATCGCGCCGACCGTGCTCACCGACGTGCCGCCCGACGCCAGGCTGATGCAGGAGGAAATCTTCGGCCCGCTGTTGCCGGTGCTCGGCTACCAGGATCTGAATCGCGCGCTGGAGCTGATCAACGCCAAGCCCAAGCCGCTGGCGCTGTACGTCTTCAGCCGTATCAAGGACAACGTCGAGCGCATCCTGCGCGGCACCTCGGCCGGCGGCACCACCATCAACCACGTGATGCTGCACGGCCTGCACCCGAACCTGCCGTTCGGTGGCGTGAACAACAGCGGCATCGGCAAGTCGGGCGGTTTCTATGGCTTCCAGGCCTTCTCGAACGAGCGCGCCGTGCTGCGCCAGACCAGCCGCATCAGCTTCACGCGCTGGATCATGCCGCCGTACTCGGCGCGGTTGTCCCGAATCATGGACCGCTTCGTGAAGTGATTTTTCGATAATTCCAAGGAGGAGAAATCGACATGGACGTGGCGCTTGAGCAAGGCAAGGTTCGACTCAGTCCGCTGACCAAGGTCGGCGCCATTCCAGTCAGTCTGGTGGCGTTGCTGCCGTTTGTCGGCTATTGGCTGGGCGGCGGCGCTTGGCACTGGCTGACCGTCGTGCTGATTTTCGTCGTCGGTCCGGTGCTGGATCGCCTGCTCGGCGAGGACAACCTGAACGTCCCGCCGCAGCTCGAACGCCAGTACGAGCAGAGCCTCTATTACCGCCTGACGCTGTGGCTGTACCTGCCGGTGCAGATCGCGCTGGTGCTGTTCAGTTATCACCTGATCATCGAAACCGACATGGCGCTGCATGCGCAGATCGGTCTGGCGCTGTCGATGGCGGTCGGCGTGGGTTTTGGCGCCACGCTGGCACACGAGCTGTGTCATCACCCAAGCCGCCTGGACCGCTTCATCGGCGTGCAGGTGCTGTGCCTGTGCGGCATGGCCAATTTTCTCGTCTATCACAACTACGGGCACCACAACGTGGTGGCGACGCCCGAGGATCCGGGCTCGGCGCGGTACGGTGAATCGTTCTGGCAGTTCACGGTGCGCAACATCTCGCGCAAGTTCGTGATGTCCTGGCAGATCGAGGCGCAGCGCCTGCGCCGTCTGGGCAGCGGCTGGCTGTCGCCGCGCAATCTGATGATCTGGCTGACGTTGAACGAGCTGGCCTGGGTGGTGGGTCTGACCTGGTATTTCGGCCCGCTGGCGCTGGCGTTGTTTGCTTTGCAATACGCCGCGCCGCGCTTTTTGCTGTCGGTGGGCGATTACCTGGAACACTACGGCCTGTCGCGGCGCAAGCTGCCCAATGGCGAGTACGAGCCGCCGCGGGCCATTCACTCCTGGGACGACAGCTACATGCTGAGCAACTTCCTGTTCACGGCGGTGGATCGCCATGCGGACCATCACGAAAACTCCGGCCGGCCATTCCAGATCCTGCGCGTGCGACCCGAGGCTCCGCGTCTGCCGTACGGCTACCTGACCATGATCTTCGCCGCCTTCGTGCCGCCGGTGTGGCGGCGGCTGGTGCATCCGGTGCTCGAGGCTTTCTACGACAAGGGCGAGGTGGTGCCGCACGCGCTGCCGGGGGCCTTGCCGGAACGCTTCGTGGCCGGGGCGCATATCCACTGAGCCCGGGCGAAGTCCACGGGGTATGGGAGCACCCCACCCCGTGGACGGTTCAAACGGCCTTTCGACCTGGCGTCAAAACCCGCTGCCGTACGCGCGCACACCCGCCAGGAAATTCAGCACCGCCCGGTTGAAGTCAGCCGGGTTCTCGATCGCCACGTAGTGGCCGCAGTCCGGCAGCAGCAGGGCGTGGCAGTCCGGGTAGTCGGTCTTCCAGTGGGCGATCATTTCTTCTGGGTGGGGGTCCTGCACGCCCATCAGCACGAAGGTCGGGATGCGGTGCGCCTTGAGAGCGTCGGTGATCGCCTGCTTGGCCGCCGGGCGCATGAGCGGAAAGTTCAGGAAGGTCAGCGGCGAGGTGGTGGCGTACATCTGCCGGAACCGCTCCAGGATGGCCGGGCTCGCCATCAGCCGGTCGCCCCAGAAGGTGCGCGTCTGCTTGCGCGCCTCGAACACGGCCAGCATGCCCTCACTGCGTGCCACCGCGTGCAGGCGCTCGAAGCCGGCGCGCAGCTCCGGCGTCAGCTTGTCGAACAGACCCAACCCGTCCTCCGTGGCCAGCAGGTCGCAGCTGACCGCGGTCAGGCTCTGCACACGCTCGGGGTGTCTGGCCATGAAGGTGCTGGCCGTGCTCACGCCCCAGTAGGCCTGGCCCAGCACGTGGCAGCGCTCGACGCCGAGGTGATCGAGCAACGCGGCCAGATCGGCGGCTGTGTTCTCGAAGGTGTAAAACCTCGGCGCCTCGTCCTGGCTGGCGACCTTGGACGACTGGCCGTGCCCGCGCAGGTCGAAGCGGATGGTCCGGAAATGCTTGCCGAAAACAGGCGCGTTGTCGTCGTAGGCGCTCATGTTGGCGATCACGTTGTGCACCAGCACCAGCGTTGCCGGCCCGTCGCCGGTGACCTGGTAGTTGATGTCGATGCCGTTCAGGCGGGCGATGGGCATGGGGCTCCTCCGTTGATGGTGTTGTCGCGCGGGGCGATGGTAGCAGCGCCGCGGCGCCTTTTTTTGGGGCGCACGCGAGGCCGGCGCGGTACCATGCGCGCCCTTTATTCGCCACCGGCCCGCCGCCCGACCATGATCGACATCAGCACCCAGCGAAACACCTTGAAAGAACTGGCGGCGCGGGTGGCCACGCTACGGGGGTATCTTTGACCTCGATACCAAGCAAGAGCGCCTGACCGAGGTCCTGCGCGAGCTCGAAGACCCCAAGGTATGGGAAAACGCCGAGCGCGCTCAGGAACTGAACCGCGAGCGAGCGCGCCTGGAAGAAGTCGTCGGCGGCATCAGTGAGCTGACGCGCGGCATCGCCGACAGCCTGGAGCTGGCCGAGCTGATCGAGCTGGAGGACGATGAGTCCGCCGCGGCTGCGCTGACAAAGGACGTCGAGCGTCTCGAAGCCCATGTGCAGCGGCTGGAATTCCAGCGCATGTTCTCGGGCGAGGCCGACGCCAACAACGCCTATCTGGACATCCAGGCCGGCTCCGGCGGCACCGAGGCGCAGGACTGGGCGCAGATGCTGCTGCGCATGTACCTGCGCTGGTGCGAAAGAAAAGGCTTCGAGGTCGAGATCACGGAACAATCCGACGGCGAGGTGGCCGGCATCAAGTCCGCCACCGTGCACGTGCGCGGCCCGTATGCCTACGGCTACCTGCGCACCGAAACCGGCGTGCACCGACTGGTGCGCAAGTCGCCGTTCGACTCCGGCAACCGCCGCCACACCTCGTTCGCTTCCGTCTATGCCTACCCGGAAGTGGACGAGAACATCGAGGTCGACATCAACCCGGCCGACCTGCGCGTGGACACCTACCGCGCCTCCGGCGCCGGCGGCCAGCACGTGAACCGCACCGAGTCGGCCATCCGCATCACCCACGTGCCGACCGGCGTGGTGGTGGCCTGCCAGGCCGACCGCTCGCAGCACAAGAACCGCGCCACCGCCATGGCGCAGCTGCGCGCCAAGCTGTACGAGCGCGAGCTGAACGCCCGCCGCGCCCAGGCGCAGGCCACCGAGGACGCCAAGTCCGACATCTCCTGGGGCCACCAGATCCGCTCCTACGTGCTGGACCAGTCGCGCATCAAGGACCTGCGCACGGACGTCGAGACCGGCAACACGCAGGCGGTGCTGGACGGTGACCTGGACCCCTTCATCGAAGCCAGCCTCAAGAGCGGCCTGTAAGCCATGCACCACGAAGACGACAACGAGCAGATCGCCATTCGCCGGGGCAAGCTGGCTGACTGGCGCCATGCCGGGCAGGCTTACCCGAATGACTTTCGCCGCGACGCCCTGACCGCCGAGCTGTTGCGCGCGCACGCCGACACGCCGGCCGAGGCGTTGGACGCGCAGCCGGTGGCAGTGCGCATCGCCGGGCGCATCATGACCCGCCGCCTGATGGGCAAGGCCTCTTTCGTGCACCTGCAGGACAGCTCCGGCCGCATGCAGGTGTACGTGCAGCGCGACGTGCTGGGCGAGGACGCCTACGAGGACTTCAAGCGCCTGGACCTGGGCGACATCGTCGGCGTGAGCGGCACGCTGTTTCGCACCCGCACCGGCGAGCTGACCGTGCGCGCCGAGTCGCTGCGCCTGCTGACCAAATCGCTGCGTCCGCTGCCGGACAAGTGGCACGGCCTGCAGGATGCCGAGCGCCGCCACCGCCAGCGCTACCTGGACCTGATCGTCAACGAGGAGGCGCGGCGCACCTTCGCCATCCGCTCGGCGCTGGTGACGGGCCTGCGCGAGTGGTTCGTCGCAGACGGGTTTCTGGAAGTCGAAACCCCGCTCATGCAGCCGATGCCCGGCGGCGCCGTGGCGCGACCGTTCGTGACCCATCACAACGCGCTCGACATGACGCTGTACCTGCGCATAGCGCCGGAGCTGTACCTGAAGCGGCTGGTGGTGGGTGGCTTCGAGAAGGTGTTCGAGCTGGGGCGCAATTTCCGCAACGAGGGGCTGTCCACGCGCCACAACCCCGAGTTCACCATGCTCGAGTTCTACCAGGCCTACGCGGACTACCGCGACCTGATGGACCTGACCGAGCGCCTGCTGCGGGATCTGGCCATGCGCGTGCTCGGCAGCACCCAACTGAGCTATCAGGGCCAGCCGATCGACTTCGGCAAACCCTTCGCCCGCTACACGCTGGCCGAGGCCATCACGGCCTACCTGCCGCGCGCCACCCCGGCGCTGCTGGCCGATCTGGACGCCGCCCGCGCCCTGGCGCGGGAGCTGGGCCTGGTGGTCAAGGACGACGACGGGCTGGCGCAGGTGCAGCTCGAGCTGTTCGAGAAAGTGGTCGAGGAACAGCTCATCCAGCCGACCTTCGTCACCGACTTCCCGGTCGAGGTCTCGCCGCTGGCCCGCCGCCGCGCCGACGACCCGGCGCTGACCGAGCGCTTCGAGCTGTTCATCGCCGGGCGCGAGCTGGCCAACGGCTTCTCGGAGCTGAACGACCCGGAGGACCAGGCGGCGCGCTTCCTGGAGCAGGCCGCCCGCAAGGCCGCCGGCGATGAGGAAGCCATGTATTTCGACGCCGACTACGTGGAGGCGCTCGAATACGGCCTGCCGCCGACCGCCGGCGAGGGCATCGGCGTCGACCGGCTGGCCATGCTGTTCGCGGACGTCACCTCCATCCGCGAGGTGATCCTGTTCCCGCACCTGCGCCCGGAGCGGTGAGGGCGGCCAGCCATTCGCAGATGGCAGGCCGGCCCCATGCGGTCAGCCATCGCCCGGCAAGCCAGGCTCCTGCGTAGCACCGTCAGGCCGCTGCCGGATTTCACTGGCCGTGGCGGTGCTCGTCCGCCGCTGCGCCGTCTTCCTCGTGCCCGTGGTGGTATGCCCACATCTCGTGGGCGTCGACCCGCACCCGGGCGATGGCGCGGTGCGCGGCGATACGGGCGGCGATTTCCGCGCGCCGGGCGTCCTGGGCGGTGCGCTCGGCGGCCAGCAGGCTGAACAGGTCGGTCTCGCCCAGTTGATAGCCGCGCCGGGCGCGCGCGGCGTGGGTGTCGGCGGCCTCGGCGGCGCGGCGCGCCGCCTGCCAGGCGGCGAGGCTACCCTGCATGCGGGCGGTGACGCTGCGGGAACCGGCCACGACCTGCCGGCGCACGGCGTCGAGCTCGGCCCCGGCGGCGCCGGCATCGGCGGCCAGTGCGCGCGCCTCGGCCGCTCGGTAGCGGCCGCCGATGGGGATGTTGAAGGTCAGGCCGACGGCGGTCTCGTCGCCGCCGCGTTCGGACAGGGTGCGGATGCCCAGCGCGGGGTCCGGCCGGCGGTCGCGCTCGCCGCGCTGGGCGCGCTTCATGGACTGCTGGTAGCGAGCCTCGGCGATGCCGATCTCGTGGCTGCGGGCGACGATCTGGGCGGCCAGCGCCGCGGCGTCCATGGCCGGCGCTTCGGGCTCCGGGATGGGCGGCGGCGCGGCCGGCAGTGCCAGGGTGGGGTAGCGCGCGCCCAGCGCGGCGCTGGTCTCGGCGGCGGCGGTGCGCGCCTCGGCGAGGGCCGCCTCGGCGCCGGCCAGCGCCGAGTCGGCCAGGTCGAGGTCGATGCGGGCGGCGTCGCCGCGCGCCAGGCGCTTGTCGACCGCCGCGCGCTCCTCGGCCAAGCGGTCGCGGGCGCTGGCGGCCGCGGCCACGGCGCTGGCCGCATCCAGCCAGCCGAACCAGCCGTCGAGCAGTTCGAGCGCCGCGCCGTGGAAGGCGTCGGCGATGCCGAGCTCGGCCGCGTCGTTGCCGAGTGCACCCAGTTCGCGGTCCAGCGCCGCCTTGCCCGGCAGGCGCAGGCGCCGGCTGATGCCGGCCTCCCACTCGTTGTAGTCGCCCTCGTGGCGCACGTCGCGGCGCTGGCCGACGGCGTCGAGCTCGAACTCGTAGGGGCCGGTATCGAGCGCCTCGCCGCGCGCCCGGGCCGCCTCGCGCGCCGCCAGCGCCGCCTGCACGGTGGGGGTTTCGGACAGCACCTGGTGGGCGGTGTCAGGGTCCGGCAGCAACAACGGCACCGGTTCTGCGGCTTCTGCGGCGCCTGCCTGGGTCGTGTTGACGGCCAGCGCCGCAGCCAGTGCCAGCACCGCTGCCATGCGCGTTTGTTTCATGAAAAGTCTCCGAAGGCGGCCACCGGCGCCCGCCACCAGACCAGGTCGCGGCTGTGGATGCGCTCGCGCAGCGCCGCCAGCAGCGGCTCGATGCTGGCAGGCGCGGCCACCACCCACAGCACCCGACGCCCGACCTGACCGCGCACGCGCTCGCGGTTGCTGGCGGCGGCGAAGTCGCGGCCGTGGCCGGTGGCGTGCAGCAGGGTGTAGGGCTGCTCCGGTGCGATGGTGCCGAGCGCATCCAGCACGGCGCCTTCGAGCTCGTCCGGGAACACCAGGGTCAGTTGCTGCAGATCGGAGTTCATGGGCGCGCCTCCGCGGCGCTGAAACGCCGGTACAGGATGGGGAGCAGCAGCAGGGTCAGGGCGGTCGAGGTGATGAGCCCGCCCAGCACCACGATCGCCAGCGGGCGCTGGATCTCCGAACCGGGCCCGGTCTGCAGCAGCAGCGGTACCAGGCCCAGGGCGGCGATGCCGGCGGTCATCAGCACCGGGCGCAGGCGCCGCCGGGCGCCGTCGTAGACCACCTGCTCGATCGGCAGGCCGGCGGCGCGCAGCTGGTTGAAGTGCGTCAGCAGCACCAGGCCGTTGAGCACGGCGATGCCGAGCAGGGCGATGAAGCCCACCGAGGCCGGCACCGACAGGTATTCGCCGGACGCCCACAGGGCGATCGCCCCGCCGATCAGCGCGAACGGGATGTTGGCGAGGATCAGCAGCGCCTGGCGCACCGAGCCCAAGGTGGCGAACAGCACGAAGAAGATAAGCCCCAGCGCCACCGGCACCACCAGGCCCAGGCGCGCGGCGGCGCGCTGCTGATTCTCGAACTGGCCGCCCCACACCAGCCGGTAACCGGGCGGCAGCGGTACTGCTGCGGCGACGCGGGCCCGGGCGTCGTCCACATAGCCCACCAGGTCGCGGCCGGCGACGTTGGCCTGCACCACGGCGAAGCGCTCGCCGTCCTCGCGGTCCACCTTGATCGGGCCGGCCATGCGCTCGATGCGGGCCAGATCGGCCAGGCGCGCGCTGCCGCCGTCGGGCAGGGCGATGCGTGTCTCGGCCAGGGCGTCGGCGTCGCGGCGCAGGCGCGGCTCGCCGCGCACCATCAGCGGGATGCGCTTGTTGCCTTCCAGCACCGTGCCGGCGCGCAGGCCGTCCACCTGGGCGCGCAGCTCGCGCTGCAGGGCCTGGGCATCGAGGCCGGCGCGGCCGACGGCCAGGCGATCGAGGCGCAGTTCCAGGTACTGCACGCCCTCGTTGTGCACGGTGAACACCTCGCTGGCGCCGGGGGTCGCTTCCAGCACTGCGGCGATGCGCCCGGCCAGCCGGTCGAGCTCGGCCAGGTCCGGCCCGAAGATCTTCACCGCCAGATCGCCGCGCGAGCCGGTGAGCATCTCCGAGATGCGCATCTCGATCGGCTGGGTGAAGGTGAACTCGATGCCCGGAAAGCGCGCCAGCACCTCGCGCAGGCGCGCTGCCAGCCAATCCTTGTCCGGCACCCGCCATTGCTCCTTGGGCGCCAGCACCAGAAAGCTGTCGGTGTCGTTCAGGCTCATCGGATCCAGGCCGAGGTCGTCCGAGCCCAGGCGCGCGACGATGCTTTGCACCTCCGGCACCTCGGCCAGCAGCGCCCGCTGCACGGCCTGATCGAGCGCCAGGCTGGCGTCGACGTCGATCGATGGCAGCTTGGTCAGCTGCACCAGGATGGCGCCCTCGTCCAGGGTCGGCATGAAGCTCTTGCCGGTGCGCAGGTAGGCGCCGCTGGCCAGCAGCAGGCCGACCACCGCCACCGCGATCAGCGGCAGCGGCCGGCGCAGGCAGGCGCCCAGCAGCCGCGCATAGGCTGGCGCCAGCTGGCGCATCAGCCAGGGATCGCGATGCGGACCGGCGTGCAGCACCAGCGAGGCCAGCACCGGGATGAAGGTGAGCCCGACCAGCAGCGAGGCGCCGAGCGCGAACACGATGCTGAGGGCCACCGGCGCGAACAGCTTGCCTTCGAGCCCTTCCAGCGTCAGCAGCGGCAGGAACACCAGCGCGATGATGAAAACGCCGGTGGTCACCGGCTGCGCCACCTCGGCCACGGCGCGGTAGATGATGTGCAGGCGTGGCAGGCGCTGGGCCTCCTCGCCGGCCAGGCGCTCGACGGCGTTCTCGACCACCACCACGGCGGCGTCGACCAGGATGCCGATGGCGATGGCCAGCCCGCCCAGGCTCATCAGGTTGGCGCTCATGCCGGTCAGGCGCATCAACAGGAAAGTGCCGAGCGCCGCCAGCGGCAGCGTCATCGCCACCACCAGTGCCGCGCGCAGCTCGCCCAGGAACAGCAGCAGCAGCACCACCACCAGCACCGCCGCCTCGATCAGCGCGCGGCTGACGGTGCCCACGGCGCGGGCGATCAGGTCGCTGCGGTCGTAGAACACGTTCAGGCTCACCCCGGGCGGCAGTGCCGGTTGCAGCTCGGCGAGCTTGGCGCGCACGCCGGCCACCACCGCGCCGGCGTTGGCGCCGCGCAGACCGACCACGATCGCCTCCACCGCCTCGCCGCGGCCGTCCTTGCTCACCGCGCCGAGCGGCGCGAGTTCGCCAAAGCGCACCTGAGCCAGGTCGGCCACGCGCAGCACCCGGCCGTCGCGCCGCGCCACCACCACGCTGGCCACATCGTCCAGGCCCTCGTAGGCGCCGGTGGCGCGCACCACCAGCGCCTCTTCGCCGTCGTGCAGGCGGCCGGCGCCGTCGTTCTGGTTGTTGACCTCGAGCGCAGCGGCCAGCTCGGTCAGCGTCACCCCGGCGGCGGCCAGCGCGGCGCGGTCCGGCACCACCTCGTAGGTGCGCACCCGGCCGCCGAGGGCGTTGACGTCGGCCACGCCGGGCACGGTGCGCAGCGCCGGACGGATGGTCCAGTCCAGCAGATCGCGCTTGTCGGTCAGGCCGAGATCACCCTCGATGGTGAACATGAACAGGTCCGACAACGGTGTGGCGATGGGCGCCAGCCCGCCTTCGACGCCCGCCGGCAGGGCGTCGCGCACGCCGGCATAGCGCTCGGCCACCTGCTGGCGCGCCCAGTAGATGTCGGTGCCGTCCTCGAACACCAGGGTGACATCGGCGATGGCGTATTTGGCCAGGGCCCGCAGCTGCACCTGCCGCGGCAGGCCGAGCAGTTCCATCTCCAGCGGCACCAGGATGCGCTGCTCGACCTCCTGCGGGGTCATGCCGGGGGCCTTCAGGATCAGCTTGACCTGGGTCGGCGAGATATCCGGAAAGGCGTCGATCGGCAGCTGCCGCCAGGCGGCGATGCCGGCGCCCACGCCAAGCGCAGTGACCAGCAGCACCACCAGGCGCTGGGCGAGGGCGAATTCCACCAGTCGCGACAGCATCTTCAGGGCTCCTGCCGGGCCAGCACCTTCAGCGCCGCCACGCCGCGGGCCACCACCTGGGCGTCGGCTGGCAGGCCCAGCACCACCGCGTCCTCGCCGTCGCGGCCGAGGACCTCCACCGGCTGCGGTCGAAAGCCGCCGTCCACCGCCAGGAACACCAGGGTCTGGTCGCCGTCGCGGCCGAGCGCGCTGACCGGCACGCGCCGCGCCTGCGCCGGCGGGGTGTCGAGAATCTCGATCTCCAGGGTCTGGCCAGCGGCCAGTCCCGCCGCCGGCAGCTCGGCGCGCAGCAGCGCGGCGCGGCTGGCCGGATCGAGCACGCTGCCGACGGCGATCACCCGGCCGATCGGAGCGCCGCCGGGCAGGCGCACCGCCTGCCCGGCGCGAACACGCCCGACCAGGGTCGGCGGCAGCTGCGCCTCGGCCCACAGGCGATCGCCGCTGAGCAGCAGCGCCGCGCTGTGGCCGGCCGGCACCGGCTCGCCCAGGCGCAACTCGCCCTCGTGCACCACTCCGGCGGCCGGCGCCAGCAGCCGATAGACGGCCGGCTGCCCGTCCACCGCGGCGGTGGCGGCCAGCAGCTCACGCCCGGCGCCGAACTCGGCCTGCACGGCCGCCAGCACCGCCTGACTCTGCTGTGCCTGGCGTGCCGGCACGATGCCCTCGCGCAGCAGCGCGGTATCGCGTGCCGCCTGCTGGCGGGCCTGTTCCAGCCGCGCCTGCCGGTCGCGCTGGGCGGCGTGGGCGGCCAGATACTCGGCGCTGTGCAGTTCCACCAGCGCCTGCCCGGCCGCCACCGTCTGGCCCTCCTGCGCCAGCCGGCGCGTCACCACGCCGCCGAAGGGGACCACCACCGCGCGGGCGCCGCTGCCCGGCAGCACCAGCGTGGCCGGCAGGCGCGCGGCCATCAACACCGTCGCCGGCGCCGCCGGCTGGGTTTCGACGCCCAGCGCGGTGGCCTGCTCGGGGCTGACGGCGATGTCGGCGGCCAGCAGCGGGTGAATGAGGCCGAACAGGACGGCCAGGGCCAGGGCGAGAGGGCGCATCGCAGCTTCCGGTGACGGGACTGGCGCGCAGTGTCCGACCCCAGACTTTGGAAACGCTTAAGGAGCCGCTGCGCGGGCGCCGCCACGATCAGCGGCTGATTTTGTCAGCCATCGGAAAACCACACTTTTTCGATGGCGGGCGCTGAAAAATCCAGGATGGATTTATTCAGCGCTTGTTTGAAAACAGGCCGTGGCTTTCAGTCCTGCGCCGGATCGGCCGGAATGGGCGCAAAGCCGCCGAGCGATACCCGCAGGCGGCCGCCATCAAGCGTGAACGACAGTTGCAGTCCGAGCGCGGCGGCCAACGCCCGGGCGAGCGCGAGGCCGAGGCCGGCGTGGGCCTCGTTGCCACCCTCGTGGCGGTGAAAGAAGCGTTCCGCGAGGCGGCCCAGATCGGCCGGTTCGAGCAGCGGCGCGGCGTTTTCCAGCCACAGCGCGGGGGGATCACAGGCGCTCTGCACCCGCACGCAGTCGCCGGACGGGGCGTGCTGCACGGCGTTGTCGAACAGGATGGCGAGCAGGCGCTCGAGCAGCGCCGCATCGGCCAGCACCCAGCAGGGCTCGACCCGAAGTTGCCAGTCGAGGCCGCGCTCGGTGGCCGGCACCCGGCAGCGCATGGCCTGTGCCGCCAGCAGCGCGGCCAGATCGAGCGGCTCCGGCTGCGGTTGCTCGCTGCCTGCCTCGACGCGGGCGAGATACAGCAGGCCGTCGACGATTTTGCTCATCTCGGCCAGCGCGGCGTCCAGCTGGGCGAGATTTGCGCCCGCAGTATCCGGCTCGCGCCGGGCCAGTTCGGCCAGCAGCCGCGCCTCGGCCAGCGGCGTGCGCAGCTCATGGGCGAGATCCCGCGAGAAGCGCCGCTCGCGTTCGAGCGCGGCCAGCAGGCGCTCCAGCGTCGCCGCCAGCTTGCCGGCGACGGGCGCCAGCTCGCTCGGCAGGTCGTCGCCGGGCGGTGGCCGGCCGCCGCCGTCGAGCGACAGTTCCGCCACCGCGCGGCCGAAGGCATCGAGCGGGGCAAATGCGCGGCGGATCGACCAAGCGGTGAGCACCAGCACCAGCAGCAGGGTGCCGCCGGTGCCGGTGAACAGGATGCGGTGCAGACGCCGCTCGAGCGCATCCAGCGCCTCGCGCTCTTCGGCGACCACGACCAGCAGCGCGCCGCGCGGGTCATCGGGCGGTAGCGGCACTACCCGGGCCAGGGCGCGGCCGCGGTGGCCGTCCGGCAGCCGAAGGTCGTAGTAGGTACCGTCCCTGCTCGGTTGCGCCGGGCGCGCCAGATCGCGCCCATGGCTGGAGGCCGAGCGCGCCAGCACGGCACCGTGGCCGTCCCAGACCTGATAGAAATCGGTATGCCCCTGGCCGCGGAACTGCGGCATCAGGGTCTCGATGGGCGGCCGCGGGTCAGCGCCGGGGGCGCCCAGGTAGGCGGTCAGCGCATGAGCCCGGGCCGCCAGGCCGATGTCGAAGCGCCGGTACAGCTCGGCGTCCACCAGATAGTCGATGAGCGCGAACAGACCGCCCATGGCCAGTGCCACAGTCAGGCCCAGGCGCAGCCCCAGGGTGCTGCGCAGCGAATGCCGCCGGCGGCGCCGGTACTCAGTCCAGGACATAGCCGAAACCGCGGCGGTTTTCGATCTGCCGATCCCAGCCGGCGGCGGCAAGCTTGCCGCGCAGGCCGCTCATCAGTACCTCGATCACCTTGTCGGAGGCGCGGGCATCGGCGCCGTACAGGCGCTCGAACAGCATGGCCCGCGACAGCACCCGCCCGCGGCCGTGCAGCAGGATCTCGAGCAGCGCGTACTCGCGTGGCGACAGGTTCAGGGGCCGTCCCGCGCAGCGGGCGACACGCCGGGCGCTGTCGAGTTCGAGATTGCCGGCCGCCAGCTGCGGCGTGGTCGCGCCGTGGTAGCGCCGGCTCAGTGCCCGCAGGCGGGCGATCAGCTCATCCAGCGCGAAAGGCTTGACCAGGTAGTCATCGGCACCGGCGTCCAGCGCCGCCACGCGGTCGGTGAGCTGGTCGCGGGCCGACAGCACCAGCACCCGGGTCGGCCTGGGCCCGGCTCGCAGATGCGCCAGCACCGCCATGCCGTCGACCTTGGGCAGGCCCAGGTCGAGCACCGTGAGCGGGTAGTCGTAGGCATCCAGAAAGGCCAGTGCAGCAGCACCGTCGGCGGCGGCATCGACGGCGAAACCGGCGCCGGCGAGGCCCGTTTGCAGGCCCTCGCGCAGGCGCTGGGAATCTTCCACCAGCAGCAGGCGCATGGCTCAGCCGGCCGCCGCGGCGCCCGGCGTGGGCGGTCTACGAGTGGTCATGGCAGGCATTATGGCGCCTGGCATGTCGGGGCCGGCGCCGCGGGTGTTCCTGCGGCGTCGCCCGGCGCGCGGCGCGATCGACGGTGCCGCCCTGGGTTTCAGCGCGGTGTCCGGCATGTGACCGCTCACCGTCCCACTGTCCTGCTAGCATCGAAAGCATTTCCCGTTCCGGCGTCGGCCCGATGACCATCCGCAACCTCAATTACCTGTTCAAACCCAAATCGGTGGCGCTGATCGGCGCCAGCACCCGGCCGGGCTCGGTCGGTGCCGTGCTGGCGCGCAACCTGTTCCGGGCCGGCTTCGACGGGCCGGTGATGCCGGTCAATCCGAAGTACGTGGCCGTCGAGGGCGTGCTGGCCTACAAGAACGTGGCCAGCCTGCCGCTGGCACCGGACCTGGCCGTGATCGCCACGCCGCCGGAGTCGGTGCCGGGCCTGATCGCGGAATTGGGCGCCCGCGGCACCAAGGCGGCCGTGATCATCACCGCGGGTTTCAAGGACAGCGACAACGCCCACGGCGCGGCCCTGCGCCGCGCCATGCTGGAGGCCGCCCAGCCCCATCTGCTGCGCATCGTCGGGCCCAACTGCGTGGGTCTGATGGTGCCCGGACAGCATCTGAACGCGAGCTTTGCGCACCTGACGCCGCGCGCCGGCCGGCTGGCCTTCGTCGCCCAGTCCGGCGCGGTGGTGACCTCGGTCATCGACTGGGCGCAGCCGCGCGGGGTCGGCTTCTCGCACCTGGTGTCGCTGGGTGATGTGGCCGACGTGGACTTCGGCGACCTGCTGGACTACCTGGCCGGCGATCCGGACACGGACGCCATCCTGCTGTACATCGAGGCGGTGCGCAGTCCGCGCAAGTTCATGTCGGCCGCGCGCGCCGCGGCGCGCGTCAAGCCGGTGGTGGTGGTCAAGGCCGGGCGCAGTGCCGCCGCCGCCCGCGCCGCCGCCTCGCATACCGGGGCGCTGGCCGGCAACGACGCGGTCTACGACGCGGTGTTCCGGCGCGCCGGCATGCTGCGCGTGCACACCCTGGACGAGCTGTTCACGGCGGCCGAGATCCTGGCCACCACGCGCCCGCCGGCCGGCGATCGGCTGGCCATCCTGAGCAACGGCGGCGGCATCGGCATCATGGCCACCGATGCCCTGGAGCAGCACGGCGGACGCCTGGCCGAGCTGGCGCCGGAGACCATCGCGGCACTGGATCGCGCCTTGCCACCCACCTGGTCGCACGGCAATCCGGTCGACATCGTCGGCGACGCGCCGCCCGAACGCTACGAGGCGGCCCTGCTGCCGCTGCTGCAGGATCCGGGCGTGGATGCCGTGCTGGCGCTGCACGCGCCGGTGGCCGTCGCCGACGGGGCCGAGGCGGCCCGCGCCGTGGTGCGCGCCTTCAAGAGCAAGCCGGGCAAGACGCTGGTGACCAGTTGGGTGGGCGATCAGGTTGCCCGGGCCGGGCGGCAGGTGTTCACCGACAATCGCATCGGCACCTGCCGCACGCCGGAAGAGGCGGTGCGCGCCTTCATGTACCTGGAGCGCTACCGCCGTGGCCGGCTGGCGCTGATGCAGACGCCGCCGTCGGTGCCGGAACAGTTCGAGCCGGATGCAGAGCGCGCCCGCTACGTGTGCCGCCAGGCACTGGCCGATCACCGGGAGTGGCTGGCGCCCGACGAGGTCACGGCCCTGCTGGCGGCTTACCACATCCCGCAGGTGCAGCCCCGGCACGCCGCTACGCCCGAGGCGGCGGGCCAGGCGGCGACCGACATCGGTGGCCCGGTGGCGCTCAAGATCCGCTCGCCGGACATCATCCACAAGACCGACGTCGGCGGTGTGGTCCTGAACCTGCACCACCCGGCGGCGGTGCGCGACGCCGCCGAGGCGATGCTCGAACAGGTCCGCAAGAGCCGTCCGGATGCGCGCATCGACGGCTTTCAGGTCGAGCCGATGCTGGACCGCAGCCGCAGCCACGAGCTGATCGTCGGCATTGCGGTCGACCCGCAGTTCGGGCCGTGCATCCTGTTCGGCCAGGGCGGCACGGCGGTGGAGGTGCTCAACGACACCGCCATCGGCCTGCCGCCGCTGAACATGCGCCTGGCGCACGAGCTGATGAGCTTCACCCGCGTGCACGGCCTGTTGCAGGGCCACCGCGGCATCCCCGGCGCGGACCTGGACGCCATCGCGCTGACGCTGATCAAGGTCGCCCAGATGGCCGCCGACCTGGCCGAACTGGTGGAGCTCGACATCAACCCGCTGCTGGCCAGCCCCGAAGGCGTGCTGGCGGTGGACGTGCGGGCGCGGGTGGCGGCCGTGGCCGATCCGGCCGCCCCGCGCCTGGCGATCCGGCCCTATCCGAAGTCCCTGGAGCAGACCGTGGTGATCGGCGACGGGCGCAGCCTGCTGCTGCGGCCGATCCTGCCGGAGGACGAGCCGAAGCTGCAGAAAAGCTTCGAGCGCCTGACGCCCGAGCAGGTGCGGCTGCGCTTTTTCGTGCCGATGAAGGAGCTCGGCCACAGCCTGGCCGCGCGCCTGACGCAGATCGACTACGACCGCGAGATGGCGCTGATCCTGACCGAGCCGGGCATTCCGGGCACCACGGAAATCTTCGGCGTGGTGCGCATCGCCGCCGACCCGGACAACGAGCGCGGCGAGTACGCCGTGGTGGTGCCCGAGCACATGACCGGCCAGGGCCTGGGCGCGCTGCTGATGCGCCAGATCATCGATTACGCCAAAAAGCGCGGCCTGCGTGAGGTGTGGGGCGACGTGCTGCGCGAGAACGCGGCCATGCTGGGCCTGGTGCGCAAGCTCGGCTTCAGGGTCAAGGATGACCCCGATGATCCTTCCCTGGTGCGGGTAACCTTGGACCTGACCGAGCTGCCTGCGACCTGAGCCATGCACACCGCCTTCATCACCCACCCGGCCTGCAACGAACATGACGCCGGCCCCTGGCACCCGGAAGCCCCCGGTCGCCTGGCGGCGATCCAGGATCACCTGATCGCGACCGGCCTGGATCCGCTGCTGCGCCACTTCGAGGCGCCGGAAGTGACGCGCGAACAGCTGCTGCGCGTGCACGATGCCGACTATCTGGACGCGCTGGACGCGCGCAGCCCGGAGCACGGCCTGATCCACGTCGATCCGGACACCGCCATGAATCCCTATACGCTGGCCGCCGCCCGGCGCGCCGCGGGCGCGGCGGTGCAGGCGACCGATCTGGTGCTGGCCGGCACCGTGCAAAACGCCTTCTGCTGCGTGCGCCCGCCGGGTCACCACGCCGAGCGCCGCCGCGCCATGGGTTTCTGCTTCTACAACAACGTCGCGGTCGGCGTCGCCCACGCACTGGCCAGAGGCCAGGTGCAGCGCGTGGCGATCGTCGATTTCGACGCGCACCACGGCAACGGCACCGAGGAAGTCTTTCATCACCAGCCGCAGGTGCTGCTGTGCAGCAGCTTCCAGCACCCGTTCTACCCGTACACGGACATGAATTTTCGGGCGCCCAACGTCATCCATGCGCCGATCGCCGCCGGCCTGGGCAGCGAGGCCTTTCGCACCGCCGTCGAGGACGAGTGGCTGCCGGCGCTGGAGCGCTTTGCGCCGCAGATGATCTTCATCTCGGCCGGCTTCGACGGCCATCGCGACGACGAGATGACCCAGCTGTGCCTGACCGAGGACGACTACGCCTGGGTGACGCGGGTCATCCACGAACTGGCCGCACGCCATGCGCAGGGCCGCATCGTGTCGGTGCTGGAAGGCGGTTACGATTTGCCGGCTCTGGCCCGCAGTGTGCGGGCGCACCTTGATGTCCTGCTTACCTGAACCGCGGCGCAGGCCGCGGCAACGCATCGCAGAGGAAACCGCAATGAGCTACGACATGGACCCGATCGTAGGCAACTGGTACCAGCACGTCGAAAAGGGCCTCGATTTCGAGGTGGTGGCCGTCGACGAGGAAACCGCCAGCGTGGAAATCCAGTACGTGGATGGCACGCTGGACGAAATCCCCCTCGACGACTGGTACGAAATCGATCTGGAACCGGCCGAGCCGCCGGAGGACTGGACCGGCCCGCTCGACGCCGTGGACGAGGAGGAAGACGAAGAGCCCGAGATCGGCGTGCCGGAGGACGACTGGGAGGAACCGGATGCCGAACGTCGCCCCCGGGGTCGCCGCGCCGCCCGTGACGATGACCTGCCCCCGGAGGAGCTGGGCGGCGACTGGGACGAGTAACACGCCGCCCGTCGGCGTGCGAGCAGGCGGCGGCACCCGGGGCAGCGGACTGACCGACCAATCGGTCGCATGATCGGTCGCGAATGCGCGGCCGGCGATAACAAGACAGACGGAACATCATGCCCAGCTATGTGCTGCTGACCCTGGCCGCTGCCTGGCTGCACGCCATCTCGTTCACGCTCGCCAAGCGGCTATGGGTGTACAGCCGCGACCCGTTCCAGATATCCATCCTCAGCCAGGTCGCCTGCGGCCTGCTGGCGGCGCTGGCCCTGCCGTGGGCGGGCTTTGACGTGGTCGCGCAGATGCCGGGCACGCTGGCCGCCATCGGCGTGTGCGTGGTGGCCGGACAGGTGTTCTTCATTCTGGCCCTGCGCCACGGCGATGCGTCCTTCGTGGTGCCCATGCTGGGGCTGAAGCTGTTCGCCGTGGCCGGCATCTCGGCCGTGTTGCTTGGCGAAACCTACGAACCCTTGGTGTACGTCGGTGCCGCCGGGGCCTTCGCGAGCCTGTTCCTGCTGTCGGACGGCAAGCTCAAGGGCAGCCTGCGCTCGGCGCTGTTCGTCACCGCCGCCGCGCTGCTGTATGGCGTCACCGATGTGCTGCTGGTCGGCGCCATCCGGGCCGGCGTCAGCCCGCTCGAAATCGGCGTCTATTCGCTGCTGGTGCCGGCGTTCCTGACCCTGCCGGTCACCCTCACGCTGCTGCCGGGCCGCTGGCGCGTGGGTCTGCCGTTCGGCCGCGCGCTGGGTAGCTACGCGGCGATCCAGATCGCCGGCATGGTGTTCCTGATGATGGCCTTCGGCCTGGCCGGCAAGGCAACCATCGTCAACATCGTGCAGACCTCGCGCGGCCTGTGGGTGCTGGCAGTGGTCTATGGCATGGGCCGGCTGGGCATGGCCGGCGTCGAGCGCCTGACCGGTGCTCAGTACCGCAAGCGCGCCGTCGGTGCCCTGCTGTTGATGGCCTCGCTGTCGCTGGCGGTGCTGGCGCATCAGTGATATCGCCTACGCCGGCGCAGTAGGAGCCCGGCTATGCCGGGCGATCATCAGGTGGGCGGTTGTTCGTCAGCCTGATCGGCGTCGATCCGCTGGGCTTCGCCCCGCCAGTGGATGCCGCGCAGGCTCGTGTCCGCACCGGCCGCTGCCCGCACATGCAGCTCGCCGGCGCGCAGTTCGATACCCAGCAGTCCATAGGCCGCCCACAACATGCGTGCGGCGGCCCCGGTGTACCAGCTCCAGCCGCCGCGGCCCTCGTGGCCGGGGCCGCTGTAGATGTCCGCCGCCTGCTGGTGCGGCGCCAGGCCGTAACGGGCGGCCAGTTGCGGCCCGTCGCGGTCCAGCGGTGAGATCTTGCGCCACAGCCGCAGCGCGTCGGCGCGCAGCTGCTGCGCGGTTTCGGGGTCGTCTGTCTCGCGCGCCAGGGCGGTGAGCGCGTCCACCAGCCACGAGCTGCCGTGCGAGTACTGGCCGCCGTTCTCGCGCACGCCGGGCGGGTACAGTGCGATGCGGCCGGGCCAGGGTTTGGAATGCTCATCCGACGGCGGCCACTGCACGCGCACCAGGTGCTCTGATTCGAGCTCCGGCAGATCGGCGCGCAAGGCCGCCAGGGCGGTGTCGTTCGGCACGGCGCCGGACAGGGCCGGCCAGGCGGCCGTCAAGGCGTTTGGCAGCAGCAGCGGCGTGCCGTCGTCGGCGATGGCACGCAGGTAACGCGCATCGCGCCGCATGGTGGCCAGCGCCGTGCGCAGGCGCTCGGCTTCGCCCAGCCAGCGGGTGGCGGTCGCGACATCGCCGTGAGCCTGCGCCAGCGGCGCGAAGTCGATCAGCACCCGATGCAGGAAAAATCCCAGCCAAATGCTCTCGCCGCGGCCAAGATTGCCGATGTGGTCAAGGGCATCGTTCCAGTCGCCGCTGCCGATCAGCGGCAGGCCGTGCCGGCCGCGTCGCTTGAGCGTGTAGTCGATGGCGCGGCGGCAGTGCTCGTACAGGCTGGCGCGCTCGGCGCTCGGCTGCGGGGCAAAGCCCAGGCCTTCGGCGCCGTGCGGGATCGGCCGGCCTTCGAGGAAGGGGGTGATCTCACCGAGGATGCCCGCGTCGCCGGTGGCCATGACGTACTGCGCCGTCAGATAGGGTAGCCAGGCCTGCGGGTCCGAGGCCCGGGTGCGGGCGGCAAAGCCGGTGCCACCGGTTGGCGTGGGGTGCCACCAGTGCACCACGTCGCCTTGCAGGAACTGCTGGCTGGCGTGGCGCAGGATCTGCTCGCGGGCCGTTTGCGGGTCGATCAGCAGCAGCGGCAGCACGTCCTGCAACTGGTCGCGAAAGCCGTAGGCGCCGGAGCGCTGCTGCGGCCCGCAGCGTGCCCACAGCCGCGCCGCGATCACCTGGTACGGCAGCCAGGTGTTGATCAGGCGATCGAAATCCGGGCGCTTGGTTTCGACGCGCAGCACGCCCAGGCGCCGGCGCCAATCGGCCTCGCTCGCCGCCAGCGTCGCCTGCGCCCAGCCGAGCTCGCGGGACTGCGTGGCCAGTGCGCGCGCCTCGTCCAGACTCGGCGCCTGGCCGAGCGCGAAGCTCACCCACAGCTCGCCGCCGGCCGGCACCTGCAGCTCGCCCGACAAGGCCGCGACGCGGCAGCCATCGTCATGGGCCGCCGGATCGCCGGCGCCAAGGCCGACGAAGCAGGGCAGCGGGCCGGCCGCCTTGCCGATGAAGCGGCCGCGCACGGTCTCGATCGCCGGCTGCGCAAGGCTGCTGGTCACGAAGGCCCAGCCGGGCGCGAACAGGTTGTCCGGATTGCGCGCGAACACGGCGCCGTTTTCCTGCCGCACTTCCAGCCGGCCGCGGCTGTCGGCGGCGATTTCCGCCAGCACCCACTCGAAATAGGCCACCACCCGGCAGCGGCGCGCCGTGCTGCCGCGGTTGGCGATGCGCAGCAGGCGCGCCTGTGCCGGCTGGTCCGGCGCCACGCACACGGTCAGTTCCAGGTCGAGCTCACCCAGCGAACTGACGAAGCGCGCCTGACCGGGCGCGAACTCGGCCCGGTGCGCCACCTCAGGCCGCCGCAGCGGCGCAAAGGTGGGCGATCCGCAGGCGCCGGTGGCCATGTCCACCACGTACAGCCCCTCGCCGGGCAGGCGGTGGCTGGTTTCGCCGGTTCGAAACGGCGTCAGCGCGTTCTGCTGGCTGTTACCGGCGAAGGACGCGATGTCGCCGGCACTGTCCAGCACCGCGCCGTGACCGAGCGCGTTGGCGATCAGATGGCTGTACGGACGCGGCGCGTTGCCGTCGACGCTGAGCGTCCAGCCGTCGGCGGAAAATTCGCTCCCCGGCGGCACGGCATCGCGTACCTGGCGGATCGCATTCAGGGCTGTTGTCAGCGCGGCCGGAGCCGGCAGCGGCGTGCCCAGCTGGCGGGCGATCAGCCGCGTCGCCGCGGCGGCATCCGGCGCAAAGCCGGTGACGAAGCGGACCTGGGCCTTGCCGCGCGGCGGGACGGATACCTCGACGGTGAGCGAGAACGCGGGGTCGAAGGCGTACAGCAGGCCCTGGTCGTCGGGCCTGCGCGGCGCGCCGGCTGCCAGACCATCCGGGTGGGCGATGCCGCCGGCACCGACGAAGCGCCCGCGGCTGTCCTCGTAGCCGACCAGGCGCACCGCCTGCCCGTCGGCCGCCACGGCGTGAAAGGCGGTTTCCCCGGCCGGCCGGCCGCGGCTGTCGGTCAGCAGACGGCTGTGGGCCAGCAGGGCGCCCAGCGGTGCCACGAAATGCGTGCCGATGTGTTGCGCGTTGAAGGCCGGGTGGCGGGCCGCCGCCTCGGGGCTGAGCATCAGCTCCTGGAAGCTGCTCAGGCGCAGCAGGCGCGGGCGATCGGTGCGGTTCTCGAAGCTCACCGTCCAGCATTCGAGGGCGTCGTCGGGTGGCACCTCGACGCGGCTGGTGGCGGTCAGATCGGGTGTGTCGGCGCGGAAGCACAGAGCGGTCGACGACAGCTCGGTTACCGAGTGGCGCACATCGGCGCGCGGGCAGGGCTCGCGCATCAGCGACCACAACGGCTGCCCGGGTTCGGACACGTAGAAGAACCGGCCGCGGCGGTCCAGGCCGTCTTCCGGACGGCGCGTGAGGTCGATTTCCGGACAGCCCTTGCGGTCGCGGATCGCCTGCGCATGGCCACGACCATCCACGGCCAGGCGCAGCGTGTAGTGGCCATTGCCCAGCCGGTGCATGGGCGTGTGATGGATGCGCGCCAGCGTTCCGGCCCGCGCCGCGCGGCGCAGCACCAGGGCGGTGATGGCGATCAGCAGCACCGCGGCGACGGAGTAGGCGCCCAGCAGGTCGTGCACCGCCGGCAGCAGCGGTCCGGCCTGGCCGTGCATCGCCTCGGAACGTGCCCACACCTGATCCCATTCGCCGCCGCGCGGGATGTAGAACGGCACCAGCAGTGGCGCCCAGGTGGCAAAGCGACGCAGGCCTTCCGGGATCACCTGCCCACGCGGCCCGTGACCGAGCCGGCGCGCCAGGCTGGCGTCCACCGCGTCGACGCCGACGAAGGAGAAATTGACCAGCGTCGCCACCCGCAGGCCCATGTGATCGAACCAGATCAGCACCCGCAGCCAGTCGTAGGCCATCAGCCCCAGGAACAGCTCCAGACTCCAGGCTCGGTAGTCGCCGGCCGGCTGCACGACTTGCTGCACGGTGGCCAGCACCGAGCGCACGGCGCCGTCCTGGTTGTACCAGGCCGGATCCGGCGCCATGCGCAGGAACGACGCGATGATCGGCGCCATCCACAGGCCCCAGCGCAGCACCCGCACCGTCTGGGCGCCGACCTCGGCCAGCCCCGCGCGGCTGAAGGTGGCGCGGATCGGCCGCAGGCGCCGCTCGATCAGCGCCGTCAGCAGCACCAGGTTCAGGCTGAACAGGGGCGCGGCGAGCGCCCACTGCACCACGCCCGACAGCGACTGGGCATAGAACAGCTTCACGCCGCCCGTGATCAGGCCTAGATCGGTCGCTCCCCACTTGCTGAACAGCGGGTAGATGATGAATTCGTAGCTGCCGCGCCCGGCCTGCGGGTTGTGCACCGCCGCGTAGCCGGCGAAGCGGTCCAGCACCACCTGCCACTGGCTGGCGTCGAAATACCAGGCGATCAGCCCGCCGGTGACGCCGCCCATGGCTGCCTGCAACAGGTACACCGCCGGCCGCTGTGGGCGCCGTCGCAGTCCGCGCCCGATGGCGGCGGTGTCGAACAGCAGGTTGGCCCCGGAGTAGACCACGGCGCCGCCCAGCATACCGGCGGCAAAGCGCATGCCGTCGCTGCCGGCGCCGACGCCGAGCGCGAACCATAGCGCCACCGCCACCCCTGCCAGCGCGCCGCGCGCCAGGTTGTCCGGCTGTCGGTAGGCGGCCCCGAGCCGGCCGGTCAGCGGCGGGCTGCCGTCGAAGGTCTCGATCACCGTGCGCGCCAGCGGAAACAGCACCGCGCCGAGCAGCGCTCCGCCCAGCAGTGGCCAGCCGGCGATCCAGCCCGCGGTCGGGCCAGCGCCCAGCGCCGCGCCGCCGTGTATCAGCACCATGAACCAGGCGCTGTAGACGGCGCCCTTGCCGGCGCCGCTGCGCCAGTGGTCGGCGGCCGCCTGCCAGGTCGGGCGCCGGCCCTTGAGCGCGTCCAGCAGCGCGCCGGTGATCAGAAAGGTCTGGCCCCACAGGCCGGCCTGTGCCAGCGCGGCACTGGCCACCACCAGCGGCAGCTGCTGCCAGCTGGGTAGGCCGGCGGCAAACCGGCCGCTGCCAAGGTCGGCCAGCCGCGGCGTCAGCGCCGCCCACAGCGCGCTGCCCCACAGCAGCGCATGCAGGCGCCCGCTGCGCGTCCAGCGCTGGTCCATCGCCAGGCCCAGGCCCAGCAGCGCGAACTCGCCAAACAGCCCCAACACCAGCCAGTGGCCCAGCAGCCGCCGTGCGGATGCGGGTAGAGCCTCTCCCGGCCAGGCGCCGGGCGCATCCAGCAAGCCGGTCGAGGCGAGCAGGAACAGCCCGTTGAACAGCACGAACGGCAGCGCCAGCAACACCAGCGACGTGGCCGCCGGCAGCGGCCGGCGCTGGTGTGCCGGCAGCAGGCCCGCCGCCAGGCCGTAGACCGCGAGCGCGAGCGCCGCGCCCAGCGGGGTCAGCCGCAGCAGATCAGGCCACTGCTGCGGCGTCTGCCACAGCGGCAGGCCGGGCGTGGCGGCCAGCGCCAGCAATGCCGCGACCGCCGCATGACGCAGCGCGACCAGCAGTCCGTCGCGTGTGCCACCGGCGCGGCCGATCAGCAGCAGGCCCAGCCCGGCGCCCGCTGCGGCGGCCAGCGCCATGCCGGCATGGACCGCTGCCAGCGCCGCGGCGAACAATGTGGCGCCCAGCGCCCACAGGGCGATCGGTTGCGGCCGCGCGGCCTCGGCAAGTGCTGTTTGCACGTAAACCCTCGTGGATTGGCCTCGATCCGACGCGGCGGCCTCTGGCAGGCGGGCGCTTCTGCCAGAATGGCAGCCCGCGGCAGCCTGCGTCCGGGCCGGTCAGCCTTCCTGGAGGCCGCCCTCGTGGCGGCCGTGAACAGCGCCCGCGCCCGGGGTCAAAGGTGCGGGCCCGGCGCAGCGCCGGCGCATTCTAGTCACCCGGAACTCATCCATACCCATGTTTCTGTCGCGCGCGTCGTGTGTTGCGGTTTTGTTGCTGCTGGCCGGCCATGCGCTGGCCCAGGACGGCGGCCTGATCGACCGCGTGCAAATGGGCGACAACGACCTCGATTGCGCCCAGATTGCGGGGCAGGTCAGGGAACTCGAGGCCCTGCTGGCGCCGCACAGTGGCGACCCGGGCGCAGTGCGCGGCGCCACCGAGACCGTCACTCGTTCGCGCACCGGCGAGGTGGTGGCCGGCGTGGCCAAGGTGCTGCCGTTCGGCAGCATCTTTGGCGACATCGCCAAGGACGTGCTCGGCCGGCGCGGGCGCGATTCCGAGGCGCGCATCGCCTCGGCCCGGGCGCGCAAGGAATATCTGGTGGACATGTTCCTGAAGCGTGGCTGCCGGGTTGCGGACGTCGCTGCTGGCAAGGCCAAGCCCGACGCGCCTGCATCCGCGGTGGACCCCGCCGCGGATGCGACCGGCGCCTCCGCCACCACTGCGCCTGCCCCGGCACAGCCTGCGCTCCCGGTGGGTGCCCCGCTCTCGACCGAGGCGGTGGTCGCGGCAGCACCGGAAGCCGCGCCGGCCGCCCGGCCCGAGGCGGCGGAAAAGCCCGCCCAGTCACCGCGTGGGCCGCTGTTCATGCTCGATTTCCGGCTCGCGTTTCGGACCCGCGCCGATGCCGACGGCCCGGCCGGCGCGCCCGGCCTGGAACTCGGCGGCGTGCCCCTGACCACCATGCAGGCGATTACCGACGCCGCTTACGTGGCCCTGCTGAAAGAACTCCAGCAGGCCGGCTTCGAGGTGCTCAATCCGGAACTGGCGTCCCTGCCGACCGGCGGCAGCCTGCCGGCACCGGCGCGCGCCGGTGATTACCTGTATTTCGCGCCCAGCGGTGCCCCGCTGGCGCAGGCGCCGACGGCCGATGCGCCGGGCAGCGATGCCGCCCTGGCCGAAACCCGTGCCGCCCTGGCGCGGGCGGTGGCCGGTCGCAGGCCTGGCGTGAGCTACGGCATTGCCGTCTGGTATGTGGATTTCGCCCGGGTGAGCGGCGCGGCCGGCGGCGATCAGCCCCGGCAGCTGGAGTCGCGCCTGGCGGTGGTGGCCGGCAGCCATCTGGCACTGGTGGAGCCGGCCGCCGGTGACGGCACGCCGCCGGATGCCGTGCGGGTGATGAATCTGGGTCGTGATCTGGTCAGCCGCGAGCCCTACGGGCAGGTGCGCCTGTCCGGGTCGGCCGTGGCGCTGGAACTGAAGGCCGATCCGCAGCGCTTTCGCAGCCTGGTCGAGCGGCAGCTCAAGCGCGGCCGCAGCGCGCTGATCGCCAGCCTGCCGGCGCCGCTTCCCGCGCCCGCCACCGCGCCGCCCACCGAGCCATCGACGGCGCCGGTGACACCACCTGCTGCGCCGGCTGCTGCAGTGCCACACTGACCGAGGGCCACATGCGCAAGGCACTGAAGGTTTCGGTCGGGATTCTGGGGACGGTCGGCGTGCTGGCGGCGCTGGCGCTGGGCTACCTGAGCACGCAGGTGACGGTTCGTGGCCCGGTGCTGCACGCCATTGCCGGCATCGGCGGCGTGGAGCCCACGTCGGCCCAGCTCGCCGGCCTGCGCCTGGCGCCCGGCTTCACGGCCAGCCTGTACGCCGAGGGCCTGGGCCCGGCGCGGGTACTGCGCTTCACGGACGCCGGCGATCTGCTGGTCAGCATCACGCGGGCGGGCAGCATCCTGCTGGTCGAGCGGGATGCGGATGGCGACGGCCGCGCCGATGGTGTGCGTACGCTGCTGCAAGGGCTGGACCGCCCGCACGGCATCGATGTTGCCGAGGGTTGGCTCTACTTCGCCGAGACCGGCGCCGTGCGCCGGGTGCGCTTCGATGCCGCCGCGCGCGCGGTGTCCGGCGCGCCGCAGACGGTGGCGGCACTGGCCGGCGGCGGCATGCATTTCACGCGCACGCTGCGCGTGGGTCCGGACCGGATGCTGTACGTCAGCAGCGGTTCGTCCTGCAACGTGTGCATCGAGACCACGCCGCGCGCCGCCATGCTGCGCGTGGACCCGCAAGGCGGCGCCGTGACACCCTTCGCCGAGGGTCTGCGCAATACCGTCGGCTTCGACTGGCAGCCGGGCAGCGGGGCCCTGTTCGGTGTCGATAACGGGCGCGACCTGCTGGGCGACGACTTTCCGCCGGACGAGCTGAACCGCATCGTTGCCGGCGGCTTCTACGGCTGGCCGTTCTGGCATGGCGACAACCTGCCGGATCCCGAATACGGCGCCCACCCGGGCGCCGCCGGGCGCGCCCCGATCGCGCCGGCCCATGCCTTCGGCGCGCATGTCGCGGCGCTGTCGATCAATTTTTTCGACCCCGACCGCGCGCCGCCCGGTTTCGAGCGCGCCGCGCTGGTCGGCCAGCACGGCTCCTGGAACCGCAGCGTGCTGTCGGGCTACCGGGTCTCGTCCCTGCACTGGGCCGCCGACGGGCGCATCACGGAGCGTGATTTCGCGGTCGGTTTCGTGCAGGGGGGCAAGGTCACCGGCCGGCCGGTTGACGCACTGCCGGGTCCGGACCGGGCGGTGTACGTGTCGGACGATTACGCCGGTGCGATCTACCGAATTGCGTGGGACCCGTCGACCGCCGGGCCGGGGCCGGTGTTTGTGCCGCCGACCGCGGCGGGGCCGCATCAGGCCGGTAGCCCGTCGTCGCCGGCCGCATCAGCCCTGAGCCGGCTTGACCCGGCGCAGCAGGCGGATGCCACGCTCGCGCGGGGCGCGGCGCTGTTCGACCGGCACGCCTGCGCCGATTGCCACCGCGGTGGCGCGCCCGGCATGCGACTGGCCGCGCTTGGCAGCCGTTACTCGCAGGCGGCGCTGGGCGCCCTGCTGGCAACCCCGCCGGCCTCGATGCCGGCGCCGGCGCTGGATGATGCGGATCGGCGCGCCCTGGCGGCGTATCTGCGCGCGGCCTATCCCTAGCGCGGCCCCGGGCGAGGGGCGCGCTGCCAGAATCGGCAGGAGACCGGCTGTGCCGGGCGATCATCGCGCAGCGAAGCTGCGCTCTACATGGTTTTTTCCAAGTGGCCGGCGCTGGGCAGTCCAGGATCGATCGATGCGTTCAGAACCGCATGTCGGCGGTCAGGACGTGAAAATCGATGCCGTCGTTGGGCTCCTTGATACTGGCGTTGGACAGGTGCTGGAAGCGGTAGCCGAGCTGGAACCGGCCGCAGTCCAGGCCGACGCCAAGATGACTGCCGAACTGCCAGGCGCTCGACAGCTGGCGCTCACCGATGCGGGTGTCCGACAGCACGTGGCCGCCGAGGCCGGCTTCCAGGTACGGGCGCATGCCGCCGCTGGTCTTGGGTGCCAGGCGCAGCACCGGCGTCAGGCCGACTTCCCACAGGTTGTCGTTTTGGCGGTTATCTTTGTCGCTGTTCCAGTAGCCGATTTCGGCCAGCCAGTAGCCGGTCAGCTGCCAGTCCCCATCCGTGAACCAGGCCCGGTTCCAGTCGCGGGCGACGCCGATGCGGTACATCTGCGTGTCGTCGTCGCCCCAGCCGGTGGCCAGTTCGGCGCGGTACTCGGCGGCGACGGCGGTCGCGAGATGGGCCGCCAAGACCAGGCCGGCCAGTAGGCAGTATCCGTGACGGGGCATGATTCTTTTTCTCCCTTTGGGTTCGATATGAAAAAGATTGCAACGCGGCGCTGCGCCGGCGAATTATTGTTCCCGGCCTTGCCGGCGGCAAGCCGCCCCTGCGTGGCCGGCGCATGAGCGGCGGTGGCCTGAGCCTGCCTTTGCGGTTTCATTTCCGCACCGACCTGACGGTCCAGGCGCGCGACATCAATTATGGCAACCATCTGGGCCACGACGCCGCGGTGAGCCTGCTGCACGAGGCGCGGCGCCGCTGGCTGGCCGCGGCCGGTTACGATGAGGCCGGCCGTGACGGCGCCGGCTTGATCATGCTCGAGCTTGAAGTCCACTACGCCGCGCAGGCATTCTGGGCCGATCGGCTGAGCGTGGACCTGGCCATTGCCGGCCTGGGCGCCGCCCGCTGCGAGTTCCGCTACCGGGTCGACCGGGCCGGGCAGGAAGTGCTGCGGGCGCGCACGCTGATGGGTTTTTACGATTACGCGGCGCGGCGCCCGGTGCGCCGGCCGGCGGATTTTCTGGCGCGCCTGACGGCCCTGAACGAGGAAAGCGACGATGTCTGACTTCAACGTGGAAATCACCTGGCAGCGCGCCGCGCGCGCCGGTCACCCGGACGACTACAGCCGCGCCCACCAGTGGCGCCTGGCCGGCGGGCAGACGCTGCGCGCCTCGTCCGCTCCGGACTACGCCGGCGATCCGGACCACACCAACCCGGAAGAAGGCCTGATCGCCGCGGTGTCCAGCTGCCACATGCTGACCTTCCTGGCGGTGGCCGAAAAGCGCGGTTTCAAGGTCGCCAGTTACCGCGACCAGGCCACTGGCACGCTGGCCAAGAATGCGCAGGGCCGCATGGCCGTGACCGAAGTGATGCTGCGCCCGACTATCACCTTTGTCGGCGCGGCGCCGAGCGCCGAGGAACTGGACAAGCTGCACGAGTCGGCGCACCGCAACTGCTTCATCGGCAACTCGATCACCGCCCCGGTGCGCATCGCCAGCGCCTGACGGCGCCGCGGGTTTTTCTGATTTCACAGGAGGGCGCCATGCTGGTCACGTTCACGACCGACAACTACGGCGACGTCATCATGTTCGGTGAGGTGGCGCTGGCTATGCTGCGCATGATGGGACACAGCCCGACCGTGCCGGGGGCGATCCTGGCGGCCGATGTGCCGGCCGCGCTGGCCCGGCTGCGCGACGCTATCGCGCAAGCAAAGGCCGAGCCGCCGGTGGTGGAGGAGGAACAGGACCAGGACCAGGAGGCGGCAGGCGAGCCGGCGGTCAGTCTGTCGAAGCGGGCGCTGCCCCTGATCAAGCTGCTGGAGGCCGCCGCCGAGTCCAACTCCCGGGTGATGTGGAAATGACGATCAGTCCCTTGGCGGGCAAGCTCGCCCCGCCGGCCCTGTTGGTGAACGTGCCGCGCCTGATCACGGCTTACTATGGCCTCACGCCCGATCCGGCGCTGCCGGCGCAACGGGTCGCCTTCGGCACCTCCGGGCACCGCGGTTGCGCCTTCGACGCCAGTTTCAACGAATGGCACGTGCTGGCCATCAGCCAGGCGGTCTGTGATTACCGCGCCCAGCAGGGCATCGACGGCCCGCTGTTTCTGGGCATCGACACCCATGCGCTGTCGGAGCCGGCGCGCGCCAGCGCCATTGAGGTGCTGGCCGCCAACGGCGTGGAAGTCATGCTCGACGCGCGCGACGACTACACGCCAACGCCGGTGATCTCACACGCCATCCTCTGCTACAACCGGGGCCGCAGCCAGGGGCTGGCCGATGGCATCGTCATCACGCCGTCACACAATCCGCCCGATAGTGGCGGCTACAAATACAACCCGCCCAGCGGTGGACCGGCGGGCAGTGACGTCACCGGCCAGATCGAGGCCATGGCCAACGCCTATCTGCAAGACCGCCTGCGCGGCGTCAAGCGAATGCCCTTGCAGCAGGCGCTGCGCGCCGCCACCACGCACCGGCACGATTTCGTGGATGCCTACGTGGGCGATCTGGGCAGCGTGCTGGACCTGGAGGCGATCCGCGGCGCCGGCGTGCGCATGGGCGTCGACCCGCTCGGCGGCGCCGGCGTCCATTACTGGGGCGCGATTGCCGAGCGCTACCGCCTGGACCTGACGGTGGTGAACGATATCGTCGATCCGACCTTTCGTTTCCTGACCGTCGATTGGGACGGCCGGATTCGCATGGACCCGTCCTCGTCCTGGGCCATGCAGGGCCTGATCGGTCTGAAGGATCGCTTCGACATCGCCTTTGCCTGCGATACCGATCACGACCGGCACGGTATCGTCACCCGAGGCGCCGGCCTGCTGCCGCCGAACCACTATCTTTCGGTGGCCATTTTTTATCTGTTCCAGCATCGCCCGCAGTGGCGCCCGGCGGCGGCGGTCGGCAAGACCCTGGTCAGCAGCCAGATGATCGACCGCGTGGCGGCCAAGCTGGGCCGCCGGCTCTATGAGGTGCCGGTCGGCTTCAAGTGGTTCGTCGACGGCCTGCTGGACGGCGCGTTGGGATTCGTCGGCGAGGAGAGCGCCGGCGCGTCCTTCCTGCGCCGCAACGGCAGCGTGTGGACCACTGACAAGGACGGCATCGTGCCGGCCCTGCTGGCGGGTGAGATCACCGCCCGCCTGGGTCGCGATCCGGGCGAAATCTACCGCCAGCTCACCGACGAGTTTGGCGCGCCGGCCTACGACCGCATCGATGCGCCGGCGACCCCGGAGCAAAAGAAATTGCTGGCGCAACTGTCGCCCCAGCAGGTGCGCTCCAGGCAGCTGGCGGGCGAAGAAATATTGGCCACGCTCACCCGCGCGCCCGGCAACGATGCGCCGATCGGCGGCCTGAAGGTAGTGGCCGAGCACGGCTGGTTCGCGGCGCGCCCATCCGGCACCGAGGACATCTACAAGATCTACGCCGAGAGCTTTCTGGGCGAGGCCCATCTGCGTCGCATCCAGGCCGAAGCACAGACCATCGTCGGCGATGCGCTGGCGAGTGCCGGATGAACGCCGTGCGCCGCCGACTGCCGCTCGCACCCACCAGACCGGCCCGGCGGGCCGCAGGAGCAGCATGAACACCAGCAGCCTTTCACCCGATCTGCTGCGCCGGATCGACGCCTACTGGCGCGCCGCCAATTACCTGTCGGTCGGCCAGATTTACCTGTGCGACAACCCGCTGCTGAGGCGGCCGCTGGCGCTCACCGACGTGAAGCGCATGCTGCTGGGGCACTGGGGCACGACGCCGGGGCAGAACTTCATCTATGCGCACCTGAACCGGGTGATCAAGCAATACGATCTGGACATGGTCTATATGTCCGGCCCCGGACACGGTGGCCCGGCTGTCGTGGGTAACACCTATCTCGAAGGGACTTACAGCGAGATCTATCCGGATATCAGCCAGGACGAGGCCGGTCTGCAGAGACTGTTCAAACAGTTCTCGTTTCCCGGCGGCATTCCCAGCCATGCCTCACCGGAGACGCCCGGCTCGATCCACGAGGGCGGCGAGCTGGGCTATTCGCTCAGCCATGCCTTCGGCGCGGTGTTCGACAATCCCGAGCTGATCGTCGCCTGCGTGGTCGGCGACGGTGAGGCGGAAACCGGGCCGCTGGCCACGGCCTGGCATTCGAACAAGTTTCTCGATCCGGTCGGCGACGGGGCAGTGCTGCCGATCCTGCACCTGAACGGCTACAAGATCGCCAATCCGACCATCCTGGCCCGCATCACGCGCGAGGAGCTGGAGCAGTTCCTGCGCGGCTGCGGCTGGACGCCGTACTTCGTCGAGGGCCACGAACCCGAAGCGATGCACCAGGCGATGGCCGCGGCGCTGGACACGGCCGTGGAGCAGATCAGGAACATCCGGCAGGACGCCCGCCAGCACGGCCATCGCATCCGTCCGCGCTGGCCGATGATCGTGCTGGCCTCGCCCAAGGGCTGGACCGGCCCCAGGATGGTCGATGGCGCCCCGAACGAGGGCTCGTTCCGTTCCCACCAGGTGCCGCTGCACCCAAATGCCCATCCGCAGGACCTGGTGCTGCTCGAGCAATGGCTGCGCAGCTACCGCCCCGAGGAACTGTTCGATGAGCAGGGGCGCCTGCAGCCAGAGCTGGCCGAACTGGCGCCCACCGGCCCCCGGCGCATGGGTGCCAATCCCCACGCCAACGGCGGCATGCTGCTGCGCGACCTGCGCATGCCGGATTTTCGTGACTACGCGGCGGAGGTTCCGGCGCCGGGCGTGCGCGGCATCGGCGACACGCGCGTGCTGGGACCCTTCCTGCGCGATGTGGTGCGGCTCAACGACGCCCAGCGCAATTTCCGCGTCTTCGGCCCCGACGAGACGATCTCGAACGGCCTGGGCGCCCTGTTCGAGGCGACCGAGCGCCAGTGGAACGGCGCGACCGAGTCCAGCGACGAATTTCTCGCGCCCACCGGCCGCGTGATGGAGGTGCTGAGCGAACACCAGTGCCAGGGCTGGCTGGAGGGCTATCTGCTCACCGGCCGGCACGGCCTGTTCAACTGCTACGAGGCCTTCATCCACATCGTGGATTCGATGTTCAACCAGCACGCCAAGTGGCTGACGGTGACCGCGCACCTGCCGTGGCGGCGCCCGATCGCATCGCTGAACTACCTGCTGGCCTCGCACGTCTGGCGCCAGGATCACAACGGCTTCACGCACCAGGATCCGGGCTTCATCGACCTCGTGGTCAACAAGAAAGCCGAGGTGGTGCGGGTCTACTTTCCGCCCGATGCCAACTGCCTGCTGTCGGTGATGGACCACTGCCTGCGCAGCCGGCACTACGTCAACGTGGTGGTTGCCGGCAAACACCCGGCGCCGCAATGGCTGACGATGGATGCCGCGGTCAAGCACTGCACGCAGGGCATCGGCATCTGGCAGTGGGCCAGCAACGACCAGGCGGTCGCGCCGGACCTGGTCATGGCCTGTTGCGGCGACGTGCCCACGCTGGAGACGCTGGCGGCGGTTTCGATCCTGCGCGAGCACCTGCCGGAGCTGAAAATCCGCGTCGTCAACGTCGTCGACCTGATGAAGCTGCAGCCGCCCAGCGAACACCCGCATGGCCTCAGCGACAGGGATTTCGACGAGCTGTTCACCCGCGACAAACCGGTGATCTTCGCCTATCACGCCTACCCGTGGCTGATCCACCGGCTGACCTACCGCCGCACCAACCACGCCAACCTTCATGTCCGTGGCTACAAGGAGGAGGGCACCATCACCACGCCCTTCGACATGACCGTCCTGAACGATCTGGACCGCTTCCACCTGGCGATGGACGCCATCGACCGCCTGCCGCAGACCGGCGAGCGGGGCCTTTACCTGAAGCAGCAGCTCAAGGACAAGCTGATCGAGCACCGGCAGTACATCAACAAACACGGCCAGGACATGCCGGAGATTCGGGACTGGAAGTGGCCCGGATGAGCCTCGGGAAACTGTAAGAGCCCGGCTCCGCCGGGCGATCATCGCGCCGCGAAGCCGCGCCTTCTTGGCCTGACCGGGGCCTGAAGCCGGCCGGTCACGGCCGGGCGGCTATAATCGCCGCCCCCTCGCTCCCGCCTGCCGGCCTTTCATGTCCACCCATATCCGCAATATCGCCATCATCGCCCACGTCGATCATGGCAAGACCACGCTGGTCGACCAGCTGCTGCGCCAGTCCGGCACCTTCGCCGCCCACGAGGACCACGGCAACCTGGTCATGGATAGCAACGACCTGGAGCGCGAGCGGGGCATCACCATCACCGCCAAGAACACGGCCGTGGACTGGACCCCGCCGGGCGGCGACACGCCTTACCGCATCAACATCGTGGACACCCCCGGCCATGCCGACTTCGGCGGCGAGGTGGAGCGCATCCTGTCGATGGTCGACTCGGTATTGTTGCTGGTGGACGCCGTCGACGGGCCCATGCCGCAAACGCGCTTCGTGACCGAAAAGGCCTTCGCGGCTGGCCTGCACCCGATCGTCATCATCAACAAGGTGGACCGCCCTGGTGCGCGCCCGGACTGGGTGCTGAACCAGACCTTCGACCTGTTCGACCGGCTCGGTGCCAGCGATGAGCAGCTCGATTTCCCGGTGGTCTACACCTCGGCCCTGATGGGCTACGCAGGGCTCGACGACAGCGTGCGCGAAGGCGACATGACGCCGCTGTTCCAGACCATCGTGGACAAGGTGCCGCCGCCGCAGGTGGAAGTCGACGGCCCGCTGCAGATGCAGATCAGCGCGCTGGGCTATTCGAGCTACGTGGGCGTGATCGGCATCGGCCGCATCCGGCGCGGCACGCTCAGGCGCGGCCAGTCGGTGATGGTGGTCGGCGCCGGCGGCACACAGCGCCGTGGCCGGGCGCTGCAGGTGCTGGCCTTTCGCGGTCTGGAGCGCTACGAGGTCGAGCAGGCCTCGGCCGGCGACATCATCGCCGTCACCGGCGTCGAGGGCCTGGCCATCTCGGACACCCTGTGCGACCCGGAACGCCCGGAAGCCATGCCGGCGCTGACGGTGGACGAACCCACCATCACCATGAACTTCGAGGTCAACAAGTCGCCGTTTGCCGGCCGCGACGGGCAGTTCCTGACCTCCCGCCAGCTGCGCGAGCGCCTGTACCGGGAGCTGCTGACCAACATCGCGCTGCGGGTGCAGGACGGCGAGGATCCGGACGTGTTCCGCGTGTCCGGCCGCGGCGAACTGCACCTGTCGATCCTGATCGAGACCATGCGCCGCGAGGGTTACGAGCTGGCCGTGTCACGCCCGCAGGTGATCGTCAAGGAAATCGACGGCGTGGCCTGCGAGCCTTACGAACAGCTCACCATCGATGTGGATTCCGCCTACCAGGGCAACATCATGGAGCTGATCGGCGCCCGCCGCGGCGAGCTGACCAACATGGTGCCGGACGGCCGCGGCCGGGTGCGCCTGGACTACCGCATCCCGACCCGCGGCCTGATCGGCCTGCGCACCGACTTTCTGTCGGCCAGTGCCGGCACCGGCCTCATGCACCATGTGTTCGACGCCTACGCGCCGGTCGCCAGCGGCGACGTGGCAACGCGCAAGAACGGCGTGCTGATCAGCAACGGCACCGGCAAGGCGGTCGGCTTCGCACTGTTCAACCTGCAGGAGCGCGGGCGGCTGATGGTCGGCCCGGGCGACGAGGTCTACGAGGGACAGGTGATCGGCCTGCACAGCCGCGGCAACGACCTGACCGTGAACCCGCTCAAGGCCAAGCAGCTGACCAACATGCGCGCCTCCGGCAGCGACGAGAACATCGTGCTGACGCCGCACACGCGCCTGTCGCTGGAACAGGCACTCGAGTTCATCGAGAACGACGAGCTGGTGGAAGTCACGCCGCACTTCCTGCGCGTGCGCAAGCGCTACCTGCTCGAATCCGACCGCCGCCGCCACAGCCGCGCCGCCGACTGAGCATGCTGGCGCTGCTGCAGCGGGTCACCGAGGCCCGCGTCAGCGTCGCCGGCGCTACCGTCGGCCAGATCGGGCCGGGCCTGCTGGTGCTGGTCGGCGTGCAGCCGGGCGACGCCCCGGCGCAGGCGCAGCGCATGGCCGAGCGGATACTCGGCTACCGCGTGTTCGACGATGCCGATGGGCGCATGAACCTGAGCCTTGCCGACACCCGCGGCGGCCTGCTGCTGGTGCCCCAGTTCACCCTGGCCGCCGATACCGACCGCGGCCGACGGCCGAGCTTCACGTCCGCCGCCGAGCCGGCGCACGCCAGGGCGATGTTCGATTGCCTGGTCGACGCGGCGCGCACCAGCCACGCCTTGGTCGCTACCGGTCAGTTCGGCGCCCACATGCAGGTCAGCCTCACCAATGACGGGCCGGTGACGTTTCTGCTGCGGGTGTGAGCGCGATCAGGACCGCGATTCTCTGGTGTGGGAGGCCCGCCCTCGGACCGAATGGGTGAGCTGAAGATTCGCGGCGGGGCGCCGCTCCCGCAGGGGCGTCGCTTCCACGGCAGTGCTCGAGTGTGGGAGGCCCGCCCCCGGGCCGAATGCTTGCGCCGAATGCTTGCTTCGAGGATTCGCGGCGGCGCGCCGCTCCCACAGGGGCGTCGCTTCCACAAACGGGAATATGGAATCTCCCACGGATCAGGGCTGCGGCGTGGCCCGCCAGGGCAGCAATTCCACCTGCACCAGACTGCCGGCCGGCAGGTCGCCGGTCGCCGCCGGCAGCACCATCAGGCAGTCGGCGGCAGCCAGACTGCTCATGACGTGCGAGCCCTGATGGCCTGCGCTGCGCACACCAAGGCGCCCGGCGGCATCGCGAGCCAGCACGCCGCGCTGGAAATCCAGCCGCCCGGACGCCTTGTGCACCGGTTCGAGCAGCGGCAGTTCCAGCCGCAGCGGCGCACTGGCCGGCTCTCCCTCCAGCCGGCGCAGCGCCGGCCGCACGAATTGCAGAAAGGTGACGGCGGTCGACACCGGATTGCCCGGCAGGCCGAAAAACCAGGTCTCGCCCAGGCGCCCGAAGGCCAGCGGCCGGCCCGGTCTCATGTCGATGCGCCAGAAGTGGATGTCGCCGAACTCGCTGAACACGTCCCGCACGTAGTCGGCATCGCCCACCGATACGCCGCCGGAACTGATCACCACGTCGGCCTGCGCGCGGGCGGCGGCAAAGGCCGCCCGCACGGCGTCCGGGTCGTCGGCGACGATGCCAAGATCGATCACCGACACGCCCATTTCTTCCAGCATGGCGCGCAGCAGGTGGCGGTTGCTGTCGTAAATGGCGCCGGCGGCGAGCGGCTGTCCGACCGGCGTCAGCTCATCACCGCTGGTGAACAGTGCGACCCGCGGCCGACGGGTGACTGTCAGGTGCCCCTGGCCGAGCGCGGCGGCGAGCGCGATCTGCGGCGGGCCCAGGCGGCAGCCGGCCGGCAGCACGATCTGCCCGGCGCGCACGTCCTCGCCCGGCGCGCGCACGTTGGCGCCCGGACGCACCGCGGCTGTCAGGCGCACGCGCGGACCGTCGATCAACACCTGTTCCTGCATCACCACGGTGTCGGCGCCGGCCGGCAGGATGGCGCCGGTCAGGATGCGCACGCACTGCCCGCCGGCGAGCGTGCCGCTGAACGGATGCCCGGCCAGCGAGGTGCCGACCATCACCAGGCCGTCGCCGCGGGCCAGATCCAGGTCGGCCGCCGCGAAGGCGTAACCGTCCATGGCCGAGTTCGGCCACGGTTGCAGGTCCATGCCGGCGCGCAGCGGCTCGGCCAACACGCGGCCCAGGGCCCGATCGAGCGGCACTTCCTCGTTGCCCGGCAGCGGCGCGAGCGTGTCCAGCACCTGCGCCAGCGCAGCCTCGAAGCCCAGGCTGGCGGGCGTGCAATCCGGCGGGTCGGGGCTGTCCATGGTGCAGATTCCTGGCTTGTTAAGATGGCGGCCGCCCGGCACACGGGCGCCCTGCCCATTGTATTGAGTCGCACCGGAGCGCCCGCCGTGACCGCCGCAAGTCCGCTCGATCTTGACCGCTACCTGCAACGCATCGACTACCGCGGCGCGCTGCAGCCGACGCCGCAGGTGCTGGCCGACCTGCACCTGGCGCACGTGCGCCACATTCCGTTCGAGAACCTGGACGTGCTGCTCGGACGCGGCATCCGGCTGGACCTGCCCAGCCTGTTCGACAAGCTGGTCACGGCGCGCCGTGGCGGCTATTGCTTCGAGCAGAACCTGCTGTTCGCGGCGGTGCTGGAGCAGATCGGCTTTCGCGTGCGGCGCCTGGCGGCCCGCGTCACCTATCGCACCCAGCGCGTGCTGCCGCGCACGCACATGCTGCTGCGGGTGGAGACGGACGCCGCCGCCTGGCTGGCCGATGTCGGCTTCGGCGCCGCCGGCCCGCTGCGACCGCTGGCGTTCGCGCCCGGAGCGGCGCAGGCACAGTACCTGTGGCAGTACCGGCTGGTGGAGCAGGACGGCTTGTGGCGCCTGCAGATCGGCGAGGGTGACTGGGCCGAGCTGTACCAGTTCACCCTGCAGGAACAGGCGCTGGCCGATTACGAGATGTCGAGCTATTACGTGTCCACCCATCCGGAGTCACGCTTCGTGCAGGGGCTGATTGCGCACCGACTGGCGCCGGAGCGGCGCCTGATCCTGATCGGCAACGAACTGACCGAGGACCGCGGCGCGCAGGTCGGCGCCCGGCGCGTGGACGATCCGGCGTCGCTGGCCGCGCTGCTGGTGGACGACATCGGCCTGCCGGCGGCGGATGTTGCCGAGCTGATCGACACACTCGCCGCGCGGGGCCTGGCATGAGCGGCGTGTGTGCCCTGCGCTGGCAAGGCGGGGCACTCGAACTGCTGGACCAGCGGCTGTTGCCGGCGCGTCAGGTCTGGCTGCGCTGCGCGAGCGCCGCCGAGGTGGCGGACGCCATCCGGGACATGGTGGTGCGCGGCGCGCCGGCCATCGGCATCGCCGCCGCCTACGGCGTGGTGCTGGCGGCGCGGGCCGCCTATGCCGGCCACGGCGCCGGCTGGCGGGAGGCCATCGCGGCCGATCTGGACCCTCTCGCCGCGGCGCGACCGACGGCGGTGAACCTGGCCTGGGCGGTGCAGCGCATGGCCGGCTGCCTTGCGGACCTGCTCGGTGATCCCGAACCGGCGCTCCTGGCCGCCGCGCGCGCCATCCACGATCAGGACATCGCCGCCAATCACGCCATGGCGGCATACGGCGCGGCGCTGATCGAACCGGGCAGCCGGGTGCTGACGCACTGCAACACCGGCGCACTGGCCACCGGCGGCCACGGCACGGCGCTGGGCGTGATCCGCACCGCCCACGCGCAGGGCCGCATCCGCGAAGTGTTCGTCGACGAAACCCGGCCGTGGTTGCAGGGCGCGCGCCTGACCGCCTGGGAGCTGCAACAGGACGGCATCCCGGCGCGGCTGGTGGCGGACGGCGCGGCGGCCTGGCTGTTCGCCCGCCTGCGTCCGGCCTGGCTGATCGTCGGCGCCGACCGCATCGCCGCCAACGGTGACACCGCCAACAAGATCGGCACCTACACCGCGGCACTGGCGGCCCGTGCCCACGGCGCGCGGGTGATGGTGGTGGCGCCACTGTCGACCTTCGATCCGGCCACGCCGACCGGCGATGTGATCGAGGTCGAGGAACGCCCGGCGCAGGAGCTGACCTGCCTGGCCGGCCAGCCGATCGCGCCGGCCGGCTTCGCCGCCTGGAACCCGGTGTTCGACGTAACACCGGCCGATCTGATCGACGCCATCGTCTGCGAGCACGGCGTCATCGAACGACCGGACGCGGAGCGGATCGCGGCGTTTCTGGCGGCGGCGGCGCGTTGAAGCCAGTCGCCGTTTTGATCTTCCATACCTGCTCTCGCCCTCGTCGTTGCGAGGCCGGCAAAGCCGGCCGCGGCAACCTTGCCTTTGTCCTCCGGCACGGTGCCGTGAAAGGCAAGGCCCCCACCTCGCTACGCTCCTCGGGGCGACGGATATCCAGCGCCAGCCGTCGGCGCATCGGCTCGGGCGATTTGACAAATCCGGAACCGATGGGCCGGGTGCGTGGCACAAGCCTTGAGTGACATCCACCGCCCGCGTCTGCTGGTGCTGACCTCCACCTTTCCGCGCTGGGCGGGCGATCACGAGCCGCCGTTCGTGTTCGAGCTGTCGCGCCGGCTTGCGGAAACGTTCGACGTCCACGTCCTGGCGCCCCACGCGGCCGGCGCACGCCGCGAAGAAACCCTGGCCGGGCTTGCGGTGCAGCGGTTTCGCTATGCCCCCGAGGCCCTGCAGCAACTGGCCTACGACGGCGGCATCCTGGCCCGCCTGCGCCAGCGGCGCTGGCGCCTGCTGCTGGTGCCGTGCCTGCTGGCAGGGCAGTGGTGGGCCTTGCGTCGTCTGCTGCGCCGCGAGCGTTTCGATGCCATCCACGCCCATTGGCTGATCCCACAGGCGCTGGTCGCGATCCTGGCCGGCGTCCCGAAAAACTGCGCCTTGCTGTGCACCAGCCACGGCGGCGACCTGTTCGGCCTGCGCGGCCGGCTGCTAGGCTGGATCAAGCGCGGCATCCTGGCGCGTTGCACGGGTGTGACGGTGGTCAGCGCCGCCATGCGGGACGAGGTGCAGCGCCTGCGGCCGGGGCAGGCGGTCGACATCATTCCGATGGGCACCGATCTGCTTGGGTGCTTCACGCCCTGCCCCACGGTCGGGCGAGAGCCAAACACGGTCCTGTTCGCCGGCCGGCTGGTGGAAAAAAAAGGCGTCAGCTACCTGATCGACGCCATCGCGCGCCTGCGAGGGCAGGGGCGGGATGTGGCGCTGCGCATCGCCGGCAACGGTCCGGAGCTGGAAGGTCTTCGCGCTCAGGCACAGCGCCTGGGCATCGCCTCGGCGGTCGATTTCATCGGCGCGGTGGACCACACCCGCCTGGCCGATCTGTATCGCCGGGCCAGCGTGGCGGTCGTGCCGTCGGTAGTCGCCGCCGGTGGCGATCAGGAAGGTTTCGGTCTGGTCATCGTCGAGGCCATGGGCTGCGAGTGCCCGGTAGTCGCCTCGCGCCTGCCGGCCATCGGCGACATTGCCATCGACGGCGAAACAGCCCTGCTGGTGCCGCCCGCCGACCCGGCGGCGCTGGCGGATGCCATCGCGACGGTGCTGGACGACCCGGCCGCTGCCACGCGGCGGGCCATGGCGGCCCGTGCGCGGGTGGTGGAGCATTTCGATTGGGTTTCGATAGCCAGTCGCTACGCCGCGCTGCTGCAGCGCTTGATCGGGCGATCAGCTTAAGTTTCGGAGGCTCGAATGGACCTCATGGAAAGACAGGGCCACGCCGCGCTCGACCTGACAAGCCGCAACGCCAAGGCGCGCAAGATCGAAGCTCTGCTTGGCCTGACGCCGACCGGCCGGCCGCTGCGCCTGCTGGAAGTCGGCACGGGCTCCGGCGGAATCGCGCACTACTTCGGCACGCACCCCAGCCTGCGCTGCGAGGTCGACGCGGTGGATGTCACCGACAGCCGACAGATTCACGACGGCTACCGCTTCACCCGCGTCGACGACGTTCAGCTGCCGTTTCCCGATGGCCACTTCGATGTCGTCATCAGCAATCACGTCATCGAACACGTTGGCGATTCGAGCGCGCAGCGCCGGCATCTGGCCGAATTGCGCCGCGTACTTCGCCCTGACGGTGTCGGCTACCTGGCCGTGCCCAACCGCTGGCAGATCGTGGAGCCGCACTATCGGCTGGCCTTCCTGAGCTGGCTGCCGCACGCCTGGCGCACGCCCTACCTGCGCCTGCGCCAGCGCAAGCGCGGCAGCCACTACGACTGCCGCCCCCTTAACGTCCCGCAGGTCGAAGCCCTGCTGCGCGAGACCGGCTTCGGCTTTGCCCAACAACACGGCCGGGCGCTGCGCCTGACCTTCGAGCTCGAACGCCCGCGCGCCCTGGCGTACCGCGCCGTGTTCAAGTGGCTGCCGGAGAGTCTCTACGTCACGCTGCGGCGGGCGTTTCCCACGTTGATCTTCACGGTGATGCCGGCCGCTTCGGAGCCCCCCATCACCGGGTCCTGACTCCAGCCCACGTACGCAATAAGCGCCGCGCAGTGCGCCGTATCCGGTGACGCGCGGCCTCCTCCCCGCCGTCCACCCGTCGGCGCCACGGCATGGGGCCGTAGCGGCACACGAACCGCCCGCATGAGAGCGGGGCTGGCGGCCGGGCGCGTGCGCCGGCGACGGGCGGTCGAGCCAGCTCATGGGACGCGCCGATTGATTTATTAGCTAGCTAATCATATCCTTGGCCGCATGGACGAACGCCAGCAGCTCCAGTTTCAGTTGACCAACGGCTTGCTGCCCAGCGCTCGGCAGTGGCATCGGATCGTGCAGGAGCGTTTGGGGCACCACGGGATTTCCAGCGCCTGCATCGGTCCGTTCCTGTTCATCGGCCGGTCCAACGGCGGCCTGAATCAGGTGACGCTGGCCCAGCAGTCGGGCATCGAAGGTCCGTCGCTGGTGCGTCTTCTCGGCAAGTTGGCCGCTGCGGACCTGGTGCGCCGCGAAAGCGACGCCAATGATCGGCGCGCCAACCGCTTGTGGTTGACCGAGGCGGGCCAGCGTCTGCACCGCGAGTTGGAGCAGGGGCTGATCGAACTGCGCGCGCAGGTTCTGGCGGAGCTCTCCGATGCGGAATTGGCGGCGGTCCTGAAGCTCTACCGCCTCATCGACCAGGCGGCCGCTCCGGTCGGCTGAGGCGTTTTCCGCCTGCCGCTGGCGGATCGCGCCCGGTTCGGCGCCGAGCGTATTGCCATTGCTTTGACTCTCAGGATTCTCGTTAGATGTACGGAGAGTTCACTCTCTACGGCGTGTTCATTCCGACCCTGCTGGGGCTGATGCTGATCGCCTACCTGGTGCACAAAGGTTTGCACCTCGCGCTGGCGCGTCTGGGCGCGTACCGCCATGTCTGGCACCCGCCGCTGTTCGATCTCGCCCTGTACGTGCTGGTACTGGGTGCGCTGTTCGCGCTGATGCGCCGGGTTCAGGCATGAACGCCGCGGTTCGCAAGGCTTTGCCGCTCGTCGCGACGCTCGTGTTGGTCGTCGCCGCGCTGCTGGTGCTGCGCCATTTGTGGCAGTACTACATGCGCGATCCGTGGACGCGTGACGCACATATCGCCGCCGACGTCGTCCAGGTGGCGCCCGACGTGTCCGGGCTCGTGGCCGAGGTGCGGGTTCGCGACAATGCGCCCGTGCAGCGCGGCGAGGTGCTGTTCGTCGTCGATCAGGAGCGCTACCACCTAGCGCTGGCGCAGGCGCAGGGCGTGCTGGCGCAAAGCCGGGCGGCGCTGGCGCGCAGCCAGGCCGCCCTGGTGCAGAGCCAGGCCGAGGAACGCCAGTTGCAGCGCGAGGCATCCCGCGACCGCGCCTTGCGGGACCTGGTCGCCACCGAAGAAATCGAAGCCCGGCGCGCCAGTCTGGAGAAGGCGCAGGCCGCCGTGGTGGCGGCGCAGGCCGGCATCGCCACCGCCAAGGCCGACATCGAATCAGCGCAGGCGGCCGTGGATCTGGCGCAGCTGAACCTCGAGCGCACGGTCGTGCGCAGCCCGGTCGACGGCCGCGTCAGCGACCGCGTCGCGCAGGTCGGCGACTACGTGGCCGCCGGCAAGCCGGTGCTGGCGGTGCTCGACACCGGCTCGCTGCGGATCGACGGCTACTTCGAGGAGACGCGCCTGCACGGCGTCCACGAGGGCGACCGCGTGGACATCCATCTCATGGGCGAGCGCGGCCTGCTGCACGGTCACGTGCACAGCATCGCCGCCGGCATCGAGGACCGCTACCGCAGCGATAGTTCGAGGCTGCTGCCGAACGTGGCGCCGGTGTTCGAGTGGGTGCGGCTGGCGCAGCGGGTGCCGGTGCAAATCACCATCGATGAGGTGCCTGCCGGCGTGCGCCTGATCGCCGGGCGCAGCGTCACGGTCAGCGTCGTGGCCGGCAAGCCGGCGCGGGCGAAGGTGAAGGCGAAGGCCTCATGAACGCGCGGGCGTTGCGGGCCGCCGGCCTCGGCCTGCTGGCGGCCCTGGCCGCGTGTACGACGGTCGGCCCGGACTACCAGCTGCCCAAGGAGTCGGTGTTCGCGACGGTGCAGCAGTCGGCGCCGGCGCTGGATGCCCGCGGCTCGCCGGCAGCCCTGCCGGCGCAGCCCGCCGTCGAGGGGCGCTGGTGGGCGCTCTACGACGATCCACGGCTCGACGCGCTGGTCGAGCAGGCGCTGCAGGCCAACACCGAGCTCAAGGTCGCCGCCGGGCGCCTGCACCAGGCCCAGGCGCGTTACGCGCAGGCGCGCGCGGCCGGCGGCTGGGACGAGAACGTCGAGGCGTCGGCCGCGCGCGGCCGCATCTCCGCGGAATCCCTGCTGCTGACCGAGCCGCTGCCGGTGTTCAACTTTGCCGATGGCAGTCTCGCCGTGTCCTATCAATTCGACCTGTTCGGCAGGATCAGGCGCGGGATCGAGGCCGCGCGCGCCGATGCCGAGGCGGTCCAGGCGGCCGGCGACCTCACGCGCATCAGCGTGGCGGCTGCGGTGGTCGGCGCCTATGTCGAGATCTGCCACAGCAACCACGAGCTGGCCGTGGCGCGCCGCTCGCTGCAATTGCAGCAGCGCAGCCACGACGTCGCCGCGCGGATGCTGGCTGCCGGCCGCGGCACGCCGACTGCCGTCGCGCAGGCCGCGGCCCAGGTGGCGACGCTGCAGGCGGCGCTGCCGCCGCTGGTGGCGCGCCGACAGGCGGCCGCTTACGAACTGGCGGCGCTGCACGGGCGCACGCCCGACCAGGTGCCGGCCGACGCGTTGCAATGCGAGGAGGCGCCGAGCCTTGAGCAGCCCATCCCCTTGGGTGACGGCGCCGCGCTGCTGCGCCGCCGTCCCGATGTGCGCCGTGCCGAGCGCGAGCTGGCGGCCGCCACCGCCGGGATCGGCGTCGCCACCGCCGAGCTGTATCCCGACATTTATCTGGGCGCCTCGGCCGGCGCCAATGGGCTGCTGGAGGACTTCGGCGAGCCGGCCACGCGGCAATGGTCGATCGGCCCGCTGATCTCCTGGTCGATCCCCGGCCGCGGCGCGCACGCGCGGGTCGCGCTGGCGAAGGCGGGCGCCGAGGTGGCGCTGGCCGAATTCGATCGCGTCGTGCTGGAGGCGCTGCGCGAGACGCAGACGATTCTCGACGGCTACGCCGAGGACCTGCGCCGCGAGGCGGCGCTGCGGCAGGCGCGCGACCGGGCGCGCGTCGCCGCCGCCGACCTGCGCCGCCTCTACCTGGGCGGGCGCGAACCCTACCTGTCCAGCCTGGACGCCGAACGCACGCTCGCCGCGGCCGAGGCCAGCCTCGCCAGCGCCCAGGCGCAGGTGTCGCAGGACCAGATCCGCCTGTTCCTGGCCCTGGGCGGCGGCTGGCGCCGCAACGAGGCCGAACCCGGCGAGGGCCTGGCCGCCGCCACCCCCGCCCGGCGGCCTTGAGGGCGATCATGCTGCTGCTGGACCGCCAGGCCTGGCTGCACTCGGCCAAATCGTTTCTGGCCGGCATGACCGCGCTGTACATCGCGCTGGCGGCCGGTTTGCCCAGGCCCTACTGGGCGATGACCACCGCCTACGTTGTGCTGCAGCCGGTGCTGGGCGGCACCAATTCGCGCGGCATCTACCGCATCAGCGGCACGCTGATCGCGGCCATCGCGGTGCTAGCGATCGTGCCTAACCTGGCGCAGGCGCCGGTCTTGCTGAGCCTGGGGATGTCGCTGTGGCTGTCGGCCTGCCTGTTCGTCGCGCTGCTGCATCGCGGGCCGTCGTCGTACGTCTTCATGCTGGCCGGCTACACCGCCGCCTTCGTCGGCTTCCCCATCGTGACCCAGCCGGATGCGATTTTCGATACGGCGCTCGCGCGCAGCGAGGAGATCGTGCTGGGCAGTCTGTGCGCGGTGGTCGTGGCGGCCGTGGTCTTTCCCGCCTCGATCCAGCCGATGATCCGTCAGCGCGTCGACGCCCTGATGCGCGACGCGCGGGCGTGGTGCGCGCAGACCCTGGCGCGCGCCGGCGGTTCCAACGCCCTGCGCCGGCAGCTGGCCGGGGATTTGTCGCAGCTGGATCTGGTGATTCCGTTCGCCAAGCGCGACGACCCGCGCCACGGCGAGCTCGACGAATGGCTCGCGCAGCTGCGCGCGCGGCTGCTGGGCCTGCTGCCGGTGCTGGCCGCGGTCGAGGACCGCCTCGGCAATCTCGGCGAGGCCACCGTGCGGGACGAACAGCTGGAGGCGCTGCTCGCCGACCTGCGCGCCTGGATCGGCGAGGATGCGGCGCCCATGCGCGAGGCGGTGGAGCGTTTTCGCTTTCGCATCGCCGCCTTGCGACCGGCGCCCGACGCGGACCATGCCGGCCTGCTGCGCACCGGTCTGCTGCTGCGCCTGCAGGAACTGGCCGAGTTGTGGTACGACAGCGCTCATCTGCGGCATTCGATCGCGACCGGCAGGCCGCCGCCGGCCCCTGTGTTCGGTGTCGACCTGCGCCGGCTGGTGCGGCCCGGCAACCGCCACATCGACTGGAGCATGGTGGCGTTCTCCGCGCTGGCGGCCGGCGCCACGCTGTTCGCCTACTGCCTGCTGTGGATCGCGCTCGGCTGGTCCGACGGCGCCTCCGGCGCGATGATGGCGGCGGTCGCCGCGGCATTCTTCGCCGCCCAGGACGATCCGGCGCCAAACATCGCCGTGTTCATGAAGGCGGACCTGGCGGCGGTACTGGGTGCCTTTGTCTACCAGTTCGGCATCCTGCCGGCGATCCACGATTTCGTGCCGCTGGTGGTGGTGCTCGCACCGGCCTTCTTGCCGGTTGGACTGATGCTTTCGCGCCCGAAGCTGTTCCTGCCCGGCATGGTCATGGCCGCCAACTTCGCTTCGCTGCTGTCGATCCAGAACGATTACGTGGCGGACTTCACCCGCTACGTCAACTCGTCGATCTCGAGCGTCCTCGGGCTGCTGTTCGCCTTGGTGATGACCCGGCTGTTCCGCTCGGTCGGCGCGGAATGGAGCGCCCGGCGCCTGGTCCGCCAGGGCTGGGCATTGCTCGCCGCGGCCGCCGAAGGCCGCGGTCGCCAGGACCGTGACCGTTTCATGGTGCGCATGCTGGACCTGCTCGGCCTGCTGGCGCCGCGCCTGGCCGCGCTGCCGGCCGACAGCGACATCGGCGGCGTGGACATGCTCGACGAGGTGCGCATGGGTCTGAACATCCTGAACTTGCGCCGCGCGCGCAGCGCATTGCCTGCCTTGCACACGCAGGCGCTCGATCGCCTGCTGGCGGATGTCGCCGCACACTACCGGGCTCGTCGGCGGGCGGGCCGCCCGGTGCCGGCGCCGCAGGAACTGAAGGCGGCTCTGGACGCCGCCCTGTCGCAGCTGGGCACGCGGGCGCCGGGCGAGGCCCGCGACCAGGCGCTGCTCGGTCTGATCGGCCTGCGCTTTGGCCTGTTCGCGCCCGAGCGCCCCGCCAGCCCCGCGTCCGCCTGACGGCAGCGTGGCCGCGAGAAAGACACCGGCATGCCAGGCGCGGCGATCGCCCGCGCTCAATAGGTCGAACGAGGCCGGTCGGTCAACCTCCGGCATGGCCGGGTTGCACCGCTTGGCTGACGCGTGGCTACCCCGGCCGGCCATCCCCCACGGGCGCCACAGCATGGGGCCGTAGCGAAACACGAACAGCCCGAACGCGAGGCACCAGAACCCGGCGGCCAGCGCCACGACCAGGCGCGGCTGGCTGCCGGCCAGCGTGACCCGCGCGACGGCGGCCAGCGTCAGCGCGCCGAAGGCCAGCGGCATTGCCCGCGGCGCCATCAGCCCGGCCGGTGTGCCCCAGGCCGACGCGCGCCATCATGGCCAGGACGAGGCCGCCGATGCAGCCGACGGTAAAGGCATGCAGCGCCGCGCTGCCGGGCATCGGCAGGCCGGCTGGCGGTTGGTTGGACGGCTGTCTTGGGGGGGCTGCCCCGGGCCGATGGGTGGGGCGACGTGCCGGGGCTGATCGCGGCGGGGGCGCCGCTCCTACGACGGGATGTCTGCAGGAGGCCCGCCCACGGGCCGATGGACTGGGCTTCGCGTCGGGCGCCAGGCTGCGCTGTTGCCTTGGGCCTCGATCGGGCAGGCGAGGCCGTGCCCCGGCACGGCGCAAGAGGCTGCGCCGGGGCGCCCTGTGCCTTACAGCTTGCGATACACCTGCTGCCCGGCCGCCCGGAACTCGATCGCCTTCTCCTGCATGCCCGCGGTCAGGGCGCCTTGCTCGTCGGCGAGACCCTTGCTTTGCGCGTAGTCGCGCACGTCCTGGGTGATCTTCATGGAGCAGAAGTGCGGACCGCACATGGAGCAGAAGTGCGCCAGCTTGGCGGACTCCTTGGGCAGGGTCTCGTCGTGGAACTCGCGTGCCTTGTCCGGGTCCAGGCCCAGGTTGAACTGGTCATTCCAGCGGAACTCGAAGCGCGCCTTGGACAGCGCGTTGTCGCGCAGTTGCGCACCCGGGTGGCCCTTGGCCAGGTCCGCGGCGTGGGCAGCGATCTTGTAGGTGACGATGCCTTCGCGCACGTCGTGCTTGTTCGGCAGCCCGAGGTGCTCCTTGGGCGTGACGTAGCACAGCATGGCGGTGCCGTACCAGCCGATCATGGCGGCGCCGATGGCGGAGGTGATGTGGTCGTAGCCGGGCGCGATGTCGGTGGTCAGCGGCCCCAGGGTGTAGAACGGCGCCTCGTCGCAGTATTTCAGCTGCAGGTCCATGTTTTCCTTGATCAGGTGCATCGGCACGTGGCCGGGCCCTTCGATCATGGTCTGCACGTCGTGTTTCCAGGCGATCTGCGTCAGCTCGCCGAGGGTTTTCAGTTCGCCCAGCTGCGCGGCGTCATTGGCATCGGCGATCGAGCCCGGCCGCAGGCCGTCGCCCAGCGAGAAGGCGACGTCGTAGGCCTTCATGATTTCGCAGATTTCCTCGAAGCGCGTGTAGAGGAAATTCTCCTTGTGATGCGCGAGACACCACTTGGCCATGATCGAGCCGCCGCGGCTGACGATGCCGGTCAGGCGCTTGGCCGTGAGCGGGATGTAGCGCAGCAGCACGCCGGCGTGGATGGTGAAGTAGTCAACGCCCTGTTCGGCCTGCTCGATCAGAGTGTCGCGGAAGATGTCCCAGGTCAGTTCCTCGGCCTTGCCGTCGACCTTTTCCAGCGCCTGGTAGATGGGCACGGTGCCGATCGGCACCGGGCTGTTGCGGATGATCCACTCGCGCGTCTCGTGGATGTGCTTGCCGGTGGACAGGTCCATGATGGTGTCGGAGCCCCAGCGGATGCCCCAGACCATTTTTTCCACCTCTTCCTCGATCGACGAGGACAGGGCCGAGTTGCCGATGTTGCCGTTGATCTTCACCAGGAAGTTGCGGCCGATGATCATCGGTTCGCTTTCCGGGTGGTTGATGTTGGCCGGGATGATGGCGCGGCCGCGGGCGACTTCCTCACGCACGAACTCGGGCGTGATTTCGCTGGGGATGGCGGCGCCGAAGCTGTGCCCCGGATGCTGGCGCAGCAGGGCCGGGTCGCGCACCGCGTGCAGGCGCTGGTTCTCGCGGATGGCGATGAATTCCATCTCCGGCGTGATGATGCCGCGCCGGGCGTAGTGCATCTGCGTGACATTCTGGCCGGCCAGCGCGCGGCGCGGCAGGCGGGTGTGGGCAAAGCGGATGCCGGAGACATCGTCCGCGGTGGCGCGCTCGCGGCCGTAGGCGGAGCTGATCTGCGGCAGTACCTCGGTGTCGCCGCGCTCGGCGATCCAGGCCGCGCGGATGGGCGGCAGGCCGGCGCGCAGGTTGATGCTGGCTTGCGTGTCGGTGTAGGCGCCCGAGGTGTCGTACAGCGCGATCGGCTCGTTGCTGTCGCCGCCGTGCTGGGTGGAGGTGGCGGTCTGGGTGACCTCGCGCATCGGCACGCGGATGTCCGGCCGGCTGCCCGTGACGTAGATCTTGGCCGATCCGGCAAACGGCCGGCGCAGTTCGGCGTCGACGTCGGCGGCCGGCGTGAGCACGGGTTTCTGGGTGGCGTTCATGGGCTGACCTGTGGGGGCGGCGGTGGAGCGGGTGCGCGCTGCCCGGGCGGCGGCGCGGCGGCGTTGTTGTTGTGGTGTGGGTAGCAACGGTAATCTATGCGCCGCTTCGAAGGGGTGTCAACGCGCCGCACCGGCTGCTGGACACACCCGCCCGACCCCTGCATGGGTCGTCACCTGCCCCCGGTCGTCCCACGATATGAACAGCCCGGACCTTGGCGCCGCCCGTTTCAATATGCTCTTGAACCAGGTGCGCGCCTGGGACGTGTCCGACGAGCGCGTGCTGGGCTTGCTCGCCGATATGCCGCGCGAAACCTTCGTGCCGCCGGCCTACCGCAACCTGGCCTACGCCGACCTGATGCTGCCGATTGGGCATGGACAGGTGATGCTGCCGCCCAAGATCGAGGGCCGCTTCCTGCAGGCGCTGGCGCTGGGGCCAAGCGACGTGGTGCTGGAGGTTGGTGCCGGCAGTGGTTACATGGCGGCGCTCATGTCCCGCCTGGCGGCGTTCGTGACCACCGTCGACGTGTTCGCCGAGCTGGCGGAATCGGCCGCCCTGCATCTGGCCGAGGCCGGCGTGCGCAATGTGCGGGTGGAAACCGGCAACGCCGCTGACGGCTGGCCGGATCACGGGCCATACGACGCCATCATGATCAGCGGCGCCATGCCTGCGCTGCCGCAGGCGTTTTTGAACAGCCTCAGAACCGGCGGTCGCCTGGCGGCGATCATCGGTCGGCGGCCAGCCATGCAGGCGGTGCTGATCACCCGTACCGGCGAGACCGACTGGCACCGGCAGGTGCTGTTCGAAACCGATGCGCCGATGCTGCTGCATGTGCGCACCGCCGCCGCGTTCGAATTCTAGGGCGGCGCGTGCGCGAGTTGTCGGTACGCGCCTTCAAGGCCGACCAGGACGCGGGGGTGGCCGCGGACTGGCAGGTGGTCGATGTTCGGGAGCCCTGGGAGCATGCACTGTGTTCGCTGGCAGGTTCGTTCCTGCTGCCGATGCAGGAATTGCCGCAGCGCCTGCACGAACTGGACCCAACGCGCACGACGGTGGTGGTCTGCCACCACGGTGTGCGCAGTTTGCAGGTCGCGCTGTGGCTGGAGCGCAACGGCTTCACGGATGTGGCCAACCTCAGCGGCGGTATCGATGCCTGGGCCAGGCAGGTCGATCCTGGCGTGGCTGTTTATTGATTCTGCTGTCCACCCTCACGTATTCGCAGGAATCCCTACATGAAGAATTACGTCCTTGCGGCCGGCTTGGCCGGCGCGGTGCTGGCGCTGCCGGCCGGCGCCGAGGATCTGCTGGCGGTCTACCAGCAGGCGGTGCAGAACGACGCCCAGCTGGCGGCCGCCGCCGCAGCGCGCGATGCGGCGCGGGAGCTCAAGCCGCAGGCGCTGTCGTTCGTGCTGCCGAACATCCAGTCCAGCGCCGAGACGGCCAAGAACACGCTGCGGACAGATTCTCCGAGCACCTTCCCGCCCAGCGGCCGGGCCAACTTCAACAGCAATTACTGGCAGGTCCAGGCCGTGCAGCCGCTGTTCAACTGGCAGCTGATCGCCGGCCTGGGTCAGGCCGATGCACTGGTGCGCCAGGCCAACAACCAGTACGGCTTTGCCGAGCAGGAACTGATGCTGCGCACGGCCGACCGCTATTTCGGTGTCCTGTCGGCAAACGACAACCTGCAGTTTGCGCAGGCCGAGAAGGCGGCCATCGGTCGCCAGCTCGATCAGGCCAAGCAGCGTTTCGAGGTGGGCCTGATCGCCATTACCGACATCCATGAGGCGCAGGCCCGTTATGACCTGACCGTGGCGCAGGAAATCGAGGCCCGCAACCAACTCACCAACGCGCTGGAGGCCCTGCGCGAAGTGACCGGCACCGGTTACGAGGTGCTCACGCCCCTGGCCGACACCCTGCCGCTGGAGCCGCCGGCCATTGCCGAGGTCGAGACCTGGGTCAAGCAGGCCATGGAGATGAATCCCCTGGTCGCAGCGGCCGGCGAGGCGGTCAACGCTGCCCGCAAGGAAATCGAGCGCCAGCGCGCTGGGCACTACCCGACCCTGGACGCGACGGCTACGTATATGGATTCCAGCTACAACGGCAGTCGTCAGGGCTCCGGCTACGACGGCGAGGACACCATCTACGGCCTGCAGATGAGGCTGCCGATATTCGAGGGCGGCCGCACCAGCTCGCTGGTGCGCCAGGCCCAGCAGCAATACCGCGAAGCCCAGCAGCGCCTGGAGCAGCAGCGGCGTGCCACCTCGCGCGGCACGCGTGATGCGTTCCTGGGCGTTGAGGCCGCCATCAGCCGCGTCAAGGCACTTACCCAGGCCCTGGTGTCGAACCAGAGTGCGTTGGAGGCGACCGAGCTCGGTTACCGGGTTGGTACCCGCACCTCCGTCGATGTGCTCGACGCCGAGCGCGAGCTGTACCGGGCCAAACGTAACCTGGCGACCGCCCGTTACGATTACGTGCTCTATGTGCTGCGCCTGGAGCAGGAGTCCGGCCAGCTGGCACAGGACGATCTTGCGCGTGTCAACGGCTGGCTGGGAGCGTCGGCGGCAACACCAGCTGCGCCGATGGTCCCGGCGACTCCGTGATCAGCCAGGTTCCAGATACGGATTGATCAGCGCCAGCGTGCGCGCGGTGGCGCCGCGGTGCTGGGCGACCAGCGCCTGCGCGGCCTGACCCATGGCCGCCCGGCGCGCCGGGTCGGCCAGCAGGGCCATGATCTGGGCGGCCAGGGCTGCGTCGTTTGCCACCTGTTGACCGGCTGCGGCCGCCAGCACCAGCTCACGCAGTTCGGCAAAGTTGTTCATGTGCGGGCCGAACAGCGAGGGCTTGCCCAGCTGCGCCGGTTCGATCAGGTTGTGACCGCCGCGGGCGGTCGGGCTGGTGCCTAGGCTGCCGCCCACGAACACGATGTCCGCGGCCGCCATCAACGATGGCAGTTCACCCAGGCTGTCGGCCAGGTACACCGCGCAGGGATGGCCGTCGTCGGCGCTGCGCAGCGCCGTGGCCCAGCCCTGTTCCCGGCACAGGCGCGCCACTTCGGCAAAGCGCTGCGGATGCCGCGGCGCCAGAATCAGCACCGCCTCTGGATGCTGGGCGCGCAGCCGGCGGTGCGCGGCCAGCGCGGCCTGCTCCTCGCCGGCATGGGTGCTGGCGGCCAGCCAGACTGGCCGCCCTTCGCCCAGACGTTGGCGCAGGGCCAGACCGGCTGCAGGATTCGGCGCGGCAGCATCGAACTTCAGGTTGCCGGTGACGGTCAGGCGCCCGGGCGGCAGGCCCAGTGCGAGCAGGCGTTCGCCGTCTGGCGCGGTCTGGGCGCCGACTGCGGCGAGCCGCTCCAGCGTTTGCCGGGTCAGCTGTGGCCAGCGCCCGTAACCACGGGCCGACCGGGGTGACAGGCGGCCGTTGGCCAGCAGCAAGGGGATTTGCAGTGCCTGCGCGGTGGCGTACAGGTTCGGCCACAGTTCGGTTTCCAGGATGATGCCAAGGCGCGGGCTCTGGCGACCAAGGAAGCGCCGCACGGCGCCCGGCAGGTCGTAGGGCAGGTAGCAATGCGCCACGCTGTCGCCGACTCGACTGCGCAGGTGAGCCGAACCGGTCGGGGTGGTGGTGGTGACCAGCAGCGGCAGCTCGGGACGTGCCTTCTGCAGGGCGATGATCAACGGCAGGGCCGCGTTGACTTCGCCCACCGACACCGCGTGCAGCCACACGCCGCCGGGTGCAGCGGCGGCAGCGAAGCCGAGTCGCTCCGCCCAGCGCCGGCGGTAGGCGGGCGTGTGCCGGCTGCGCCACAGCAGGCGCCCGAAGGCCAGCGGCAGGCTGGCAGTGAGCAAACAGGAATAGAGTCGACGATGCACGGCGGGGATTCGGGGATTGGGCGTAAACGATCAGGCGACCGGCCGCGGTCGCTTTCCGGCGCACGCCTGCAGCGCTTGCTGGATGCGGCCAACGTGCTCGAACGCGACGGCTTCGGGATAAAGGTGGCGCAGCTGCCGTGCGGAACCATTCTGAAGCTTTTTCGCCGCAAGCGCCGCGTGTCGTCGGCGGCCTGGCGACCCTATGCGCAGCGCTTTGTGCGCAATGCCGCTCACCTCGCGGGGGCCGGCATTCCGACCGTGCAGGTGCGGGCGTTTTTTCAATGCGCGCCGGCGGCCCGGCACGTAGTGGCCTATCGCCCGCTGGCAGGGGACGTGCTGCGCGAGCGGCTTGCCCGCGGCGAGCCGGTCGACTGGTCGCGGCTGGCCGTTTTCATGGCGCATCTGCACCGGCAGGGCATCTACTTTCGTTCGCTGCACAGCGGCAACATCGTGTGCCTGCCGGGCGACGCTTTCGGTCTGATCGATATCGCCGATCTGTACGTGTGCCGGCGACCGTTGGGGACGCTTCGCCGGGGGCGGAATCTGCGTCCGATGCTGCGCGACCCGCTGCTGCAGGCGCTGCGCGAGCGGCAGGCATTTGGCGGGTTTCTCGATGCCTATCGGCGGGAGGCGGGCTTCGGATCGCTCAGGTCCGAAGTCTTCTCCCGCCTGGCCTGGCGCCAGTGGCGGCGGGCCGGTGCTCAATCGTCATCGTCGGCGATTGGCGGCTGGTCGGGCTCCGGGGCAGTGTCCGGCAGGCGGTAGTCGCCACTGAGCCAGCTGCCCAGGTCCGCCATCTTGCAGCGCTCGCTGCAAAACGGTCGATACGGGTTCTGGACCGACCAGACGGTTGGCTTCTTGCAAGTCGGGCAGGGTAGAGTCAAGGGTTGCTTCACAGGCTGCAGCACATGAGGCGAAACGGCACGTCCTCGTCCGCCGGCTGCGGCTTGCCGCACTCGGCATAGCGCACGAAGCGGATCGAGAAACGGTGCCGGCCGGCACTTATCTCCGGGTAGTACTGGCTGCCCAGGGGCAGCAGGATCCGCAACAGCTGATGCGGCAGGTTGGTGTCCAGCGAGCGCTGGTAGAAGCCCAACTGCGCCGATTCGGCGGCGGCGGCGGCAGACTGGCGTATCAACTCCAGGATCAGACGGGTAGCGCTGCCGAGGCTGGTGAACGGATCGCTCCAGGCGGCGATGTCCTGCTGGCGTTTGGCGACCGGCCGTGCCAGCCAGTGCCGGTAGGCGGGTTGGTCGAAATCGCAGTTGCCCAGGGCCAGGTTGTGACGCTTGCGCAGCTGCCCGATCATGTCGCTTTCCAGCAGCGCCTGGGCAAACGGCAGGCGCAGGCCGTGCAGGCGGTCGATCTCGCTGTCGAGCTGTTCCAGTACCTCCTGCAGGCGTCCGCGATCGACGTCCGGCGCGCTTTGCATGGCGGTCAGGATGCCGGCCAGGCGCTCCAGTTCCTTGACGACTTCGGCGCGCAGGTCACTGCGCGTGAGCAGGTCGGCCAGATCCAGCAGATGCAGCACGGCGGCCCGGTGGTGCCACACCTGATCGCCGCCCAGGCTGTCGTGCAGGTTGCGCAGCACGAACTCGATCCGCAGCAACATGCGCATGCGCTCGTTCAGCGGTTGCTCGTAGGCGACGAAATCGGGTGGATTCATAACCCGCCAAGGGTGCCCGTCGGGGCGCGTGGATGCTAGCTTTGCCCGGCCAGTTCGAGATAGCGCGCATGCACGCTTTCCAGTTGATGCGTAAGGGCAACGATGTCGGTGGCATTGTCGACCACGTCATCCGCAGCTTCAAGTCTGCGCGCGCGGGATGTCTGCGCGGCCAGCATCGCCCGGCACTGCTCGGCGCTCATCCGGTCGCGCTGCATCAGGCGTGCAAGCTGCACTTCCTCGGGCACGTCGATCACCAGGACGCGGTGTACCAGTGCGCGCAGGGCGGCCGATTCGATCAGCAGCGGCACGGCAAGAATGCAATAAGGGCCGCGGACCTGTTGCAGGCGGGCGCGAATCTCGGCCTGGATCAGCGGATGCAGGATGGCTTCCAGGCGGCGGCGCTCGGCCGGGTCGGCAAACACCACCTCTCGCAGTCGTCGGCGGTCCAGCGTGCCGTCGGCCTGCAGTATCTGCGAACCGAAGGCGGCGGCCACGGCGGCCAGTCCGGGCGTGCCGGGGGCCACGACATCGCGCGCCACCTCGTCGGCGTCGATGACCGGCACGCCACGTTCCTGGAAAAACGCCGTAGCCGTGGACTTGCCCGCCGCGATGCCGCCGGTCAGACCAACCACCAACATCACAGCGCCGCCTGCCAGTACGCCGCGCGCAGCGCTTCGCCCCACATCAGGTTGATCCAGCCGGCGACGGCCAGAAATGGCCCAAACGGAAACGGCTGTTGGCGGTTCTGACCGTGGCGCAGGATGGCACCAAGGCCGTAGACGGTTCCGACCAGCGAGGCGAGCAGGATGCACGCCGGCAATGCCTGCCAGCCGAGCCAGGCGCCCAGCAGCGCCAGCAGCTTGAAGTCGCCGTAACCCATGCCTTCCTTGCCGGTCAGCCACTTGAACAGGTGATACACCAGCCACAGGACAAGATAGCCGGCCACCGCGCCGATGACCGCCGAGCGCAGGTCCGTGAAGGTGCCGTCCAGGTTCACCAGCAAGCCGGCCCAGATGCCCGGCAGCGTGATCGCATCCGGCAGCAGCATGTGGTCGATATCGATCAGGGTGAGTGCCAGCAGCGTCAGGGTCAGGCCGATTGCCGCCACGGCGGTGATGCCGGGTCCAAAGCGCACGGCCACCGCGGCAGACAGCACACCGGCGGTCAGTTCCAGCAGCGGATAACGGACAGATATCGGTGCCTTGCAGGCGGCGCAGCGGCCGCGCAGCCACAGCCAGCCCAGCAGGGGGATGTTGTGGCGCCAGGCAATCGGTGTCTTGCAGTGTGGGCAGTGCGACGCCGGCGCGAGCAGGTCATAGCGGTCGGTTGCGGCCATGCCGCCGCAATCGACCTGCCACTGTCGCTGCAGCATCACCGGCAGGCGATGCACGACCACGTTCAGGAAACTGCCAAGCAGCAAACCGAGCAGCAGACAAACACCGACAAACAGTGCCGGACTCCCCAGCAGCGCACCGACCATCGGCCGGCTCAGAAAACGGAGGCGAGCTTGAAGATGGGCAGATACATGGCGATCACCAGACCGCCAACGATCACGCCAAGCACCGACATGATCAGCGGCTCCATCAGGCTGGTCAGACGGCTGACCATCTGGTCGACTTCGTCTTCGTAAAAATCGGCCACCTTGCCGAGCATGTGGTCGACGGAGCCGGATTCCTCCCCGATCGACACCATCTGGTTGACCATGTGCGCGAACAGGTTGGTGTTTTCCATCGACACGTGCAGGCTGCTGCCGGTGGCCACCTCGTCACGGATTTGGCGTATGCCTTTCTCGTAGACCACGTTGCCGGCGGCGCGGGCCACCGAATCCATGGCTTCCACCAGCGGGACGCCGGCACCGAACATGGTCGACAGGGTGCGTGCATAGCGGGCCACGGCACCCTTGCGGATGATTTCGCCAATCAGGGGGATGCGCAGCACGGCTGCGTCCAGGAAATCACGAAACCGTTCGGAGCGCCGATGTGCCTGTACGGAGCCGACGACGGCGCCGACGACCACCAGGATGGCAATCCACCACCACTGACGAAAGCCGCGTGACAACTCGACCACCCACGCGGTGAGGGCCGGCAGGTCGGCACCGAAACCCTTGAAAAGGCTCTCGAACTGCGGGATCACGAACACCAGCAGGATACTGGTGACGATGAAGCCGACCGCGATCACGGCCGCCGGGTAGAACATGGCCGAGCGGATCTTGCGCTTGAGCGCTTCGGATTTTTCGAGGTACACGGACAGCTTGGCCAGCACCCCGTCGAGGATGCCGGCCTGCTCGCCGGCCGCCACCAGGTTGACGTACAGCTCGTTGAACTGGCGTGGGTGCTGGGCCAGCGCCTCGTGCAGGCTCAGGCCACCCTCGACCTGGGTCTTGATGGCCATCAGCAGTTCGGTCATGGCCGGGTTGTCGTGGCCGCGGCCGATGATGTCGAACGAGGCCACCATCGGCACGCCGGCTTCCAGCATGGTGGCAAGCTGACGGGTGAAGTAGGCGACGTCTGCGGCGGAGACTTTATGCCGCGTCTCGAACAGCGCCGACTTGCGCCGCACCCGCGCCCGTAGCACGCCGCGCTTGCGCAGTTGCTCGCGTACGTAAAGTTCATCGGCGCTCTTGATCTGGCCCGACAGGCGCTTGCCGGTGCGGTCGAAGCCGTTCCAGGTGTAGGTGCTGATGCGGTCGCTGGGTGCGGCGCGAGCGGCGGTGCGAGCAGCCATGGTGGCGCTTATTCCTTGGTGATGCGGTGGAGCTCGCTCAGGCTGGTGATGCCCTCGCGGACCTTGTCCAGACCGGCCTGTATCAAGTCGGCGATGCCTTCGCGCTTGGCTTGGGCAGCGATTTCGATGTCGGAGGCTTCGCGGGTGATGAGCTTGCGCATCTCGTCCGAGATCGTCATGACCTGATAGATGCCGATACGCCCCTTGTAGCCGCCGGTACAGCGATCACAGCCGACCGCTTCATAGATCGTCAGGCCGGCGTCGATTTCTTCCTCGCTGAACCCTTCCTTGAGCAGGGTCTGGCGTGGCAACTCCAGCGGTCGCTTGCACACCTTGCACAGTCGCCGCGCCAGACGTTGCGCCATGATCAGGTTCAGCGCAGCGGCCACGTTGTAGGACGGCACGCCCATGTTGATCAGGCGCGTGATGGTCTGTGGGGCGTCGTTGGTGTGCAGCGTGGCCAGTACCAGGTGCCCGGTCTGGGCTGCCTTGACCGCAATCTCGGCCGTTTCAAGGTCACGAATCTCGCCGATCAGGATCACGTCCGGATCCTGGCGCAGGAACGATCGCAGGGCCGCCGCAAAGGTAAGACCGGCCTTGACGTTGACGTTGACCTGGTTGACCCCTTCCATGACGATCTCGACCGGGTCTTCAGCGGTCGAAATGTTGATGCCGGGTTGGTTCAGTTCCTTCAGCCCGGCATACAGCGTCATCGTCTTGCCGCTGCCGGTGGGGCCGGTAATCAGCACCATGCCGTACGGTTTTTTTAGGTTGTGTTCGAACAGCTCCCGCTGCGCCGGGTTGAATCCCAGCTGGTCGATGGTCAGCAATCCGTTGCCACCGTCCAGGACGCGCATGACGATCTTCTCGCCGTACAGGGTCGGGCAGGTGCTGACACGAAGATCCACCGCCCGGTTGCGCGACACCTTCAGCTTGATGCGCCCGTCCTGCGGCACGCGTCGCTCGGCAATGTCCAGGCGCGCCAGCACCTTGATGCGGGCCGCCAGGCGATTGGCCAGGCCCGGCGGTGGCGCCGCCATTTCGCGCAGGATGCCGTCCACCCGGTAACGGACCCGATAGCGCTTCTCATACGGTTCGAAATGAAGATCGGAAGCGCCCTTGCTGATCGCGTCCAGCAGCAGTTTGTTGACGTAGCGCACGACCGGGGCGTCGTCGACGTCGATGTTGCTGGCGCCGGCGCCCGGGTCGCTGTCCTCGTCCTGCACGACCAGGGCATCCAAGTCGGCGTCGTTGATCTCGTCCAACGGTTGGTTTTCGGCGCTGGCAAGCACTCTGGCCAGCAGGGCCGACAGCTTGTCGTGCGGCACCAGCACCGCTTCGGTGCTCAGGCCGGAGCTGAACTTGATCTCGTCCAGGGCCCGGTAGTCGGTCGGATCGGACACTGCCGCAAACAGCCGGTTGCCGCGCCGGAAAAGCGGCAGGGCGCGGTACTTGCGGATAATCTGGTCGCTCACGCCGTGCAGACTGAGCAGCTCGGCGTCGAAGGCGTCCAGATCGAACACCGGAAGACCGAACTCGTTGGAGGCGCACAGCGCGATCTGCGCCGCGTCCAGTCCTTTCGTCTCGACCAGGTAGGCTACGAGCGATGTCTCGCGGGCCGCCGCGGTATCGCTGGCGTGCGCCGCCTCGGCCTCGCTCAGCAGTCCATCTCCGGCAAGACGCTTGGCGAGCCCGATCAGGCTCAGTCGGGTGCTGGGAGTTGCCATTTGTGCCATCTGTGTCGTGCGATTGCCATGGATCCCCTCATGCCTCCGAGGCGTGGCTACTATAACAATGTGAGAGGTGCAAACTTACCGATCCGGCACATCGTCACGGCGAATGGCCCCGCCGGCGAATGGTCGAACCACTCTCCTGGCAGGATTTATCGGTCGGCCGCGCGAAATGTTGAGCGCGGGATCGCCGCCGGGGCCGACTGACAATGCTCCCGGGGCGCCGCTCGCGCAAGGCGACCCAGTACGGTGCGTGACTGGGTTAAGTTGCGCACTGCGGCTCGTGGCCCCGGTTTTTCGGCGCATCAGGATGGAACATGCGTAGAAGCAAGATACTGGCAGCGTTGCTGCTTGCCGGCAGTGTGCAGGCGGCGGCCGAGGATCCGCGCCTGTACCCCGGGCAGTTGCGTCTGCTGGAGCTGGATTGGGCACAGTTGCGGGAAATCGTGCCCGGCGCGGTCTACATGCGGCACTGGTTTGGCAGCGATCAGAGCACCGCGCTGTTTCGGTTTCCGCCGGCCGCGGCGTCGGCGGCACCGGCCACATTGGCTTTTCATAGTCACGGCACCGAACTGGCGGTGCAGGTGGCGGGTGATTCGGAAATCGTCGACGAGCGTGGGCGCCGTTATCCCTTGCGGGAAGGGGACGTGGTACTGGTAAAGGCCAACGTGCGCCACACCGGCACCTTTGGCGGCACCGAGAATCGCATCCTGAGCGTGGTGACCCCGGCGCGTCCGGAGTACCCGCCCGAAGACGGCGCCGCGTATTTCCCGGGGCATGGCCAGCCTGCCGCCAAGGCCGCGCCGCCGCGCACGGACTACACGGGTCCGACCGTGCGCACGTTGTTCAACCTCGGCACCGTGGAGCCGACCTTGCTGTCCTACGCGGGCGGCGGCGTCGCGTTTCGTCACTGGCATGGCGACGACGTGAGTGTGGCGGTGACGCGCCTGCGGGCCGATGGCTCCGGGCACGTGGCCGCCGCCCATGCCGTGCACGGGGAAGAGCTGGCCTGGGTGGTGCGCGGCCAGATGAGGTACACGCTGACCGGTGGCGCGCAGGTGACGGCCGGCGCCGGACAGGCGGTCGTTCTGCCGCCCTACAGGGCGCACAGTGCGCAGTGTCTGGCGGGCGACTGCCTGATCGTGTCGTGGCATGGCCCGCGCCGCGACGAGTGGGGCGCGCCGGGCAGCTTGCCGCCGCTGCGCTTCGTCACCACCGGCGCAGGCGCGGTGGCGGCGCCGGTCAAGATACAGTGTCCCTGCGAATCGTCGACGGCCGCCGCTGGACCGGCAGGCGACGGACGATAGCGGGCGAGGCCGGCGGTTATCGGGTCGCGCGACGGGGCGTTTTTCACTTCGGCGTCGGGCCTCGTGGCGCCCGGCAAACATTAATTCCAAATTCCAAGGATCGGGGTTTCATGCGATCGACCTTCATTCGCTGGCGTGGCTGCGCGCTGCCCGTGCTGGCGTCGGTCTTGTGGGGATGCAGCAGCGACAAGCCAGCGGACGCGACCGAAGCGCGCCGGGTATCGATCACCGCCGGCATTGCCGCGCAGCGTGCGGTGGAGGTCATCGAGGAGTCGGTCGGCTTCATCGACACCCGGACCTCGCCCCGGGTGGCGGCCGAGGTCGCCGGCCGGCTGGTCGAAGTCACGGTCGATGTCGGCCAGGCGGTCACGGCCGGTCAGGTGCTGGCACGCATCGAGGCGGTGGATTATCAGAACGAGCTGCGCTCGGCCAGCGCCGAGGCCTCGCGCCTGGTTGCGCTGGTTGACAACCAGCGCCGGGTGGTGGAGCGCTACCGCAGCCTGGGCCAGGACCGTTTCGTGTCCGAAACGGCGCTCGATGAGGCCGAATCCCAGCTGACGGCGCTCACCGAACAGCTGGCCAATGCCCGGGCGCGGCGCGACATGGCCGCGCGCGGCGTGAGCAAAACCGCCGTGCTGGCGCCGGTGGACGGCGTGATCCAGCAGCGGCTGGTGTCGAAGGGCACCTATGTGAACAGCGGCGAGGCGCTGTTTCAGATTGCCACGCGGGCCATGCTGCGGGTGCATCTGCCCTTGCCCGAGACCGTGCTCGGTCGCCTGCGTGCCGGTCAGACCGTGTATCTGACGACCCCGACTGCCCCCGGACAGACAGTAACCGGTACCGTGACCGAGCTGCGCCCGATGGTCAGCAGCGGCAGCCGGGCTGGCGAGGCGATCGTGGAGTTGCCAAACCCAGGCGACTGGTCCCCGGGCGCCAGTGTGGTGGGACGTGTGGTGCTGGAACGGCGCGATTCGGTGGTGGTGCCGGCGGTCAGTGTGGTGCTGCGCCCGGCCGGACAGGTGGCCTATGTGGTCGAGGGTGACACGGTGCGGCAGCGCAAGGTGCAGGTTGGCGAGCGACTGGGCAGCGAGGTCGAGATCGTCTCCGGCCTGACGGCGGGTGATCGCATCGCCATCGATGGCGCCGCCTATCTGTCGGAAGGGGCGGCGGTGAATGTCCGGGAGCAGGGCTCGTGACACTGCCGGAAATTTCCATCAAGCGGCACATCTTCGCGCTCATGCTGAGCCTGCTGATCGTGCTGTTTGGACTGATCGCCTACCAGCGCATCGGCATCGACCGCTATCCACAGATCCAGTTTCCGGCCGTTTCCGTCATCACCACGCTCAAGGGCGCCAACCCGGAAGTGGTGGATTCGGCGGTCACCAACGTCATCGAAAGCTCGGTCAACAGCACGCCCGGCATCGAGCGCATCGAGTCTCAGTCGCTGCCGGGCGTGTCGCTGATCGTGGTCATCTTCAAGCTTGGCAAGGATGTCGATGTCGCCTTCAACGAGGTGCAGACCAAGGTCAGCCAGGCCGTGGAGCGCCTGCCGGACGACATCGACGCGCCGGTGGTGGCCAAGCTCGAAACCGGCTCACAGGCCATCATGTGGCTGTCGCTGGAGGGCGACCGGACCGACCCGCAGCTGGCGACCTACGCCCGCACGGTGCTCAAGAAGCGCCTGGAAACCATCGATGGCGTGGGCGAGGTGCAGCTGGGCGGCGTGCAGGAGCGCGCCATCCGCGTCAATGTCGACCTGCAGCGCGCCGCGGCGCTGGGCGTCACGGCGCAGGACATCACCGCCGCACTGGCCAACGAGCATCTGCAGTTGCCGGGTGGTTTCCTGGTCGGCGGTCAGACCGAACACCTGATCAAGCTGGACCAGGAATACCACTCGGTCGAGGAAATGCAGCGCCTGGTGGTCGGGCACCGCGAAGGCGCGGCTATCCTGCTCAAGGACGTGGCGCAGGTGGAGGACGGTGGCAAGGACCGTCGCCAGGCGGCCTACCAGGCCGGCAAGGTGTCGATGGGGCTGGGCATCGTCAAGATCAGCAACGCCAATACCGTGGCCATTGCCAGCGAGGTGAAAAGGCGCCTCGACGGCGAGTTCCGTCCGGCGCTGCCGCCGGGCATGAAGCTGTCGATTGCCTGGGACGACAGTGATTTCATCAACCGCACCATTGCCGCCCTGACCGAGCACATCTACCTGGGCGCCGGGCTGGCAGCGCTGGTGGTGTTCGTGTTCCTGGTCAACTGGCGCGCCACCATCATCATTGCGCTGGCGATTCCGGTGTCGCTGCTGGCGGCGGTGCTGATCATGTATTTCATGGGCTATACGCTCAACACCATGACCATGCTGGCGCTGCTGCTGTTGATCGGCGTGGTGGTGGACGACGCCATCGTGGTGCTGGAGAACATCCACCGCCACATGCATGAGCGGCCGGGTGAGCCGTTGCGCGCCGCCGCCGAGGGCACGCAACAGGTGTATTTCGCGATCATCGCGGCCACCTTTGCGCTGGTGTGCATCTTCGGGCCGGTGATCTTCATGGAAGGCATCATCGGGCTGTTCTTCGAGTCCTTTGCCGTGGTGGTCACGGCCGGTGTGCTGGCTTCGCTGTTCGTGGCCGTCACGCTCACGCCGATGCTCTGTTCGCGCCTGCTGAAGGTCGAGGTCCACCAGGGCCGCGTGGCGCGGGCCAGCTTCGCCGCCATGGAGCGGCTCGAGTCCGCTTACCGAAGAGCGTTGCGGTGGGTACTGCGCTGGCGCTGGGTGACGCTGCTGCTGGCGGTGCTGGTGGTGCTGCCGGCGGGGCTGCTGTTTGGCGTCATCGGCAAGACCTTCGAACCGGATGTCGACGAGAACGGCTTTCTGGTGACCTTCAAGACGCCGCTGGGGTCGAGTCTGGAGTACTCCGAGCAGCGCATGCACGACGTCGAGGCCCTGCTCAAACAGCAGCCCGAGGTGCGCGACTACTGGTCGTCGGTAGGCGTCGGCCCGATCGGCCAGGTCAGCCAGGGCATGGTGTTCGTGCGACTGGTGCCGGCCGAGCAGCGTTCGGTGAGTCAGTACGGGGTGATTCGGCGCGTGCAGGCGGCGCTGGGCGACATTCCGGGCATCGAGGCCTTCGCCGGGCGCGTGCCGGCGGTGCAGGGCGCCCGCGGCGAGCCATTGCAGTTCGTGCTGCGCGGCGTCGACCTGACGCGAGTGGCGGAGCTGGCCAAGGAGCTGCATGCCAAGCTGTCGGCCCAGCACCCCGAGCTCGGTTACCTGGATCTGGACCTCAAGCTCGACCTGCCACAGTACAAGCTCGAAATCGACCGCGTGCGGGCCGCCAGCCTGGGACTGAACGCCGCCACCGTGGCGCAGGCGGTGAATCTGTTGATGGGCGGCCAGGACGTGGCCTATTTCAATGACGAGCCGGGCGATGGCGAGCGCTACGACGTGCGCGTCAAGGCAGTCGACGGACAGGTGACGCGCCCCGAGCACCTGCGGCGCATCTATCTGCGCAGCGCCAGCGGCGAACTGGTGCGGGCCGACACCGTGGCGCGCTTCGAGGAGCGGCTGGGGCCGGCGCTGATCTCGCGCTATGACCTGCGCTACGCGGCCAATTTCTACGCCGAACCGAAGGTGCCGCTGAACGTAGCCATCGCCACGGTGCAGGCGTCGGTCGGTCAGCTGCCGGAGGGATACACGCTGGAGCTGGTGCGAACGACCAAGGACTATGCCGACACGGTGCGGATTCTGAGCGGCACCTTCGGCCTGGCGCTGGTGTTGCTGTACATGGTGCTGGCCAGCCAGTTCAATTCGCTGGTGCAGCCGCTGATCATCATGGTGGCCCAGCCACTGGCCGCGGTCGGCGGGCTGTTTGGCCTGTGGCTGTTCGACATGACCCTGAACATCTACTCGATGATCGGCATGGTGCTGCTGGTCGGGCTGGTGGCCAAGAACTCGATCCTGCTGGTGGATCTGGCCAACCAGCTGCGCAACGAAGGGCGCGACGTCGATCAGGCGCTGCTGGAGGCCTGCCCGGTGCGCCTGCGGCCGGTGCTGATGACCTCGCTGACCATCATTCTGGCCATGCTGCCGGCGGCGCTGGGTTTTGGCACCGGATTCGAGGCCAACGGACCGCTGGCGGTGACCATCATCGGCGGCATGCTCAGCTCGACCGTGCTCACGCTGCTGGTGGTGCCGGCCCTGTATTCATTGTCCGAACACGGGCTGGCCCGGCTGCATCAAAGGGGCGCCAGCGCTTCGCCGGTGTCGGCCGGTTCGGCATGAACGCTGCCCGCTGGGGCCGCGGCCGGGTCCGCCACGAAATCGCGTATCCGGTATTCGGTGCACACCGCTTCGATCAGCCGGCGGGTTCGGGCGTTGGCCAGCGCATAGCGGATCCTCGGGCCATCGCGCTGGGCGACCACCAGGCCGGCACTGCGCAGGCGCGCCAGATGCTGCGACAGCGCCGACTGGGCGATCGGCACCCGGCGGTTCAGATCGCACACGGCCATGGGGCGCTGCGCCAGCGCGCACAGCATGAGCAGGCGATGTGTGTTGCCGATTGCCTTTAGCATTGCCGTGGCTTGGCGCAAGGCGTCCCAAGGTTCGTTGTCGGCTGACATTGCTGTTGCGCGTCGTGGAGGGCGAGGCGGCCGGATATTAGGAGCTGCTAATGACGGTTGAATGTGACCTGTTACGCATTTCGAGCAGGCGATGAGGGTGTTCGATCATGGGGCATGAAGTGCAGACGTTCTTTGATCCGCCGACCGGCAGCTGGTCGTATCTGGTCGTCGATGCCGGCAGTCGGCAGGCGGTCATCATCGACCCGGTCCTGGACTTCGACGCCGCGGCAGCGCGCACTGGCCGCAGCGGTGCCGATCGCCTGTTGCAGGCGGTGCGCGAGCATAATCTGGATGTGGCCTGGATCCTGGAGACCCATGCCCACGCCGATCACCTGACCGCCGCCGCGTATCTGAAGGAACAGCTCGGCGCACCGCTGGCCGTGGGCGCGGGCATCTGCAAGGTGCAGCAGACCTTCGCCCGCATCTTCAACCTGGGCGACGGCTTCCCCACGGACGGCTCGCAGTTCGATCGCCTGCTGCAGGATGGCGACAGCCTGCCGTTGGGCGAGCTTACCATTCGCGTCCTGGCCACGCCGGGGCATACCAGCGACAGCCTGAGCTACCTGATCGGCGATGCCGTGTTCGTCGGCGATACGCTATTCATGCCGGACGTGGGCAGCGCGCGCTGCGACTTTCCGGGCGGCGATGCGGCCACGCTGTACCACTCGGTGCAGCGGCTGTATGCGCTCGGCGACGCCACGCGCATGTTCGTCTGCCACGACTACCCGCCCGCGCCGCGGCCGCCGCGCTGCGAGACCACGGTTGCGGCCCAGCGCGCCGGCAACGTCCACCTGCGGGACGGCGTGGGGCTGGATGCGTTCGTGGCCCTGCGCACCGCCCGCGACGCGACGCTGGGCATGCCGCGCCTGATCCTGCCGTCGATCCAGGTCAACATCCGCGCCGGCCAGCTGCCGCCGCCGCAGGACAATGGCGTGTCGTATCTGAAGTTGCCGCTGGACGTGCTGTGAGGTGCTCGTGAGTCAGTTCACTCCGTATACCGCCCTTGGCGGCGGTTTGTTGATCGGTGCGGCGGCGGTGCTGCTGCTGTATCTGAACGGCCGCATCGCCGGCATCAGCGGCATCCTGAACGGTGCCCTGGCGCGGGTGCCGGGCGACACCGCCTGGCGCGTGGCCTTCATCCTCGGGATGCTCGGTGGTGGGGGCGCTTTCTGGTGGCTGACGCCGCACGCCTTCGTGCCGCGGCAGGGTTTTCCGGTCGGGTTGTTGCTGGTGGCGGGTTTTCTGGTCGGCTTCGGAACGCGTCTTGGCAGCGGCTGCACCAGTGGTCATGGCGTGTGTGGCCTGGGGCGGCGCTCGCGGCGCTCGCTGGTGGCGACGATCACCTTTGTCGGCTGCGGCATGCTCACGGTGTACGTCACGCGCCACCTGCTGGGGCTGCAGCCATGAGCCGGGTTCTGGCAGGCGGCCTGTGCGGCGTGCTGTTCGGCATCGGGCTGGCGCTGGCGCAGATGATCGACCCGAACAAGGTGCTGGCGTTTCTGGACCTGGCCGGCGCCTGGGATCCGAGCCTGATCCTGGTCATGGGCGGCGGGGCCGGCGTGACCGCGGCGTTGTTCCCGTGGGTGTTGCGCCGGTCGCGGCCGCGGCTGGATGACCGTTTCCATTTGCCGGTCAAGCGGCAGGTGGACGGCCAGCTGCTCAGTGGCGCTGCGCTGTTTGGCATCGGCTGGGGACTGGCCGGCTACTGTCCCGGGCCGGCGCTGGTGGCGCTGACGCTGGGGACCTTGGAGCCGTGGCTGTTCGTCGCGGCCATGATCGCCGGCTCGCTGGCCTGCAAGGTTTGGCTCGATAGCGGCGCCTGAGCGTGGCGGCGTGTGCCGGCAACGGCGCCGCGCGGCGCCTCGTTGCCGGGCTCTTCACTGGCGGTGGCGCGTCGAATGGTATTTAATTCGCTCTCGTGTTTCACAATTTACTGAAACTTACGAAATGAATGACATGAGACCGCTGGTTCGCGACTTCGTGATGCATTTCGGCGAGATGGGCAGCCGCTGGGGCATCAACCGGACCGTCGGCCAGATTTATGCCCTGCTGTTCGTCTCACCGCGCCCGCTGAACGCCGACGAGATCGCCGAGCAGCTGGCCATTTCGCGCTCGAACGTGAGCGTCAGCCTGAAGGAACTGCAGGGCTGGCGCCTGCTGCGAACCCAGCGTCAGCCCAGCGACCGGCGTGACTACTTCAGCACCCCGGACGACGTCTGGCTGATCTTCAAGACCTTGGCAGAGGAGCGCCAGCGGCGCGAGGTCGAGCCCACCCTGTCCATGTTGCGCGAGGCATTGTTGGCCGAGCCGCAGTCGGAGCATGAACGTCACGCCCAACAGCGGATGCGCGAGATGTACACGCTGATGGAGACTCTGACCGAGTGGTTTGCCCAGGTGCAGCGCCTGTCGCCGCAGACGCTGCTGCGCCTGATGGCGCTGGGGAGCAAGGTGAAGGGGGTGCTGCAGTTGCTGCCCGGCGGGCGCGACACGGACGAGCAGCGCGAGGTGTCGGCATGAACGCGCTCGCCGATCCGCTGCTGCTGGCGCGCTTGCAGTTTGCCGCCAACATCAGCTTTCACATCCTGTTCCCCAGCATCAACATGGCGCTGGCCTGGGTGCTGCTGTATTTCAAACTGCGCGGGCGGGCCGACGACGGCGCGCCCTGGCAGGCGGCGTATCGCACCTGGGTCAAGGTGTTTGCGCTGTCGTTCGCGTTGGGCGTGGTCAGCGGCGTGACCATGAGTTTCCAGTTCGGCACCAACTGGCCGGGTTTCATGCAACGCGTGGGCAACATTGCAGGTCCGCTGCTCGGCTACGAGGTTTTGACGGCGTTCTTTCTGGAGGCCACGTTTCTGGGTGTGATGCTGTTCGGCCAGCGCCGGGTGTCGGAACGCATGCACCTGACGGCCACGGCGTTGGTGGCGGTCGGCACCAGTCTGTCGGCGTTCTGGATTCTGGCGCTGAACTCCTGGATGCAGACGCCGGCCGGACACGTGATGGTGGACGGACAGGCCCACGTCGCCAGCTGGTGGGCGGTGATCTTCAACCCCTCATTCCCGTATCGGCTGACGCACATGCTGCTGGCATCCGGGCTGACGGTGGCGTTTCTGCTGGCGGGGCTGTCGTCCTACCGGCGCCTGCGCGGCGAGCGCAGCGCCGAGGTCGCGGCAACGCTTCGCGCCGGCGTGCTGCTGGCAGCGGTGCTGATTCCGGTGCAGATCTTCATTGGCGACCTGCACGGCCTGAACACGCTGGAGCACCAGCCGGCCAAGATCGCCGCCATGGAGGCCATCTGGGACACCGAGCGCGGCGCCGACCTGCGCCTGTTTGCATGGCCGGATGAACGCACGCGCAGCAACCGCTTCGAGATCACCATCCCCGACGCGGCCAGCCTGATCCTGACTCACCACTGGAATGGCGAACTGCGCGGCCTGAACAGCTTCGAGGATCACCCACCGGTGGCGCCGCTGTTCTGGGCGTTTCGGGTCATGGTCGGCGTGGGCCTGCTGATGCTGGCGGTCAGTTGGCTGGCGGCCTGGCAGACGCTGCGCCGTGGCGAGCCCTCGGTGCTGGTTCAGCGCGGCCTGCTGGTCATGACGTTTTCGGGCTGGCTGGCGGTGCTGGCCGGCTGGTATACGACCGAAATCGGCCGCCAGCCATGGCTGGTATACGGCCTGCTCAGAACCGCCGATGCGGCTTCCGACGTGCCGACCGGGATGATTGGCCTGACGCTGGGGCTGTATCTGACGCTGTACGTGGCGCTGATCCTCGCCTACGTGTGGGTGCTGTTCTACATGGCGCGCAAGGCGGGCGCAGCCGACTCGCCCGGCGCCGGGCCGACCGTGGCGCAGGTGCCGTGATGGACCAGGCCCTGCCGCTGATCTTCATGGGCCTGATGGGTGTCGCCATGCTGGCCTACGTGGTGCTGGACGGCTTCGACCTGGGTGTCGGCCTGCTGCTGCCGCTGGTTGACGATGCCGACAAGGACCGCATGATCGCTTCCATCGGCCCGTTCTGGGATGCCAACGAGACCTGGCTGGTGCTGGGCGCCGGCATCCTGCTGGTGGCCTTCCCGCACGCGCACGGCGTGGTACTGACCGCGCTCTACCTGCCGGTGGCGCTGATGCTGGTCGGACTGATCCTGCGCGGCGTGGCCTTCGATTTCCGGGTCAAGGCCCACGCCGACCACAAGGCGCTGTGGAACCGCGTCTTCGTGGCCGGCTCGGCGCTGGCGGCGTTCGCGCAGGGGTTCATGCTTGGCAAGTATGTTCTGGGCTTTGCCGGCGGTCTGTGGCCCTCTCTGTTCGCGGCCCTCATCGGCCTGTGTCTGATGGCCGGCTACACGCTGCTGGGCGCCACCTGGCTGCTGATGAAAACCGGCTCGGCGCTCAAGCAGCGCGCCGCCGGCTGGGCGCGGCGAGCGCTGTGGGGAACGGCGCTCGGCCTGGCGGCGGTGTCGATTGCCACGCCGCTGGTCAGTGAGCGCATCTTCAACAAGTGGTTCGCCATGCCCGAGTTCATCCTGCTGCTGCAGGTGCCACTGGCCACGGCGGTACTGCTGCTGGTCGCCGACCGGCGCCTGAAGCGCCTGTGCCAGCAGGACCTGCCGCGGCCGTGGGAGCCGTTTGCCTGCGCCGTGGGGCTGTTCGTGCTGGCGGCGATCGGGCTCGCCTACAGCCTGTATCCCTATCTGGTGGTCGATCGCCTCACCGCCTGGCAGGCTGCCGCGGCGCCGGAGTCGCTCAAGTTCATCCTGGTCGGCGTGGTCATCACGCTGCCGGCCATCATCGTCTACACCGTGTACGTTTACCGCGTGTTCTGGGGCGAGGCCGGGGAACTGCGCTACGAGTAGCCGCCGGTCACGCACAAGCCCGGACCGGCTACCATTGCCGCCCTTTTACGATGCCAGGAGGCCCTGCCCATGCTGACCAAAGACGATATCCGCGGCGTATCCGCCATGATCCCGACGCCGTGCAAGGAAGGGCAGGGCGGCTGGCAGTACGAGGATTCGGTCGATCTGGACGAAACCGCGCGCATGACCGAGCAGCTGATCGCCGCCGGCATCGGCTCGATCGCCGCCAACGGCACCACTGGCGAGTGCGCGGCGCTGACGCTGGAAGAGAAACTCGCCTTCACCCGCACCATCATCGAGGTGGCGCGCGGCCGGGTGCCGGTGTTTGCCGGCATCACCACGCTGGGCACCAAGGAAACCGTGCGCCAGATGCGCAAGTTCCGCGAGCTGGGAGTGGAAGGCGGCTTCGTCGGCCTGCCGCTGTGGCAGACCCCGACCCTCACCAATTCGGTCAAGTTCTACGCCGATCTGGCCGAGGCAGTGCCGGACATGGGCCTGATGGTTTACGCCAATCCGCTGTTCTTCAAGTCGACCTTCCCGGTCGAGTTCTGGGCCGGCGTCGGCAAGCACTGTCCGACGGTGGTTACCTGCAAGTACGTCGGCAACCTGATGGACCCCAAGAACATGCTGATCGACCTGCCGGCCAGCATGGACGCCGCGCCGCATGTGCAGTTCCTGCCGATCGACTTTGCCGCGCCGATGGCCTACGACCTGGTCGGCGATCGCCTCAAGGGCATGTGGTCGACCAGCTGCGCCATGGGACCGGAGCCGGTGGTCGCCCTGCAGCGGGCCATCGACGCCGGCGACAAGGCGCGCATGGGCGAGATCATGCACGACCTGCACGGCCTGCCCAACGCCATCCCGGACTTCAAGGAATTCTCCAAGTACAACGTGCAGGTGGAAAAAATCCGCTGCAACGCCGCCGGCTACATCAAGGCCGGCCCGTGCCGCGCGCCGTACGAGGACCTGCCGGACGACTGGCGCGCGCTGACCGTGGCCAGCGGCAAGGCCTGGGCCGAGCTGTGCGCGCGTAAGTACCGCTGAGCCTTCGCCCGTGGCGCCCCGTCGCTCGGCATCAGGCCGGCGGCGGGGCGTCGGGGTATTGACCGGCGCCGATGAGCAGGCCGGTCGCGGCACGTCCAAAGCCGAAGCCAAGCCACCCGAGGCGCCGGGCCGTTTCGTCCCTTATCATGGCGGACCCGTTCAGGCCGCACAGTCAGCGCCTTTCCCTTCACCCCACGGAGGCCCCCATGCGCATCGAAGACATCACCTGGCGCATCGTCGACAAGCCGGGCGAGACCTTCAAGGTCCACCGCTCGCTGTACACGGACCCGGAGCTGTTCGAGCTCGAGATCAAGCACGTCTGGGAGGCGACCTGGATCTACATCGGCCACGACAGCCAGATCCCCAAACCCCACGACTACCTGACCACCGTCATCGGCCGCCAGCCGGTCATCATCAGCCGCGGCGCGGACGGGCAGCTGCGCGGCTTCATCAACGCCTGCTCGCACCGCGGCGCCATGGTCTGCCGCAAGGCGCGCGGCAACGCCAAGCACTGGGCGTGCCCGTACCACGGCTGGGTCTACGACACCCAGGGCACGCTGCTGGACGTCAAGGACGAGGCCGGCGGGGCCTATCCGGACGGCTGGAGCAAGGCCGACTATGGCCTCACGCCGGTGCCGCACGTGGCCAGCTACCACGGCTTCATCTTCGCCAGCCTGAATGCGGACGTGCCGGACATCAAGACCCACCTGGCGGCGGCCGCGCCGTTCCTGGAGCTGTTCGCCAACCAGTCGGTGGATGGCCTGGAAGTCCTGCGCGGCCACTCGGTCTACACCCATCGCGGCAACTGGAAGATGCAGGCCGAGAACGGCGTCGACGGTTACCACGTCGACATCGTGCACGCCTCCTACTTTCGCCTGGCGCAGGAGCGTGCCAAACAGGCGGCGGCGGCCGGCGGGACCGACAACGTCAAGGCCATCAAGGTCGACCTGCACAACACCCAGAACGGCAACTACGACCTGGGCAACGGCCACGTCATGATCTGGTCGGACGTGCCCAACTTCCGCGACCGGGCGCTGGGCATGCAGTACGACGCGCTCGAAGCCCGTGTCGGCCCGCTGCAGGCCAAGTGGATGGCCGGACGTCTGCGCCAGGTGCTGATCTACCCCAACGTCATCCTGTTCGACGGCATCTCCACGCAGCTGCGCTCCTGGCGGCCGATCGCGCCGGACGAAACCGAGGTCCACGCCTACTGCGTGGCGCCCCGGGGCGAGTCGGAAGAGGCCCGCGAGCGGCGCGTGCGCCAGTACGAGGATTTCTATGGCGCCAGCGGCATCGCCACGCCGGACGACCTGACCGAGTTCGATGCCTGCCAGTCCGGCTACGCCGGCCGCAACGCGCAGTGGCAGGACTTCGACCGCGGCATGAAGCGGCGCATCGTGGGCGCCGACGAGCCGGCGCGCGAGCTGGGCTTCCAGCCGCAGGTCAGCGCCAGCCGCTTTGCCGACGAGACGCTCTACCACGGCGAGTACCGGCAGTGGTTGAAGCTGATGACCGAAGGCCTGCGCCGCGAGGAGGCCAAGCGCCATGCGGCCTGATCCCGTGCTCAAGGAAGCCGTCACCGAACTGCTGCTGGAAGAGGCCGACTGCCTGGACGAGCGGCGCTGGCACGACTGGCTGGCCCTGTACCAGGACGATGCCGTCTACTGGGCGCCGTCCTGGGACGACGACGACGTGCTGATCGACAACCCGAAGGGCGAAATCTCGCTCATCTACTGCGGCAACCGCGACCGCATGGGCGACCGCGTGTGGCGGATCGAGTCCGGGCTGTCCTCATCCCTGCTGCGCCTGCCGCGCACGCGGCATTTCGTGACCAACATCCGCCTGCGCGAGGCGACGGCCGGCGAGGTCATCGCCACCGCCAACTTCCAGGTCAACACCTACAAGCACGAAGAGCAGCGCACCGACATGTTCTTCGGCCATTACCGCTACCGCCTGACACGGGCGGGTGAGGCGCTGCAGATACGCGAGAAGTACATCGTCGTCTGCAACGACATCATCCCGCGGCAGATGGATATCTTCAACGTCTGAGCGGCTGCGATCGGACGGCGGCAAGGGCCCGGTCGGCGGATGTCGACCGGGCTTTTTTATGTCGTGACAATGCAGCGTGGCCTGGGTCTGCCCCGGGCTGGGCGGGCGGGGGTGGATCGGACGGCCAAGGTTCTACGCAGCTTGGCAGGCCAAGGGCGGCCACCGACCCGCGTCAGTCGCTGCGGCGGCTGACTTCCTGACGCTGCTCGCGGCCGATGATGCGCGCCAGACCGGAGAGCTCTTCGGCGACCAGCTCCAGCAGGTCGTCGGCGCTGACGATGCCGACCAGTTCGCCCTGTGCCCCCAGCACCGGCAGGCGGCGTACGCCGCGGCTGCGCATGCGCTCCAGCGCCGTCCACACCTCATCGGTTTCACGGATGGTTTCGAGCGGTTCGCTCATCACATCACCGGCACTGACGGCGTCCGGCGACACGTCCTTGGCGACCAGCGCCAGCACGATGTCGCGGTCGGTGATGATGCCAAGCGGCCGGCACAGGCCGGCGTCGTCGCGGGTCACGACCACACTGCCCACGTGATGCACGCGCATCAGTGCGGCGACCGTGCGCAGGGAGTCGTCCGGATTGGCGATGACGACGCCGCGGCTGCAGATCTCGGCGATGGGCATGGCAGTTTCTCCGGGTGAGGGGTGAGTCATCTTGGTGTCGCAGGCGGCGACGGGCCATGATCGGCGTCAACTGCGGCCGCGCCCGCTGGCCGGCGGCGTCGTTGCTGCCGCATCATGGCACGGCGCCAACGCGAGGCCCGCATCGATGCAGTACGACTCCCGCACCGCCCTGCTGGTGGTGGACGTGCAGAACGATTTTGCCGACCCGGCCGGCAGCCTGTACGTGCCGCAAGGCGAGGCGGTGGTGCCGGTCATCAACGCCGAGATCGCCAAGGCGCAGGCCGCCGGTGGCGGCGTGTTCTATACCCGCGACTGGCATCCGCCGCACACGCCGCATTTCGAGTCCGATGGCGGGCCGTGGCCGGTGCATTGCGTGCAGGGCACCTGGGGCGCGGCCTTTCACCCGGCGCTCGAGGTGAACGGGCCTGTGGTGTCGAAGGGGGAAGGGGGCGAGGACGGTTATTCGGGTTTTTCAGTGCGCGATCCGCGCTCCGGCGCAGGGCACACGCCCGAACTCGACGCCCTGCTGCGGGCGCGCGGCATCACCACCGCGGTGGTGACCGGTCTTGCCACCGACTACTGCGTGCGGGCGACGGCGCTCGACGCGCTGGCTCTGGGTTACCGGGTGGTGGTGCTGACCGCCGCGGTGCGAGCGGTCGATCGGGCGCCCGGCGACGGCGCGCGGGCACTTGCCGAGCTGGCAGCGGCCGGAGCGCAGCTGCAATGAGCTGCCCGCCGGTGCCGGCGCTGTTCACCGACCTGTACGAGCTGACCATGTTGCAGGCCTGTTGGGCCGAGGGCATGACGGCGCCGGCGGTGTTCGACGTGTTCGCGCGCAAGTTGCCGCCGGGGCGCAATTTCCTGCTTGCCTGCGGCCTGGAGCAGGTGCTGGAGTATCTGGAGGCATTCGCCGTCAGTGGGGAGGACATCGACTATTTGCGCTCGCTCGGTACCTTCAGCGGCGACTTTCTGGAGCGCCTGCGGGCGCTGCGGTTTACCGGAGACGTTCATGCCCTGGCCGAGGGTACGCCGCTGTTCGCCCACGAGCCGCTGCTGACGGTCGAGGCGCCCATGCCCGAGGCGCAGGTGGTCGAGACCGCGGTGCTGAACCTGCTGCACTACCCGACGCTGGTGGCCAGCAAGGGACAGCGGGTGGTGCAGGCGGCCGGCGGCCGGGCGGTGGTGGACTTCGGCGCCCGCCGGGCCCACGGCGTGGATGCGGCGGTCGCCTGCGCCCGGGCGCTGTACATCGCCGGCTATGCCGGCAGCTCCAACGTCGAGGCCGGGCGTCGCTACGGCATTCCCGTGGCCGGCACCGTGGCGCACAGCTACGTGCAGGCGCACGCCACCGAGCAGGAGGCCTTCGAGCGCTTCGCGGCGCAATTCCCCGGTACCACGCTGCTGGTGGACACCTACGACACGCTCGACGGCGTGCGCCGGGTCATCGAGCTGCGCCAGCGTCTTGGCGAGCGCTTCAAGGTGGGCGCGGTGCGGCTCGATTCCGGCGATCTGGGCGCGCTGGCCAAGGCCAGCCGGGCGCTGCTCGACGCGGCAGGAATGACGGGCGTGCGCATCATTGCCAGCGGCGGCCTGGACGAGCACGTCATCGCCGCCCTGCTGGCGGACGGTGCACCGATCGACGGCTTTGGCGTCGGCACCGCAGTGGATGTGGTCGCCGACCGGCCGTACCTGGACGCCGCCTACAAGCTGGTGGCCTACGGCGGGCACGATTGCGGCAAGCTGTCGCCGGGCAAGATCAGCCTGCCGGGCCGCAAGCAGGTGTTCCGCCGCTACCAGAACGGTCTTGCGGCGGGCGACACCATCGCCCGCCACGACGAAAGCCTGCCCGGCGAGCCGCTGCTGGAGTGCGTCATGCGGGGCGGCCAGCGCCTGCCAGCCGGGCGGATCGGCCTCGATGAGGCGCGTGCCAACGCCGCGGCGCAGGTGGCACGCCTGCCGGCGGCGCTGCATGACCTGCAGCCGGCGGCCGAGCCCTACCCGGTCGCCATCAGTGACACACTTGCGGCCGCCCAGGCGCGGTTGATCGCCGCCCACCCGGTCGGCGGGCGCTGAGCGCGGCCGCAGTGAGCCCGGTGCCGTCTCGAGCCGGCCCCAGCATGTCCGCCGGATGGATCAGCGCGCAGGACGGGTGAAGGCCACCCGCCGTAAGCCATCGTCCGGGAGCGGGCACGCGCTCGGTCCCGACGCCGGTCATTCGGGCACCTGAGCCGGTGTGCGGATCGATGGGTTTCGCTGCGCTGCACCCATCCTGCATGCGGATTCCAGATCGAGGTCGCCTTGCCCGGGGAGGCCGTCTTACTTCGGCAAGCCCATCCAGTTGACGATGTTGTTGCGCTGGATGGCCGACGAGCCGCCGAAGATCGGCAGCGCCAGCGAGTCGCGCACGTAGCGCTCCATGGGGAATTCGCTGGCGTAGCCGTAGGCGCCCATGACCTTTTGCGCGGCCAGCGTGATCTCGGTGCAGTACTCGGTGGCCATCAGTTTGGCGATGGCGGTTTCCACGCCGTGGCGGCCTTCGCCGTCCAGCTTGCCGGCCACCTGGTAGACCAGCGTGCGGGCGGTGTACAGCTTGGCCTGCATGTCGGCCAGCAGGTGGCGGATGGACTGGTACGAACCGATGGCCTTGCCGAACTGCTTGCGCTCCTGGGCATAGCTCCAGGCGTCTTCGAGCGCCGCCCAGGCGACGCCCAGCGCAATCGCCGCGACTTCGATCTTTTCCACGTCCAGGCCCGGGCCGGCCAGCATTTCCCAGCCGCGGTTCCAGGCCGCCTCGCCGCCGACCAGGTTGGCCAGCGGCAGGCGCACGTTGTCGAAAGTGACGTCCGTGGTGTGGATGCCGCGCACGCCCATGCACTCGAAGGCGGTGACGGTGACGCCCGGCGCAGTCGGCGGGATGAGCACGAACGACAGGTTCTTGTAGCGCGCACCGGCGCGGTCGGAGCAGACCAGGGCGTAGATGTAGTCGGCCTCGTCGGCGCCGGAGCAAAAGCGCTTGGCGCCGTTGATGATCAGTTCATCTCCATCGCGCACGGCGGTGGTCTTGACGCTGCCCAGGTCCGAGCCGACGTCGGGTTCCGTCAGGCCGTAGGCGAAGATCAGCTTGCCCTCGGCGATTCTGGGCAGCAGCTCGCGCTTCTGCGCTTCGGAGCCGACCTCGGTGATGTTCATGCCGGCGTAGCAGGTGCACATGATGTACGGCACCGACACGGCCAGCGAGCGGCGCGAGAGTTCCTCGATCACCGCCATGCAGGCCGGGATGTCCACGCCGGCGCCGCCGTATTCCTCCGGCACCGTCAGGCCGCACACGCCAAGCTCCGCCAGTTTGTCGAACACCTGGCGCGGGAACACGTCCTCGCGGTCCCAGCGCGCGGCCGCCTCGCGCGGCATTTCCCTGTCCACGAAGCGGCGCAGCTGGTCCCGCAGCAGGCGGATGTGTTCCGGTTCGGTCAGTTCGAGCATGGCGGGGTTCCTCCTTATTAGAGGGTGGCGCTGGAACGCCGCCCGTACGTTAGTTCGTGGCAATAGGGAGACGCTTTCTTCACCCCGGCGAAGGCCGGGGTCCAGGCGGTTTATTTCTGGATTCCGGCTTTCGCCGGAATGACGACCTTGAGCTGATCGGCAGCTCGTTACCGATTCTTCCACTCCGGCTTGCGGCGCTGGCCGAACGAGGCCAGGCCTTCCTGGATGTCCTGCCCGAACACGACCGGGTCCCATATCTGGCGCTGGAATTCCTCCAGCACCTCGCGGTTGTACTTGACCGACAGGCGCACCGCCTGCGTGTGGGCGGCCACCGAGCGCGGCGAGTTGCTGGCGATTTTCTGCGCCAGCTTCATGGCCTCGGCCTGTACCTGGTCGTCCGCCACCACGCGGTTGACCAGGCCGCAGGCCTTGGCCTCGGCGGCACCGAACGGCTCGGCGGTCAGCACCTTTTCCATGAACACGCGCGGGCCCATGAACTTCCACAGGTCCAGGTAGCCCATGGTCGGCATGCCGACCGAGGTTTCCGGAATGCCGAACTTGCACGATTCGCCGGCCACGATCAGGTCGCAGGCGTTGGCCAGCAGCAGGCCGCCGGCCATGCAGTAGCCGTGCACGGCGGCGATCATCGGCTTGGGCGTGGCGCGCACCAGGGCGAAGGCTTCCAGGCCCTGGCGCGGCATGACGTAGAAATTGGCCGGCTCGTCGCCGATCAGCTCCAGGGCTTCCTTCAGGTCCCCGCCGGTGCAGAAGGCCCGGCCCTCGCCGCGCAGCACGCCGACCCAGGCCTCGTCGTCGGCCGCGTACTGCTTAACCGCGGCGGTGAGCTCGTTGAGCATGGCCACGCTCATGGCGTTCATGGCCTCGGGGCGGTTCATGGTGATGACGGCAACGTGGCCGTCGCGGGCGTAGGTGACCAGCGGCTCGCTCATGGGCGGGTTTCTCCTTGGGATTTGCGTTGGCGGCGATGCGTTCGGCGCTTGCCGGACGGTCGGTCGGCAGGATAAGCGATGCCCGCGCGGCCGGTACAGCGGCCCGGCCGATGCGCCGGCCTGACCTGCGTCAAGTGCGCCGCCCGCCTGCGTGGCGTAATGCGGTGCACGCCGGTACCGCTGGGGTTGCGGCGCAGGCCAGTCACCGCGGGGAGAACACGTATGGTCAAGGTTACCGAGCTGGGTTACATGGGCTTCAACGTCACCGACATGGCGGCGTGGGAGTGTTTCGCCACCGAGATCGTCGGCATGGAGCTGCACGACGCCGGCGAGGGCGATCGCAAATACCTGCGCCTGGACGACTGGCACCACCGCTTCGTGCTGCACAAGAGCAACGAGGACGACCTGGCCTACATCGGCTGGCGCGTGCCGGGTCCGGACGAGCTGGAGGAAATGGCCGCCCAGCTGGAAGCCGCCAAGGTTCCGTACCGCTTTGCGAGTACCGCCGAGTGTGACGAGCGGCGCGTGCTGGGCCTGCTCAAGCTGAACGATCCGGGCGGCAACCCGACCGAGGTTTTCTACGGCCCGGAGGTGATGACCTTCCGGCCGTTCCATCCGGGCCGCCCCATGTTCGGGCGCTTCGTCACCGGCGATCAGGGCCTGGGCCACTGCATCCTGCGCCAGAGCGACGTCAAGGCGGCCTACGACTTCTACACCAAGGTGTTCGGCATGCGTGGCTCGGTGGAGTACAAGCTGCGCCAACCCGACGGCTCGGTGGTCATGCCGACCTTCATGCACTGCAACGATCGCCAGCACTCGGTGGCTTTCCTGGGCGGGCCGATGCCCAAGCGCATCAATCACCTGATGCTGGAGTACACGGACCTGAACGACCTGGGCGTGGCGTATCACGCGGTGCGTCAGCGCAAGCTGGCGGTGGGCATCGACATCGGCAAGCACTCCAACGATCAGGCCGTGACCTTCTACTGCGGCAACCCGTCCGGCTGGCTGTCCGAACTCGGCTGGGGTGCACGCTCGGCGCCGAGCCAGCAGGAGTACTACTCGGCCGACATCTGGGGCCACGAGGTGGAAGCATCCGGCTTCGGCATGGACCTGGACATGGTGGCGCCGGAGGAGGAAAGCGCCGCCAAAACCGACGCCGCCTGAGGCGCGCCCGGTACCGGTGGCCGTTGGGCCGCCGGTACCGACACATCGATGCGCTGCCCAGGGCCGGGCGGCAGGACGCCTGCGCAGGATGCGCAGGCCGCAGGGATCGCTCGCGGGATACCAGGGACGGGCCACCCGCTCGGCACACGGTTGAAACACACAGCCGCCAGCCACTGGCCGGCGGTGATATCACCTGGAGGAGCAGCCCATGGCTACCGTTGCACACGACGTCCACACCGCTTATCTGATCGACGTAAAGGCCGACTGGCTCAAGCACCTGAAAGACGACATCCTGGAACCGGTCGCCGCCGCCGCGCTGGCGCACCCGGTGCTCAAGGAAATCGAGGCCGGCCGCCTGCCGAAGGACAAGTTCGCCCGCATGATGGCCAACCTGTGCTGGGTCATCACCGGTTTCCCGGAGTACGTGTCGGCGCTGGCCGCCGGCTGCCCCAAGAACGACCACGCCGTGAAGGCCGCGCTGCTCGAGAACGCCTATATCGAGCGCGACCACCCGTTCCTGCTGGCGCAGGCGGTGAATGCGCTCGGCGGCCCCGGCGACGCCATCCTGGAAGGGCCGGACTGGGCATCGTTCGAGTTCGATCCCTACATCCACATGCTGCGCATGGTGCTGGAAGGGTACGTGTTCCACCGGCCGTGGATCGAGGGCATGGCCGCCACCGCGGTGGGCGTGGAAAGCGTGGTGCCGGCGGTGTTCGGCCGCATCGGAGAGGCCGCGGTGAAGCACTACGGCCTGGCCGAGGAAGACGCCGAATGGTTCCGCATCCACGGCGGCGAGGTGGAAATGGAACACGGCAACGAAGGCCTGCGCGTGCTCGAAAAATATGTGCCGGCCGACGACATCAACGCCCAGCGGGCGTGCATCGCCGGCGCCAGCCTGGTGGCGAATGCCATCGGCACCGGCCTGTTCGACGCCGTGGCGCGCTGGTAAGGCCGATGGCGCGCATCCGCATCAACGGCGGGCCGTGGCGCAAGGTGATGCCCGGCTCCAGCCTGCTGGGTCTGATCAAGGGCCGCGGCGGGGTGCCGATTCACACCTCGTGCGGCCTGGGCAGCTGCGGGTCCGACGTCGTGCTGATCCTGTCCGGCATGGAGCACCTGAGCGCGCCGTTCCCGACCGAGCTGCGCACGCTGGCCGCCGAGGAAGCACCCGCCAACGCACGTCTGTCCTGCGTCACCAAGCTGCTGGATGGCGATGTCGAGGTCGAGGTGCCGGACTACAGCCTGCAGCAGCCGGCGGCCTGAGCGGTCAATCAACGAGGCAAGGGGGTAGCCGGCCGGCTCCTTGACGGGGCTGGCCGGTTTTTTTGCTGGGAGCGGGCCATGCCCGCAACCGGGACGTCGGGCGCTGCGCGCATTCGCGCTGGGGGCGCGGCGATATCCGTCTTTGTAGGCTTTGGTGGGAGGCCCGCCCGCGGGCCGAACGGGCTCGTCAGCCGATACGGTTTTTCTGCCCGCTGACCCCGCGCCCGATCAGCCGCCGCCACTCGCGGTACTGACCGTAGTACAGCGTCTCGTCCATGATGTCCGGACCGCTCGACTCCGGGCTGATGCCAAGCTGCTGCGCCATGTCGTCGGCGCCCTTGAGCATGCGCGTCATGCCGCGGTCGTAGCCCTGCTGCCAGGCCACGTAGCGGGCCTGAAAGCCGTCCTGGCAGGCCTCGAACTCGGTCAGGTCGTCCGGCGTCGCCATGCCGGTGGCGTTGAAGAAATCCTCGTACTGGCGGATGCGCCGCTCGCGCTGGCCACGGCTCTCGCCCTTGGGCGCGATGCAGTAGATCTGCACCTGCGTCAGGCCGGGCGCGATCGGCTGGAACACGCGGATCTGCGACGAGGCCTGCTCCATCAGGTTCACGTTCGGGTAGACCAGCAGGTTGCGCTGACGGCGCAGCATCCAGTCGGCGTACACCTCGCCCATGCGCGCCTTGACCTCGTCCCGGCTGTCCCACAGCGGACGGTTTTCCGGCCGCGGGAAGGTGCTCCAGATCATGGCGTGGCCGCGGCCGAGGTCATAGCTGCCGGTGCGGCCGGCCAGCGCGTTCTTGTCGAAGCCGGTCTTGACCTTGTCCGGCCGATCGCCGGACTGCGCACCTTCCAGCCGCCGCGTGATGACGCCCACGTAATTGCCGTGCACGCTGGTGAAGTGGTAACCGTCGATGCCGTTCTCGCACTGCATCTTCCAGTTGCCGCGGTAGGTGTAGGTGGACGAGCCGCGCAGCACCTCGGCGCCATCCGGCCCCATGCCGGCCAGCATGTCGATGAACGGCCGCGTGTTGCCCAGGTGCGTTTCCAGCTCCGGCACGTCGGCGTTCAGGCTGCCGAACACGAAGCCCTGGTACACGCCCACCCGCGGCACCGGGGCGAGATCGTGATTGGCGCGCTGGAAGGCGTCCGGATAGGCGCCCTTGTCCTGGTCCTTGATGTCCACGTTGCGCCCGGCGCTGTCGAACACCCAGCCGTGATAGGGGCAGGTGATGAACTTCTGGTTGCCATGGGCGGTGCGGCACAGCGCCGCGCCGCGGTGCGGGCAGGCATTCAGGAAGGCGTGCACGGCGCCGTTGGCGTCACGCGTGACGATCACCGGCTGGCGGCCCATGCGGGTGCGGAAAAAGTCGTTTGGCCGGGCGACCTGGCTTTCGTGGCACAGGAAGATCCAGGTGCCCTCGAAGATGTGCTGCATCTCCAGGTCGAACAGTTCCTGGTCCGTGAACAGGCTGCGGCTGACCTCGAACAGCCAATCATCCGGCCGGTCGACGATCAGCTGGTCAATGTCGTTGGGTTTCATGCCGCGTTCTCCCGCCTCGGTTATCGATGACGGGAAACTGTGGCCGTGCGGCCGGCGGCGGTCTTGACGCGCGTCAATGCCGGCACCGTCCGGCGACCGCGCCGGCCGCCGGACGGTGCTGTTATTCAGATGCTGTTATTCGGCCTGTGCGCCCAGCGCGTCCAGCGGCTGCGCGATTTCGGGCGGCAGTTCGTTGTTGATGGCCACGGCGTACAGCACCACCAGCAGCGCCACCAGCGCGCCGCCGGTCAGCGCCACCGCGCGGGCCCGCACGTAGTTGCGCAAGGCGCGCCAGTTGAGCGCGATATGCGCCGTCATCGCCGCCACCATCACCAGCCCGAACAGCTTGTGCACCGGGTGCATCTGGATGGTGAATGACGGCCTTTCGATGAAGAACATCAGCAGCCCGGACGTGGACATGGCGATGAAGGACACGAACAGCGTGACGGCGACCAGCTTGTAGAACATGGCGAACCTCGTGGGTGGTGACGGTGGGGGCGGCGGGAGTTTAACCAGCCCAGCCGGTGTCCTTGGTGTCAGCCGTCAGCGCCGGCCGGCCAGCGTGTAAACTTGCCCGCCGCCGTCCGCGTACACCGGGCGGCGTTTTTGTCTTCAAAACGGCGATACAGCGGAGACTCGTGCCATGGGCATGGAAGATCGGGACGGCGTCATCTGGTTCGACGGGGAGATGGTCCCCTGGCGCGAGGCCAAGGTGCACGTGCTGACCCACTCCCTGCACTACGGCATGGGCGTGTTCGAGGGCATCCGCGCCTACAAAACCCCCCGCGGCACGGCGCTGTTTCGGCTGCCCGAGCATGTCGAGCGCATGTTCACGTCGGCGCACATCCTGCAGATGCACATCCCGTTCAGCCGCGAGCAGATTGCCGACGCCTGCCTGGCGGCCATCCGCGAGAACAAGCTGGAAGGCGGCTACGTGCGCCCGCTGGCGTTCTACGGCTCCGAAGCGATGGGCGTGAGCGCGCCGAACCTGACCGTGCACGTGATCGTGGCGGCCTGGAAGTGGGGCGAGTACCTGGGCGAGGGCGCGCTCGAGCGCGGCGTGCGCCTGCGCACCTCGTCCTATGCGCGCCACCACATCAACGTCACCATGTGCCGCACCAAGGCCACCGGCAACTACATCAACTCCATGCTGGCGCTGCGCGAGGCGCAGGCCTGCGGCTACGACGAGGCGCTGCTGCTGGACGTGGACGGCTACGTGGCCGAGGGCAGCGGCGAGAACGTGTTCGTCATCCGCAAGGGCGTGATCTACACGCCGGACATCACCGCGGCGCTGGAAGGCATCACCCGCGACACGGTCATCACCCTGGCGCGCGAGGCCGGTTACGAGGTGCGCGAGAAGCGCATCACCCGCGACGAGGTGTACATCGCCGACGAGGCCTTCTTCACTGGCACCGCGGCGGAAGTCACGCCGATCCGCTCCCTGGACGACCGCCTGATCGGCGAGGGCCGGCCCGGCCCGATCACCAAGCTGCTGCAGGATCGCTACTTCGCCACCGTCAACGGCGAACTGGACGGCCATCTCGACTGGCTGACCCCGGTGAAGTGAGGCTGCCATGACCCGCGAAATTCCGGCCAATGCCGAGAACCGTTACCAGGTCACCGCCCGCGACCTGCCGCTGTGCTGCCCCATGCCGGGCATGACCCGGTGGAATTCGCACCCGCGGGTGTTCCTGCCGATCGAGGAGACCGGCGAGGAAAAATGCCCCTACTGCGGGGCGGTGTTCGTGCTGGTGCGCGAGGCTGACCAGACTGCCGCCTGAGGACGCCGCCGGCGCGGTGCTGGTGGTCGGCCCGTCCTGGGTCGGCGACATGGTGATGATCGAACCGCTGCTGGCTGGGCTGAAACAGCGCCGGCCGGCACCGGCCATCGACGTGCTGGCGCCGGCCTGGTCGCGCCCGCTGCTGGCGCGCATGCCGCAGCTGCGCCACGCCATCGACCTGCCCATCGGCCACGGTGCGCTGGCGCTGGCCGAGCGCTGGCGTATCGGCCGGGCGCTGCGCGGCCAGTACCGGCAGGCCATCGTGCTGCCCGGCTCGTGGAAGTCGGCGCTGATCCCGTTTTTTGCCCGCATCCGGACCCGCACCGGCTTCGTGCGCGAGCTGCGTTACGGCCTCCTGAACGACGCCCGGCGCCTCGACAAGCGCGCGCTGCCGATGACGGTGCAGCGCTTCGCGGCGCTGGGGCTCGCTCCCGGTGCGCCGCTGCCGGCCGATCTGCGGCCGCGCCTGCACGCCGATCCGGCGGCGGTGGCCGGCACGCTGGCGGCGCTGGGCCTGGATGGCAGGGCAGGGCGCGTGCTGGTGCTGTGCGTGGGCGCCGAATATGGTCCCGCCAAGCGCTGGCCGGCGCAGCACTTCGCGGCCGTGGCGCGGCATTACCGGGCGCAGGGCTGGCAGGTGTGGCTGCTCGGTTCGGCCAAGGATGCGCCGGCCGCCGCCGCCGTCAACGCCGCCGCGGACGACGGCTGCGTGGATCTGGCCGGGCGCACCAATCTGGGTCAGGCCTGCGACCTGATTGCCGCTGCGGAGCTGGTGGTCAGCAACGACAGCGGCCTCATGCACGTGGCCGCAGCCTTCGGCCGGCCGCTGGTGGCGGTGTACGGCTCCTCCGATCCGGGTTTCACGCCGCCGCTGTCGGATCGCGCCCGGGTGCTGAGTCTTGGCCTGCCATGCAGTCCCTGCTTCCAGCGCGAGTGCCCACTCGGCCATCTGCGCTGCCTGAACGATCTGGCGCCGGACCAGGTGCTGGCCGCCGCCGCGCAGCTGCTGGCGTGAAGCTGCTGCTGGTCAAGACCTCGTCGCTCGGCGACGTGCTGCATGCCCTGCCGGCGCTGACCGAGGCCCGCGCGCGGCTGCCGGCGCTGGAATGCCACTGGGTGGTGGAGGAGGCCTACGCCGCGATCCCCGCCTGGCACCCGGCGGTGACGCGCGTGATCCCGGTCGCGCTGCGGCGCTGGCGGCGCGCGCCGCTGGCCGCCTGGCGCAGCCGGCAGCTGCCGGACTTCCTGCGCCAGTTGCGTGCGCAGCGCTACGACTGCGTGCTGGACGCGCAGGGCCTGCTCAAGACCGCGCCGGTGACGCTGCTGGCGCGCGGGCCGCGGGTGGGTTTCGACCGCCGCAGCGCGCGCGAGGGCCTGGCGGCCTTCGTCTACGACCGCGCGGTGCCGGTGGATCGGCACCAGCATGCGGTGCAGCGGCTGCGGGCGCTGTTCGGCGGTGCGCTCGGCTACCGGCCGGGACCGGATCAGCCCGCTTACGGCATCGACCGCACGCGCCTGCCGGCGTCGGTGGCGGATGGCGACTATCTGGTGTTCCTGCACGGCAGCACCTGGCCGAGCAAGCTGTGGCCGGATGCCCACTGGCGGGCGTTGATCGAGATCGCCGGGCGCGCCGGCCGGCGGGTGCTCTTGCCGTGGGGTGATGCCGTGGAGCGCGCCAGGGCCGAGCGACTGGCCGGCGGCCACGCCCATGCCCGGGTGCTGGCGCCGCTGCGCCTGCCCGAACTGGCCGCGACGCTGGCCGGCGCGCAGGGCGTGATCGGCGTCGACAGTGGCCCGACGCACTTGGCCACGGCGCTGGGCGTGCCGACGCTGGCCCTGTATGGCGCCACCGATCCGCAGCTGACCGGCACCTGGGGCGCACGTCAGCGGCGCGCGCAGGCGGTGTATCCGTGCGCGCCGTGCCTGCGCCGGGTATGCCGCTTCGCGGCCGAGGGTGCCGTGCATCCGCCCTGCTACGGGCAGCTCGGCCCGGATGCCGTGTGGGCGCAGCTGGGGCAGCTGCTGGAGGCGGCATGAGGATCGCCTTTTGCCTGTTCAAGTACTTTCCCTACGGTGGCATGCAGCGCGATGCACTGCGCATCGGGCGCCTGCTGCTGGCACGCGGGCATGCGGTGGAGTTCTTCACCATCGCCTGGCAGGGCGCGCGCGATCCGCAGTTGCCGGTGCATCTGCTGCCGGCGCGGGGCCTGACCAACCACGCCCGGTATGCGCACTTTGCGCGCGCCTTCGCCGTGGCGGCGCGGGACTTCGACGGCCGGGTGGGCTTCAACAAGCTGCCGGGGCTGGATGTCTACTACGCCGCCGACACCTGCTACCTGGCGCGCATGGCGCAGCGGGCGTTCTGGCACCGCCTGTCGGGGCGTTACCGGGCCTTCGTGGCGGCCGAGCGGGCGGTGTTCGATCCGGCCGGGCGCACGCAGATCCTGGCCATCTCCGCCGCCGAGGCCGCCCGATACCAGGCCGCCTGGCACACGCCGCCGGCGCGCTTTCACCTGCTGCCGCCGGGCATCACCCCGGATCGGCGCGCCGGACCGGATGCCGCCGAGCTGCGCGCCGCGCTGCGGGCCGAGTTCGGCGTCGGCGAAGATCAGTTCCTGCTGCTGCAGGTCGGCTCGGGCTTTCGCATGAAGGGCCTGGACCGCAGCCTGCGCGCGCTGGCGGCGCTGCCGGAGAGGCTGCGCGCGCGCTGCCGGCTAATCGCCATCGGCCGCGACAAGCCGGGGCCGTTCCTGCGCCTGGCGCGGCGCTTAGGTATCGGCGGGGCGCTCACCATCCTGCCCGGCCGGGACGACATTCCGCGCTTCCTGCAGGGCGCCGATTTGCTGCTGCACCCGGCCTATTACGAAAACACCGGCGCGGTGCTGATCGAGGCGGTGGTGGCCGGGCTGCCGGTGCTGACCACCGCCGTGTGCGGCTACGCCGAGCACGTGGCGGCCAGCGGCTGCGGGCTGGTGTTGCCGGAGCCGTTTCGGCAGGCCGACCTGGATGCCGCCCTGGCGCGCATGCTCGGCGGCGACGAGCGCCCGGCCTGGCGGCAGGCCGGCATCGCCTACGGGCGCACGCAGGACCTGTGGCATCTGCACGATCGCGCCGCCGACACGATCGAACAGGTGCTGCGCCGATGAGGCTGGAGCTCGAGCCGGTCGTGCGGGGCGCGCTCGGCGCCGATCCGTTCGACGCGCTGATGAGCATGCCCGGCGAGGTCTACCGGGAGACCGGCGGCCGGCAGACGCTGCGCGTGTCGATCGCCGGCCAAGACTATTTCCTGAAGCGCCACCGCGGCGTCGGCTGGCGGGAAATCTTCAAGAACCTGCTGCAGCTGCGCCTGCCGGTGCTGGGCGCCGGCACCGAAGTGCGCGCCATCCGCCGTCTGGAGGCGCTCGGCATCCCGACCCTGCAGCTGGCCGGCTGGGGGCAGCGCGGCCGCAACCCGGCCCGGCACGCGTCCTTCGCGCTCACCGTGGCGCTGCAGGACACGCTGAGCCTGGAGGAGCTGTGCGCCGGCTGGGGTGAGCGTTCGCACTGGACTGCCGAGCAGTTGATCCTGAAACGCCAGCTGCTGCGGCAGCTGGCCAGCACCGCCCGCACCCTGCACGAGCACGGCGTGAACCACCGCGATTTCTACCTGTGCCACTTCCTGCTGCGGCAGGACAGTCCGGGTCTCACGCAGCCCGGTGGCCGGCTCGACCTGCACCTGATCGACCTGCACCGGGTGCAGCTGCGCCGGCGCACGCCGCGGCGTTGGCGGCTGAAGGACATTGCCGGCCTGTATTTCTCGGCCCTGGATGCGGGCCTGACGCGCCACGACTGCTACCGCTTCATGCGCCTGTACGGCGGCACGCCGCTGCGGGCACAGCTTGGCCGGCCGTTCTGGCGCCAGGTGAGCCGGCAGGCGGTTTTTCTGTATCGCAAGGCGCATGGACGCACGCCGCGCCTGCCGGTGCCGGTGTGAGCGGACTGCCCGACCTGCCGCTGCGGATCGACGTGCCGGAGCTCGGCCTTCTGCACTGCGACTGTGCCTTGCGCATCCTGCCGGGCCGCCGCTGGACGCTGGCCGGCACCCTGGAGCGCGATCAGCGGCCGGTGGTGGCCAAGCTGTTTCTGGCCGGCCGGCAGGCGCGGCGCCACTTCGAGCGCGAGTGGCATGGCTTCGAGGCCCTGCATCGACGTGGCATCGCGGCGCCGGACGTGCTTTACGCGGGCGCGCTCGATGAACCGCCGGGCTGGCTGGTCCTGACCGCGTGGCTGCCCGGCGCCGGCGCCGATGCGCTGGCCGAGGCCGCCTTGCCGGCCGTGCTGCGGGCGGTGGCTTCCCACCATGCCGCCGGCGTCGAGCAGCGCGACGCACACCTGGCCAATTTTCTGGTGCGCAGCGGCGTGGCCTGGACGCTCGACGGCGCCGGCATCCGCACATCGGCTCAGCCGCTGCCGGCCCGGCGGGCGCTTGGCAACCTGGCCCTGTGGCTGGCGCAGTTCCCGCCGGCCGTGGATGAGCGCCTCGGCGAGTGGTGCGCGCTGTATGGCGCCATCGCCCGGCCGCTGCCGCGCGAGGACCTGCAGCGGCTGATCGACCGTGCGCGGCGCCGGCGCGAGATGCAGCACATCGACAAGGCGCTTCGCACTTGCACGGCCTTCGATGCCCGCCGCACGCTGCGTCGGCTGCAGGTGCTCGATCGCCGTGACGATACGCCGGCCCTGCGCGCGTGGCTGGCCGCGCCGGATGCGCCGTTCGAGAACCTGAATGCCGACTGGCTCAAGCGCGGCAACAGCGCCAGCGTGGTGCGGGTCGATATCGACGGCCGGCCACGGGTGGTGAAACGCTACAATTTGAAGAATTTCGGCCACTGGCTGCGCCGCTGCTGGCGACCCAGCCGCGCCTGGCACAGCTGGCGCAATGCGCAGCGCCTGATGCTGTGGGGCCTGCCGACGCCGCGGCCGGTGGCGCTGCTGGAAAACCGCTTCGGCTGCCTGCGCGGACGGGCCTGGTACCTCAGCGAGTACGTGCCGGGGGAACTACTCGGCGCCGCGCTGGCGGCGGCCGCGCCGGGGCGGCGGGCGGCGCTGCTGGACCGCCTGTGCGCGCTGCTGCGGGACTTAAAGCGCCTGAATCTGAGTCATGGTGACCTCAAGGCCACCAACCTGCTGGTCGACCAAGACGACAACCTGATGCTGCTGGACCTCGATGCCCTGCGCCGCCACCGGCGACGCCCCGCGTTCGAGCGGGCCTTTGCCCGCGATCTGGCGCGCCTGCGCGCCAACTGGGCCGATCAGCCGGCGCTGCTGGCCGAGCTCGAGCAGGCACTGACCGACGCCGGGCTCGCACCGTGATCGTGCTGGGTCTGTCCGGCGCGGTCAGCCACGACGCCTCGGCCGCGCTGCTGGTCGACGGCGAACTGGTGGCGGCGGCCGAGGAAGAACGCTTCATCCGCGACAAGCACGCCAAGGGTCGCCAGGCGCTGCATGCGGCGCGGTTCTGTCTGGACCGGGCCGGCATCCGGCCGGATCAGGTCGACGCGGTGGCCTATCCGTATGCGCCGATCGGCCTGGGCTCGCCGGCGCGTTGGCATTACGCGGCCCGCACCTGGTACGCGCCGGACCGGGCGTTGACGGCGCTTTTCGACGGCAACCGGCGCTACCGGCGCAACCGCCGCCAGGCGCTGGCGATGCTCGGCGAGCTCGGTTTCGAGCAGTCCGGTGTGCGCTTCGTGCCGGTGGAACATCATCTGGCGCATGCGTCGAGCGCCTATCACCTGTCCGGTTTCGACGGCAAGGTGGCGATCCTTGGCATCGACGGCCGCGGCGAGTACGCGACCACCTTCTTCGGCTACGGCGAGGGCGGGCGCATCCACAAGCTGGCCGAGTTCTACGAGCCCGACTCGCTGGGCGGCCTGTACGGGGCGATCACCGAGTACCTGGGCTTCGAGATGCTGGACGGCGAGTTCAAGGTCATGGGCATGGCGCCCTACGGCGACCCGAACCGCTTCGACTTCTCGCGCCTGCTGCGCTGCGACGGCCGCCGTCTGCGCGTCAACAACCGGCTGGTCAACGTGGTCGGCCTGCGCCGCTACAAGCGCGGCGGCAAGGGCTATTTCTTCAGTCCGAAACTGGTCGAGTGGCTGGGCCCGCCGCGTGAGGGCGACGCCATCGACGAGCCGTACATCCACTACGCGGCGGCGGTGCAAAAGCTGCTCGAAGACACGGCGCTGAAGCTGGTCGAGCAGCACCTCGGTCCGGTTCTGGCGCAGGGCGGCAAGCTTGCCTATGCCGGCGGCGTGGCTCTGAACGTGAAGCTGAACCAGCGCCTGATGGCCCTGCCGCAGGTCGAGCAATTGTTCGTGCAGCCGGCGGCGGGCGATGCCGGCACGGCGCTGGGCGCGGCCACCTATGTGGCCGCCGGTGCCGGTGACACCGTGCAGCCCATGCGCCACGCCTATCTGGGTCCGGACTACAGCACCGAGGAGTGCCTGGCCGCCTGCGCTGCCCACCCGGCCCGGCCGCAGTACCGGCGCCTGGACGACACCATCGCCACGGCCGCCGACATCCTGGCCGCCGGCAACCCGCTGGCCTGGTTCCAGGGGCGCATGGAGTTCGGCCCGCGGGCGCTGGGCAATCGCAGTATCCTGGGCAATCCGTCGCACCCCGGCGTGGCCGAGCGCATCAACGCGCAGATCAAGTACCGCGAACGCTGGCGGCCGTTCTGCCCATCGGTGTCGGACCGCGTGGCGGCGGACATCATCGGCACCGAGCACCCGGCGCCGTACATGACCTTCACCTTCGACGTCGCCCCGCACTGGAAGAACCGCATCCCGGAAGTGGTGCACGAGGACGGCACCGCCCGCGTGCAGATCGTCAGCGCCGCCAGCAACCCGCGCTATCACGCCCTGCTGGACGCGATGGCGGCGCGCACCGGCAACGCGGTGCTGCTGAACACCTCGCTGAACCGCCGCGGCGAGCCGATGGTGTGTTCACCCAAGGACGCGCTCGACATGTTCTTCGGCTGCGATCTCGAGTACCTGATCCTGGAAGACGTGCTGGTGACCAAGCCCGGCGTGGCGGGCGGCCGGTGACCGGCGTGCTGTTCATCGTCGGTGCCAGCCGCAGCGGCAGCACGCTGCTCGAGCGCTTGCTGAACGAACTGCCGGGGGTGATGTCGGTCGGCGAGCTGCAGCGGGTCTGGCGGCGGGGCTTCATCGAGAACCAGCTGTGCAGTTGCGGGCAGCCGTTTCACGACTGCCTGTTCTGGGGCGAGGTGCGCCAGCGGCTGGACGCCGATGGAGTCGTTGACGCCGGCGCCGTGGACGCGCTCAGCCGCCGGGCATTCAAGCGCGGGCTGTGGCCGCGGCCCATGGGCGAGGCGATCCTGACGCACTGGAGCCGTCTGTTCGGGGCCATCGCCGATGTATCCGGCGCCCGCTGGCTGGTGGATTCGTCAAAGGATCCGGTCTATGCGGCACAGCTTGCCCACTTGCCAGGCTTTCAGACCCGCTACCTGCACCTGATTCGCGATCCGCGGGCGGTGGCCTATTCCAAGATGCGGCGGCGCCTGCGCCCGGAAATCCACTGGGCCGAGGCCTACATGGCAACGCGCTCGGCCTGGGCCAGCGCCGGCAGCTGGAACCGCACCCACCGTATGGCTGAAGCGGCCCACAAGGCCGTCGACCGGCCCTGGCACCGCCTGCGCTACGAGGACCTGGCGGCCGACCCGCGCGCCGTGCTGTCGCCGCTGGTCAGCGCCTTGAATCTGCCGTTGACCGACGCCGATCCACTCGCCTTCCTAGGCCAGGGCGTGGCGCGGGTCGGCGTCGGCCACTCGGTGTCGGGCAACCCGATGCGCTTCGATCACGGCGAGCTGCGCGTGGTGCCGGACCAGGAATGGCGCCATGCCCTGCCTCGGCGCAGCCGTTTCGAGGTCAGCCTGCGCTCGTATGTCGGGCTGCGCCGCTATGGCTACATCGGGGGCAAGCACGACTAGACTGAGGCCCGACAACAACCCGGGGAGGAGTCGGTCATGTCGCCCATCGTTGCCACCGTCATCGGCGATCCCTGCGGTGTCGGTCCGGAAGTCGTGCTCAAGGCGCTGGCCACCGGGCAGCCGCAGAAGCAGTCGCGCCCGCTGCTGATCGGCAGCCTGGCGGCGCTGGAAAAAACCCGCGCCGCCTGCGGCATCGACGTCGCGCTGCGAGCGGTTGCCGACAGCGCCGACGCGCGTTACGAGCCGGGCGTCATCGACGTGCTGGACCCGGTGCCGCTCGATCCGGCGCAACTGGTGTTTGGCCGCGCGTCCGCCGCCTGCGGCGAAGCCGTTCTGCACTGGCTGGAGACCGCCGAACGGCTGGGCCGGGCCGGCGCCGTGCAGGCCAGCATCATGGCGCCCGTCGACAGCACCGCCATTCGCCTGACCGGCAAGCTGAAGGACCTCGACGACCTGCAGCCGGCCGGCACCTGGCTGCTGCGCGTCAGCGGCGCCCTGCGCGTGGTGCCGATCGCCGAACACGTGCTGATGCGCGACGTGCCGGCGACGGTCACGCAAGCCAATGTGCTGGCCCTGTTGCGGCTACTCGACGACACCCTGAAACGCTATGGCCTGGCGCAGCCGCGCATCGCCGTGGCGGGCCTGAACCCGCATGCCATGGGCCCGGAGGACCGTGAGCAGATCGCCCCGGCGGTGGAGCAGGCGCGCGCCGAGGGCATCGTCGCCAGCGGCCCCATATCGCCGGACGCGGTGTTTCGCCAGTGCATCGAGGGCCGCCACGACGCGGTCGTGTCCATGTACCACGACCAGGGACAGATCGCCGTCAAGACCGCCGTGTTCGAGGGCGCCTGTTCCATCTACATCGGCCTGCCCTACGTGCACCTGTCGATCCCGCACGGCAGCGCGTATGACATTGCCGGCAAGGGCATTGCGCAGCACAAAAGCATGCTGTCGGCGATGCTGACGGCCGCCGCGCTAGCGGCCGGGCGCGGGTTTCTGTAGGGCCGTCAGTCCGGATAACGCTGCGGGTGGGCGGCCAGATCGGCCAGAAAATCATCCAGCATGGCGCCCGTGTCATAGGCCGGATTCCAGCCCCATTCCTCGCGGGCAAACCGGTCGTCGACCGGCTTCATCAGCCGGTCGACGAAGGCCTGGCGCTTTGCATCGACCCGAAAATCGATCCTCGCCCCCGGCACCCGCTCGCGCACCAGATCGGCCAGGGCCTCCGCGCTGGGCGTCGGCGGCACGCCGTTGATGAGGTAATTGAACTGCTTGAGCTGTTCCCGCGGCGCGCGGGACAGTTGCAGCACGCCGCGGGCGGCATCCTTCACGTACACGATGGGCACGCGGGTGTGGGGCGCGACTTCGATCGTGTACGGCCGGCCCTTGGCGCATTCCTCGACCACCCAGGAATGGAACTGCGCCGCGCCCGGCGTGCGCACGCCCGGGCCGCAGATGCCCGGAAAACGAATGCCGCGAAAGTCCAGCCCGTAGCGGTGGCGGTAGAAATTGCCGGCACCCTCGCCGAACAGCTTGGCCGTGCCGTAGAACGACAGCGGCCGCTGCAGCGTCAGGTCGTCGATGCGCTCGCCGGTCATGCCGAGCGCGTAGGTGCCGATGGTGCTGGCGAACAGCACCTGCGGCACCTCCAGAATGCGCGCGGCTTCCAGCACGTTGAAGGTGCCGTTCACGTTAGCGTGCATGGCCGCCGCGGGGTCCAGGTCCGAGGCCGTGGACAGGATCGCGCCCAGGTGAAAGATGGCCTCCGGGCGAGATTGCTTGACCGCGTCCAGCACGTGGCTGACGTTGCCGACGTCGCCGCGGATCAGCGTCACCCGGTCCGCGATGTCCGCCAGGCGCTGCTGCGCGCCGCTGACGTGGAACACGGCGATCTGGTGCCCGCCTTCCGCAACCAGTTGGCGCACCACTTCGGCGCCGATGAAACCAGTACCGCCGGTGATCAGAACTCGCATGGCGTCTCTCCTGTGTCGCTGTCGTTATATGTCCCGGCGCGGCCTTGCGTCGTGCGCCCGCGGCCAGCCGGATTGCAGTGCGGATGATGATCCACAAACAGGCCTGTTTGATCGCCGGACGATGAAATCGAGGCGCCTGGCATCGACTGCCCGCGCGGCGCGTCCAGCGACAGGGCTGGCATAAACTCCACGCCCATGAGCCAAGTCCTGATCAACCAGTACCTCGCCCAGCTCGACCTTCTGAAAAAGGTCGGCGGCACGCACCGCGAGTCGGTGGTGCGCGAGGCCTTCAAGGACCTGCTCAAGGGCTGGGGCCGCCAGCACGACCTGGTCTTCATCCCCGAGTACAAGCTCGACAGCGCCACCCGGGACACCCGCTTCGTCGACGGCGCGCTGCTGCACGAGCTGCGCGTGCCGTTCGGCTACTGGGAGGCCAAGGACGCGAAGGATGACCTGGACGAGGAGATCGCCTTCAAGTTCAAGCGCGGTTACCCGCAGGACAACATCGTGTTCGAGGACAGCACCCAGGCGGTGCTGATTCAGAACCGCGCCGAGGTGATGCGCTGCGGCGTCACCGACGTGCAGCAACTGGAGAAGCTGCTCAAGCTGTTCTTCGCCTACGAGCGGGCCGAGATTGCCGACTTCCGCAAGGCCGTCGCGCAGTTCAAGACCGACCTGCCGGCCGTGCTGGAAGCCCTGCGCGCCATGATCGAGGCGCAGTTCGCCAGCAATGCGGCGTTTCGCGAGGCATCGGCCGCGTTTCTGACGCACGCGCAGGAGGCCATCAATCCGGCGCTTACGGCCGCCGACGTGCGCGAGATGCTGATCCAGCACATCCTGACCGAGGAAATCTTCTCCAAGGTCTTCGACAGCGAGTTCCACCGCGACAACAACGTCGCCCGCGAGCTGTACAAACTGGAGGAAACCTTCTTCACCGGCGGCCTGAAGCGGGCCACGCTCAAGGGGCTGGAGGCCTACTACGCCGCCATCCGCGCCGCGGCCGCGCAGATCGGCAGCCACCACGAGAAGCAGGCCTTCCTGAAGCTCATCTACGAGAATTTCTACAAGGTCTACAACCCCAAGGCCGCCGACCGGCTGGGCGTGGTCTACACGCCCGGCGAGATCGTGCGCTTCATGATCGAGGGCGCCGACTGGCTGTGTGAGAAGCACTTCGGGCGCAACCTGATCGACAAGAACGTCGAGATCCTCGACCCGGCCACCGGCACCGGCACCTTCGTCTGCGAGCTGCTGGAGCACTTTCGCGGCCAGCCGGCCAAGCTCGCGCACAAGTACCGCGAGGAACTGCACGCCAACGAGGTGGCGATCCTGCCCTACTACGTGGCCAACCTGAACATCGAGGCCACCTACGCCGCCATCACCGGCGAATACGAGGAGTTCAAGAACCTGTGCTTCGTGGACACGCTCGACAACGTCGGCCTGCACACCGCCGCCCACGGCGTCACGCACGACCTGTTCGGCAGCGTCAGCGAGGAGAACGTGGCGCGCATCAAGCGCCAGAACGCCCGCAAGATCAGCGTCATCATCGGCAACCCGCCGTACAACGCCAACCAAGTGAACGAAAACGACAACAACAAGAACCGCGAATACCCGAGCATCGACAAGCGCATCAAGCAAACCTACATCCACGAGAGCACGGCGCAGAAGACCAAGCTGTACGACATGTACGCGCGCTTCTTTCGCTGGGCCAGCGACCGGCTGGCGGCCGACGGCGTGCTGACCTTCGTGACGAACCGCAGCTTCATCGACAGCCGCACCTTCGATGGCTTCCGCAAGGTGGTGGCGCAGGAGTTCGCCGAGGTCTATGTGATGGACCTGGGCGGCGACGTGCGCGCGAACCCGAAGCTGAGCGGAACGAAACACAATGTGTTCGGCATCCAGACCGGCGTGGCGATCAGCTTCCTCGTCAAGCGCCACGGCGCGGCGGGCAAGAAGGGCGCGCGCGTGTTCTATGCACGGCGGCCGGAGATGGAGACGGCGGAGGAGAAGTTGGCTTGGTTGGGCAGCGCGCGGGCGTCGGAGTTGGCCTTCGATGAAGTGCGGCCGGATGCGAAGCAGAACTGGCTGAACGTTACGAGTAATGACTTCGATGAGTTGATGCCGGTGGCAACGAAGGAGGCCAAGCAAGCAAGTGAGGCGTCCCGGAGCAAGGTGATCTTCAAACTGTTCTCTTTGGGCATCGTCACGAATCGCGACGAGTGGGTCTACTCCGACGACCAGTCCTCGCTTGAAGACAGGGTGCGGTTCTTCTGCGATGCTTATGCGGCCGACGCCGAGCGTTGGAGGCGCTCCGCGCAACGGCAAGCGACAAGCGACTTCGTTGATCGCGGAATCAAATGGACCAGCGAACTCGAAACACACATGCAGCGCGGCACAGCGCTGGCGTATGACCCCAGCAATGTCTACGAGTCGCTCTATCGGCCGTACGTGCGGCGCCTCACCTACTTCGCTCCTGCGATAACGCACCGTCCGTATCAGAACTTCAGCGTCTTCCCGTCGCCCAGCACGCGGAATCCCGGTTTCAGCTTTTCAGCAGAAGACCGCGCGGGGTTTGCAGTCCTCGCCTTCGACAGATTGCCCAATAAGGACATGTTCTTGCCGAACGCCGGGCAGACCGTCTGCTTGTGGCGGTGGGACGAAGCGGGCAACCGCATCGACAACATCACCGACTGGGCGCTGAAGCAGTTCCAGCAGCACTACCAGCCCGGCAGCGGCAAGAAGAGCCAGCCGATCACCAAGGAAGCCATCTTCCACTACGTCTACGCGGTGCTGCACGACCCTGTGTACCGCGAGAAGTACGCGCAGAACCTGAAGCGCGAATTCCCGCGCATTCCGTTTTATGCGGATTTTTGGCAGTGGGCGGGCTGGGGCAAGGCGCTGATGGATATGCACATCGGCTACGAAAGCGTCGAGCCGTGGCCGCTCACCCGCATCGACGTGCCGGACGACAAGGCCCGCGCCGCCGGCCAGAGCCCCAAGCCGGTGCTCAAATCCGACAAGGACGCCGGCACCATCACGCTGGACAGCGAGACCACGCTCACCGGCGTGCCGCGCGAGGCCTGGGCCTACCAGCTCGGCAACCGCTGCGCCATCGACTGGGTGCTCGACCAGCACAAGGAAAAGAAGCCCAAGGACCCGACCATCCGCGCCAGGTTCGACACTTACCGCTTCGCCGACCACAAGGACGCGGTGATCGACCTGCTCCGGCGCGTGACGCGTGTCAGCGTCGAGACCGTCGACATCACAGCGCGCATGAAAGCCGCACCGCATTGACCCGCCCGTGGCCTGGCCAGTCAGACCGCGTAGGGCGGAATAGCGCAGCGTATTCCGCCTTCCGAGAGCAAGGCTACTCGAAACTCACCCCGCGCACTGCTGATCCGGCGGCCCAGTCCGGTGGATAAACACCGCGCTCGACGTAGCGGTGAAATGACGAATACGGCCAGTCCACAACGTGGTCGGCGTGGCCGTGTTTCACGGGGTTGTAATGGATGTAGTCCACGTGTCGGGTCAGGTCGGCCGCATCGCGGATCGCGTGTTCCCAGAAGCGCCGCTGCCAGATGCCTCGCTCGCCGGTGCGCTGGCGTCGTTCGGACAGCCGTTCCCCAGCCGCGATGCCGCGCGCGAAGGCGGCTTTGATCAATCGCCAGCGGGTGGAGAAATCGGCATCGGCGGGCGGCAGTGTCCAGACGCAGTGCAGGTGATCCGGGAGGATCACGATGGCGTCGATGGTGAACGGATACCGATGCCGGACGCCGCGAAACGCTTCGCGCAGCGTCGCGATGTTCTCGACCAATAGCCGGCGGCGGCGTTCGAGCAGGGCGACGGTGAAGAAGAAGGTGCCGCCAGGGATGTCAGCACGAACGTAGTGCGGCATGGCGGGAGTGTAACAGTGGCGGCGGGGCAACCCGGAAGGCGGAATACGCTGCGCTATTCCGCCCTACGCGGGCTGCTCCGGCGCGTGACGCGCGTCAGCGTCGAGACCGTCGACATCACTACGCGCATGAAAGCCGCACCGCATTGACCTGCCCGCGGCCTGGCCAGTCAGCGTAGGGCGGGCAAAGGCCATAAGGCCGTGCCCGCGCGGTTCTGACGAGGTTTCGATGAGCCGCATGCGGCGAGTGGCGCCGTATCCGCGTGGGCACGCTGCGCTTTGCCCACCCTACGCTGGCTTTTTAGCTTTTTTGGAGATACTGCTGATCTTCAAGCAAGCTTAACACCTGAACAGCTAGATCATGCAAAACTAGAAATGCAGCGTTTTCATATTCAGTGTATTCATCTACGGATTTGATCGTCATATTTTTGCCGTGGGCGATATCGTTGCGGCGTGCAACTAACGTTTTTATTCGGGATCTTTCATCCGACAAAATATTGGAATTTATGCCAACTCTAGCGCACTCCCTTTCGAATACATTCGGCCACAAGTTGCTGTCTGTTTGTAGCCTACAATCCGGATGAAATGCCGCAGAGTTTTCGAGCTCAGCAGGTAAGATCGTGCTAAAAAACTCCCAAAGCATTTTCGTTTCAGTATTCCCTCTAAGCATTTGAAACTTTTTTTCCAACGCGAGGGCTTGGAATTCCCTCGAAAGTTCTTTAACAGAAAGTTTTTCGGCCTCAACTTTATCTAGTAAAAGCTCCCAGGCGAATTTGGTAAATCCTTCGAAATGGGCATAAAGCAGCGCCCAGCACGCGCGCAATGTTGCGCGATAAACTATTTCGTTCTCACTATGAAAAATGGCCAGTCGCTTCAACGACGCCAGCTCTGCCTCCCGCCAACGTAGATCTTCTTCCAGTTCGTCCGACTGCGATTTCATGCGTTTCTTAGCGCGTCAGTGACAAGCTGGATTCTTGTCTCCATCTTTTCCCGGGAATTCGCGCCGGGACCCGTAACCGCTCGAAAAGCATCAGACTGAACAAGAGCTGTGATTACGTTTCGAAGAGTATCGGCGCTTTTATGTTCGATGTCCGCCTTTGTATTTGAAATGCCAATAGAAATAGCCTCAAAATATGCGGGTGGCAGTGATCCAACGGGCATGGTTCCACGATATCTTAAAAATGCAGTTTCCCCAAGTTTGGTCCTCGCAAGCCTAAACACATTGCGGAATTCGGCTTCCTCCTGCGCATAGTCAAACACATGATGTTCCAACAGCACCTGCTCCATGTAGTTGTCTAGCCAATCGCGAACGCTGCCCCGAAAAAGGTTTCGCGCGTTTTTCGTAGCAAAAAAGCGGAGAACAAGCTCCTCAGCACCTTTCTTTTCCTTTTCGGGTTGTGGTAGGTAATCCGAGCACGCGGAGAAATTGGAATCCTGCGTTAAGTCCACGAGGAATGAGTAAAACTTAACTCCCTCATTTCCTATCATTCGAGCAGAGCAATTTCGGATTTCTTGGGGCTCCAAATTCGCCCCGCCGGTGTTGAGTCGCTTAAACATTTCATATCGCAAAAAGCCCCTGCTTTGTTTTTTTATGACGACAGTACGGATCGGCGCGCGCTTCAGACTTAGCCGAAGACTTAGCGGAAGATCGTGAAACGTCAGGCCATTCAAGGCCCTGATAAGCGTACAGCCCTCGAGAGTCAAGGGGTCAAGGCCGACTGAATCTGGATCGATAAACTGCAAAACGGTACTAGTACGTTGTAGCCCATCAATAAGTTCTAAAACCCCGTCTTGGTTTTCGATTACAAAAATCTGCGGGATTGGCAACTCTAGCAAGATGGATTCTATGAGGTGAGATCTTTGCTGGTTGCTCCAACGAAACAATCTTTGATATTCCGGCTGAATGACAAGCTCCCTATTCTTGTGCAAGTTGGAAATTTCACCGAAGCTCATGTCAAAGGTGTCCGTGCGGACTTCTCCGATACGATCATTGATTTCTTCTTCAACCGACATAAATTGTCCCTTCTAATAACCTAATGTGAGTTATCCGATATTTGTCTGAATAAATGTGTTACCAGACACGTCCGAAAAATGTGGGCGTGGTGTACCAACCTCATGATTCATAACGTTCACCATGTCCGATAAGCTGGGCCTGCACATGAACACTGCTCCTGCTGATCCTTCGGTGCCCCGGTCGCCCAGGCTGCTCGATCAGCTTCGCGATCGTCTCCGTCTGAACCACTACAGCCTGCGTACCGAACGTGCGCATGGTCAGTGAGTAAAAAGATACATCTACTTTCACGGCAAGCGCCATCCGTCCACAAAAGCGCATGCTACCCGCCCTCGGCCATCTGGCGCAGCGCTCGCCGGTTGGTCTTGCCGCTGTTGCCGCGGGGCAGTTCGTCCAGGAAGCGGTATTCGCGCGGGCGCTGGTAGCCGGGCAGGTCGGATGCCTGCACCACGGCGTCCAGGGCTGTGTCGCTGAGGGCGGGATTCTTGCGTACCACGAAGGCCACGATGCGCTGGCCCCACTGCGGGTCCGGCAGGCCGACCACGGCCGCCTCGGCGACGTCCGGGTGCGCCAGCAGCACGTTCTCGACCGGTCCGGGCATGACGTTGATGCCGCCGGAAATGATCATGTCGTCGACCCGGCCGCGCACGTACAGATAGCCGTCGGCGTCGAAGGTGCCAAGGTCGCCGGAGCGCCACCACGGGCCGACGAATTTTTCCCGCGACAGCGGCGGGTCGCACCAGAACTCCTGCGCCAGCGACGGGCCGCTGATGAGGATTTCGCCTTCCTCGCCGGGCGGCAGTTCATCGTCCGGGCTGCCGCCGGCCGCCACCACGCGCACTTCGGAATTCAGCAGCGGCTTGCCGACGCTCTCGATCTTGTCGGGCCGGGCCAGGTCCTCCGGGAACATGGCCGTGCCGCCGGACACGGCGGTCTCGGTGGTGGAGTAGCAGTTGATGATGCGCGGGCAGATGCGGCGGCGGATGGCCTCCAGCGTCGGCAGGTCCATCACCTCGCCCGCAAAGCCGACCTGGCGCAGCGAGGACAGGTCGTGGCTTTCCACGTCCTCGCGCAGCAGCAGCCGCCACATGGTGGGCACCAGCAGCAGGTTGGTCAGGCGCTCCTCGGCAATGGTGCGCAGCACGCGCTTCGGGTCCCAGTGGTCGTGAAACACCTGCCGGGCGCCGATGTTGAAGTAGGGCAGGGCCAGGTTCGACCAGCCCATGAAGGACGTGGTGAACATGTTCAGCGTGCTGCTGTGCGGCGTCAGGCCGAACGGGTAGACGGCCGCGCGGCAGCTTTCCACCAGCTTGGCGTGGGTGTGCAGCACGCCCTTGGGGATGCCCGTGGTGCCGGAAGTCAGCACGATGGCCGCCAGGTCGTGCCCGGCCAGCGCCATCGGCTCGAAGTCGAGCGGGTAGCGGTCCAGATCATCCGGGATCACCGGCTCGGCGCCGCTGCGGATCTGGTCGGGCGGCGTGGCCTCGCTGCGGGCGCGCACGTAGCCGGTGATCAGCGGCACCTGGGCGCGGATGTGCGCCACCTGCTCGGCGAAGCTGCCGTCGTAGATCAAGGCCCGCGGCGAGATGCGCTCCAGCGTCTTGACCAGCACCGGCAGTTTCTCGCGCACGTGCAGGGCCACCGGCACGGCGCCCAGTTCCCAGCAGCCGTACAGCGCGATCGGGTGGATGGTGGACGGCAGCATCATCAGCGCCACCCGGTCGCCCTTGCGCACGCCCAGGCCAAACAGCAGGGCGGCGGTCTGCTGTGCGCGCGCCAGCATCTGCCGGTAGGTGTAGCGGTGCTGCGAGTCCGCCAGCGCCTCGTTGTCCGCGTGGTGACGGGCGGTGCGGTGCAGGGCCTGGCGCAGGTTCGGGCCGCGGGATTCGGGCATGGACGTTTTCCTCCTGGGTCCGGCCGGGTTCGTGCCCGGCTCGATGGGTGGTTTGTGCGGGTCGTCCGTGACTGGGCGCGGGCCACGAGGGTGGCGATGCGATTCAGGATAGTGCCACGGCAGCGCCGGGGTAGGCGGGTCTTCGCGCTACCATCGGCGCGCCGGATTTGCCTGGCAAACGTACTGGAGGGATTGGCTTATGCGTGGCATGTATGGGGCGAGCCTGGCGCTGATCGGCCTGTTTTCGACCCCGCTGTGGGCGCACGACTGCGTGACGACGGGGCATTACGCCAACTGCGACGACGGCACCAGCTACACCTATCAAGGTGGCGTCGGCGTCGGTTCCGACGGCACCACCGTGATCCGCACTCCGGACGGGGTCTACGTCGGGCACCAGCACCCGCAGGGCGTGCGTCCGCCGGTCCGTGACCCGCGCCTGGATGACGAAGCGCATCCGGGCTGCAAGAAGGTCAACGGTCGCGAGGTGTGCGGCTGAGTGCGGCCGGCGTTGCGCACTGCGATGCCATGCATGGATCGCCGTTAGCCAACCGTGCAGCTTGACGTAGGAGCGGGCCATGCCCGCGACAGCGTCTTGCGCAACGCCCGCCCGTCCGCGGGATTCCGGTGTAGGAGCCCGGCTATGCCGGGCGATGGGCCGGGCGATGGACCGGCTGCACACGGCCACTGGCAACGCGATGGCGGCCAGCCACGCCCCGCCATCGCGCAGCACAGCTGCGCTCCCACAGGTGATGGGACGCTCGCATGGTGGTGATCGGGTGGTTCAAGCCAGACAGGCGGGCCGGTACATATCCGGCAATAAAAAAGGTGGCGTCCCCGCTCCCCCACAGATAAGGGACGCCACCCCATCCCTGGACCGCGGCGCGGCCGATCGGGATAACCATTACCGCCACCCTTGCGGTGGCGTCCGGGTGCCGGCAGATTGCCGACACCCAATGCGCAGCCATCGTTTCACGCCCATCCCGCGCCCGACTTGACCCACGTCAACGCCGGATGAGTGAGGTCGCTCAGGTCAGCGCGGAACCGAAGCTGGGGATCATTTCCCGGCCGTGGAAGAAGATGGCCCGCGCCGCCTCGTCCTCGGTCCAGGTGACTACGTCGTTGTCGTAGTGGGGGAAGGTGCCGCCGGCGTAGGTCTCGTTGCGGTTACCGGACGGGTCGAAGAAGTACGTGGTCAGGCCGCGCGTGAGGCCGTGGCGGGACGGGGTCAGTTCGGTACGCACCCGGTGGCGGGATTGCAGATCGGCCGCGCGCAGCACGTCGTCCCAGGTCTCTACGTAGAAGCCGACGTGGTGCAGCTTGCCGTTCGGGCCCTTGATGAAGGCGATGTCGTGCGCCTTGTTGGTGACGTGCAGGAAGCTCGCCAGCAGGCCGCCTTCCTTGTTGATCAGCCGCTCGCTCTGGTGAAAGTCGAGCCCTTCCACGAAAAAGCGCGTCACGCCTTCCAGATCCTCGCCGGTCAGCAGCACGTGGTCGAAGCGGTTCACGCCCACGCCACGCCGGTCGTCTGGCCAGGGCTCCGGGTTGGTGTTGCCGACCGCGATGCCGACCCGCTCCATCTGCTGGTAAAACTCGATCCGGTGCCCGGTCGGCAGCGTGGTGGCCACGGCCTCGCCCTCGCCGATGCGGCTGCCGGCGGACACGCGCTGCACCGGAAAGCCGAAGCGCTCGCAGGTGCTCTCGATGCGGGCCAGATCGTCCGGAAAACGCACCTTGAAGGCCACGTGGTCCAGACCGGCGCGGTCGTTTTCCTTGAGGATCACGCTGTGGTGGTCGTACTCGTCCCAGCCCTTGAAATAGGCGGTGCCGGGCGCGCTGGCGGTTTCGGTAAGGCCCAGAAAATCGCCGTAGTGCCGGCGCGCCTCGGCCAGGTCCAGGACATTGATGGCGACTTTGCCGATACGCAGGATGCTCATGTCGGAATTCCTCACTTGGCTTGCGGGAGCAAGCGGACGGCGATCATTCTGCGGCGCCGTCACGGCGGCGGATTGACGGCTGTCAAGGTGCGGCGGCGCTGGCCGGGCGGCGAACGGCCGTGTCGCAGGCCGGCTGCTGCCTGACGGCCGGCTCGTGCACGCAGAGGCGGCTCCCGCCATTTGGCTGGCCTCGTGCATGGCGTGCCCCGCCTGACGCAGCAACGGGTCGGCGCTGGACCGCCGTGCCTGCGGCTACAGCGTCATGCCGCCGTTGGCGCTCACGCGCTGCGCACGCTTGCTGATGCTCAGCCGGACGCCTGGGGAACCGCTGATCAATCCACCGAAACCGGCGCCGTGGACATGACGGCGCCAACGCGCGAGCGAGCTTGGGGAAAAACGGCCCGTTTTCGGGTGTGGATTGGGTAAATGTACGCGTTTCAGCCGGGTATTCCGGGTTTTGGGCTCCCTCAGGACGCACTGAGGGTGTCGCGCGCCCTGAGGCGCCAGCCGGCCAGTACCAGGTTGGCCAGGCCGAACAGCGTGAACAACTGCGCCTGGTTCTTGGCCAGCCCCCGGTAACGCGTCTTGCGGTGCTTGAACAGGTTCTTGACGATGTGAAACGGATGCTCGACCTTCGCCCGCAGGCTCGCCTTGACCTGTTCGATCCTTTCCTGCAGCCGGCCCAGCGCATCGTCGGGCAGGGCCCGGCGCACGCCCGGGCGCAGCGCCACGTGCCAGGTGACCGGCGCGTCCCGATTCTCGGGACGCTTGGCCACGCCCTGGTAGCCGGCATCACCCAGCGCGACCGTTTCCTGCCCGTGCAGCAGGCCGTGTGCCTGGGTCACGTCGTTGACGTTGGCCGGCGTGGTCAGCACCGTG